>JANOBH010000029.1:0-22960 GCA_031411535.1 Chthoniobacter sp. | reverse complement strand
GCAGCAGCGCGATGTCGTCGCGCACCGTATGGAGCGCGAGATTCGCCTTCTGCTTCTTCTCGCCGTGGCACGCGACGCAGTGCTTCTCGACAAATGCTACGCCGGCCTTGGCGAAAGGCGCGGGCGTCGCCTGCGCGTGCGCGGAGTGAAGGGCGGTGACGGCCAGGCACGGCAGCGCCAGGATCTGGATGAAGCGGCGGATGGTGCGGGGCAGCATGAGGCAGTGTGGAAAACGCGGGTGGAAACTCACGCAAAGGCGCGAAGACGCAAAGGAATCGA
Source organism: Chthoniobacter sp. (assembly GCA_031411535.1). Lineage (GTDB taxonomy): Bacteria > Verrucomicrobiota > Verrucomicrobiia > Chthoniobacterales > Chthoniobacteraceae > Chthoniobacter. Next base: position 22,681 of record JANOBH010000029.1, on the reverse strand, counting down.
GGAGGCGCGCTGCTCAATCCTCGGAGCGCCCGCCTTGAGCCCGGCTGGCCGGGTCGGTGAAGACGTATCCACGCGCGAGCGCCGTGAACGCTGCGACCTGCGACTGCTCCCACGCGGCGTCGCGATGCAGTTCGGCGGCGAGGAGGCGCGCGACGGCGGGCGCGGCCTCGATCGCGGCGCGTGCATTCAGCAGCAGCGCGCGGGTGCGGCGGGCGAGCACGTCCTCGACAGTGCGGGCCATCTCGTGCCGCGCGTGCCAGACGACTTCGCCGCATTGGTAAGGCAGCGCCGGATGCAGCGGTGCGGCCCACTCCGGCTCACTCGTGAGCAATCCGGCAAGCGCAGGCGCATCGGCTCCGTAAGGCTGGAGGTTCGGCTCGCGGATTTCCGCGCGCGTCGCGCCGTGGATGGCCAGGTCCTTTGTCACGCACGCGCGGTTTTCGAGGCCGGCGATGATCTCGGCGTGATCGACCGCGTCCTCGGCCATGCGGCGGTACGTCGTCCACTTTCCGCCGGTGATCGTGAGCAGGCCGCTCTCGCTCACGACGATCGTGTGATCGCGCGAAAGAGATGCCGTCTTCTCGCCGCCGCCTGCGCGCACGAGCGGGCGCAGGCCGGCGTAGATGCTGAGCACGTCGGCGTCCGCCGGGTCGCGCGTGAGGTAGCGGCGCGCGTGCTCCATGATGAAGTCGCGTTCCGCGTCGAGCGCGCGCGGCTCCAGTTCCGCGGCGGGGCGCGGCGTGTCGGTGGTGCCCACGACCACGCAGCCGTGCCACGGCACGGCGAAGAGCACTCGCCCGTCCTCGGTCTTCGGCACCATGAGCGCGGTGTCGCCGGGGAGAAAGCTCCGCGGCAGGACGATGTGGACGCCCTGGCTGATGGTGACGAGCTGCCGCGCGGCGGCTTCGTCCATCCGCCGCACGTCATCGACAAAGACGCCCGTCGCATTGATCACGGCGCGCGCGCGCACGGTGAATTCCTCGCCCGTCTCCTCGTCGCGGATCTCCACGCCGGCGACGGTTCCGTGCTCTTTCACCAGGCCCGTGCAGCGGCAGTAGTTCAGCATCGCAGCGCCGAGCGCCTCGGCGGTCTGCGCGAGATTCACGGCGAGCCGCGCGTCGTCGAACTGCCCGTCGTGGTAGATCACTCCGCCGGTCAGGTGCTCCGGCTCGACGGTCGGGAGCAGCGCACGCGTTTCCTGCCGACTGAGATGGCGCGACGGGCCAAAGCCGAGCTTCCCCGCCAGCCGGTCATAGACCTTCATGCCGACACCGTAGAACGGCCCCTCCCACCACGCGTACGTCGGAATCACGAACGCAAGATCGCGCACGAGGTGCGGCGCATTGCGCGCGAGCCGCCCGCGCTCTCGCAACGCTTCGAGGACGAGCGAGACGTTTCCCTGCCGCAGATAGCGCACGCCGCCATGCACCAGCTTCGTCGAGCGGCTCGATGTGCCCTTTGCAAAATCCGCCTGCTCAAACAGCGCGACCCGATGCCCGCGCGAAGCCGCGTCCACCGCAATCCCCAGCCCCGTCGCCCCGCCGCCGATGATCGCGAAATCAAACGGGTCCGAAGCTGCGCGGACGCGATCGAGCGAGACGGAGCGCAGCATGGAGTCAGGCTCCCGCGCGGCGGCTTACTTCGCGACCGGCTTCAAGTCCTGATCGTACACGATCACCTTGCCGATCTTCTCCAGCGCGGGCTGCACGTCCTTGGCTTCGCCGACGACGATGATCGCGATGTCGGTGGTGCTGAGGTACTTTTTCGCAAGCGCCTGGACCTGCGCGGGAGTGACCTCGGACATGCGGCGGGCGTAGGTCTTGTAGAAGTCGGCGGGCAGGCCGAAGAGGTCGATGTCCTGGACGCGCTGGGCGGTGCGGGCGGAATTCTCCAGTGAGAGGAGGTAGTTGCCGACGTTGTACTGGCGCTGGAGGGCGAGCTCGGGATCGGGCACGGGCTCGTCGCTGAGGCGGGCTATTTCCTTGAGCGTCTCGGCGATGGCGGGCGCGGTGACTTCATTGCGGGTCTCGGCGCTGGCGGTGAATGCGCCGCCGTGTTTCAGCATGCTGAACGAGGAGTAGGCGCCGTAGGTCCAGCCGTGTTTTTCGCGGAGGTTTTGGAAAAGGCGTCCGCTGAATCCGCCGCCGAGCGTGGCATTGAGGACATTGAGTTCGGGCGTGTCGGGATTGGCACGGGCTGGGCCGGGCTGGGCGATGACGATGTTTGACTGCACGGAACCTGGCCGGTCGAGGAGGTGGATGGTGAGGCCTTTCAGCTCGGGCGGTGCGGCCATCTTCATCATCTTCGGGTCGCCCTTTTTCCAGTCGCCGAAGACGCGCTTGATCTCGGCGAGGATGTCCGCGGCCTTCACATCGCCGACGACGGCGAGGGTGGCGTTGTTCGGAACGAAATGCTCGCGGTGGAAGGCGATGAGATCGTCGCGGGTGAGCGCCTGGACGGCGGCGGGTGTGAGATACGCGCCGTATGGATGCGTGCCGTAGATCACCTGGCCTGTGAGCTTGCCGGCGAGCTTGGCGGGCTGCTGCTTTTCCTCCTCAAGCGCGGAAAGGGTCTGGCGCTGGAGCTTGGCGATCTGCTCGGCGGGAAACGCGGCGTGGAAGACGGCGTCGGAAAAAAGGTCGAGGAGCTTGCCGGTGTACTTCGTCAGGCCGGCGGCGGAGACGCTGATGGAGTCCGGTTCGGATTCGGACTCGACGCCGACGCCGATTGAGTCGGTCTCCAGGGCGAAGGCCGCGGCGTCGCGCTTCTCCGTGCCGCGATTGAGCAGTCCGGCGACGAAGTCCGCGGTGCCGGTCTTTCCGCCGTCGAAGATGGAGCCGCTGCGGATGACGAGGCGGAAGGTGACGGTGGGTTTGCGGTCGTCCTCGATGATGAAGACCTTGAGCCCGTTGGGCAGCGTCTCGGTTTTGTAGTCGGGAAAGGAAGCGGCGGGCGCGGGGTCGGGCTCGGGCTTCTGGGTGCGGTCGATGTCGGCGAAGGCGGCGGTGGCGAAACCGGCGAGGAGCAGGGCAAGGGCTTTTTTCATGGCGGCGGAAATCACTTGGCTGCAGGCGCGGCGGGGACTGGGAAGCGGAGGATGTTCACGCCTTCCTTGGTGAAATACTTCTTCGCGACGCGCTGGAGGTCGTCGCGTTTCACGGCGAGGTAGCGGTCGAGCTCGGTGTTGATGAGGTTGGCGTCGCCATAGAAGAGGTGGTAGCGGGCGAGGTTCTTGGCGCGGGAGTTCATCGTGCCAAAGCTGCTCGCGAACTGCGCCTCCTGCTGGTTGAGCGCCTTGCGATATTCCTCCTCAGTCACGCCTTCCGCTTTCACACGCTCGACTTCCTCGGTGATGAGCGCGTCGAGCTGGTCGAGCGTGACGCCCTGCTGGCCGATGGCCTGGACGCCGAGCATGCCGGCCTTTTCCAGCAGATAGGGGAATGCCTGGACCTGCAGTGCGGCCTGCTCTTTCTCGACGAGCCGCTTATAAAGGCGGGAGCTGCGGCCGGAGCTGAGGATATTGCCGAGCAGCTCGAGCGGATAGGCGTCGGGGTCGGTTTCCTTTGGCGCGCGCCAGGCGTGGAGGGTGGCGGGGAGCGGCGTGTTGTCCTTGAGCACGTCGTGCTTCACGGGCTCGGTCTGCGGCGGCAGCTCGACCTTCGGGCGCACGACCTCCGGGCCGCGGGGGATCGGGCCGAAGTATTCGGCGACGAGTTTCTTTGTGGCCTCGATGTCGAAGTCACCGGCGATCGAAAGCGTGGCGTTGTTCGGGAGGTAGTACGTTTTCCAGAAGTCGCGGAACTCCGCGATGGTGGCCTGGTCGATGTACTGCGCGGAGCCGATGGGCACCCACGCGTAGGGTGTGTCTTTGAAGACGAGCTTTGCCAGCTCCTCGAAGAGCGAGCCGTAGGGCCGGTTGTCGTAGCTGCGCCGCTTTTCCTCCTTCACGACTTTGCGCTGCGTCTCGACGCCGATCTCGTCGATCTTCGAGTGCATCATCCGCTCGCTCTCGATCCAGAGCGCGAGCTTGAGCTGGTTGCTGGGGAGATTGAAGTAGTAGTCCGTCTGGTCGAACGAGGTGCTAGCGTTCAGGTTTCCGCCGGCGCCGGAGACGTATTTGTCGATCTTTGCGCGCGGGATGTTGTCGCTGCCCTCAAACATGAGGTGCTCGAAGAAATGGGCGAAGCCGGTGCGGTCGGGCCGCTCGTTTTTGCTGCCGACATGGTAGAGCACGTAGGTCGCGACGACGGGCGAGGCGTGGTTTTCGTGGAGGATGACGTGCAGGCCGTTGGGCAGGTGGTATTCGGTGAATTTGATCGGCTTGAGAACGACGCGGGGCGCGGGTTCGTCCTGCGCGCTGGCTGGGAGGAAGGAGGCGGCTGCGATGGCGGTGACGGCGGAGAGAAATTGCGCGGGAGTCATGGGAGCGGGGTGAGACAGGCGGGAGTGTGTGGCGTTCAGAACGCGTGGGCAAGTTTGTGCGGCGCGAGATTTTACGGTGAACCGGCAGCCGTCGCGGGTTAAGGATCGGAGCGTGCGATTAAGATTACGTTTGAGATTAGGATTCAGAGCATTCGCGCGGGCGCTAATGCTGGCCTTGATCGCCGGGTGCGCGGACGCGGCGGAGGACTTGCAGAAGTTCGTTTTCGAGAAAGCCGAGATGGGGCTGCCGTTCCGCATTTCGCTCTACGCGGCGGACGAGGCGTTGGCGCGGGCCGGGGCGGATGCGGCGTTTGAGAGGATCGCGGTGCTGAACAGCGTGATGAGCGACTACGACAGCGATTCGGAGCTGAGCCGGCTGTCGCGGACATCCGGGCAGGGAAAGGCGGTGCCGGTGAGCGGCGACCTTTGGCGGGTGCTGTCGCGCGCGCAGGATTTTGCGGTGCGGTCGGATGGCGCTTTCGACATCACGGTGGGGCCGCTCGTGAATGTCTGGCGGCGAGCGCGGCGGAAGCAGGAGCTGCCGTCGCCGGAACTCCTCGCTGAGATGAAAGCGCGCGTGGGCTACCGGAAGCTGCGTCTCGATCCCGCGGGCCGGACGGCGGAGTTGCTCGTGCCGGAGATGCGGCTGGACCTCGGCGCGATTGCAAAGATTTTCGCCGTGGATGAGGCGGTCGCGGTGCTCAAAGCGCGCGGCATCACGCGCGCGCTCGTGGGCGGCAGCGGCGACATGACCGCGAGCGATGCGCCGCCCGGCCAGCCCGGATGGAAGATCGAGGTCGCCACGCTCGACGCTCCGGGAGCACCACCGCCACAGGTCATCTGGCTGAAAAACCGGAGCATCGCCACGAGCGGCGACATGTATCAGCGCGTGGAAATCGGCGGAACGCGCTACTCGCACATCGTGGATCCCCGCACAGGCCTGGGCCTCACGGACCACAGCCTCGTCACCGTCATCGCGGATGACGGCATGACGGCAAACGGCCTCTCCACATCGGTCAGCGTGCTCGGGCCGGAGCGCGGGCTGAAGCTCGTGGAGGAAACGCCGGGCGCGGCGGCGCGGATTCTCCGCGCGCCCGATGGGAAGATTGAGTCGATCGAGTCCCGGCGCTGGAGCGAAGTGCCGCGTCCCGCGCCATAAAAGAGCGCCCCGCTCTCTCGCGAGGAGAAAGCGGGGCGCTGTGAATCAGGCTGCCGTGAGGCTTAGACGACGACGGTCTTGCCGGGGATGGCGTGCGGATACATGCCGTCGGCGTCGGGGTTGACCTTCATCGGCGCGTCCCATGCGAGCTTGTCGGGGAAGAGGCTGATCTCGGATTTGATCGCCTTGTCCCACTCGACTTCCTTGCCGCCGTAGGTGGCCAGTCGGCCAAGGATCGCGGTCATGGTGCTGTGCGCGCCGTACTCCAGTTCGTTGTAGGGCGTATTCTTCCGGATCGCGGTGAAGAGATCGTCGTGCTCCTGCTGGTAGGGATCCTTGGCGCCCTCGTTCTTATAGCGCCACTTGTTCTCCCCGAGGATGGTGTTCCCACCGACGTTCGCCGAGCCCTTCGTGCCGACAACGTGTTCGCTCACGCTGTTCCAGCATCCGGGCTGGTGGCGGCACTGGCTGAAGCAGACAGAACCGTCCGCGTAGGTGAATTCCACGGCGTGGTGGTCGAAGATTTCGCCGTAGTCGGGTCCTTTGCGCACTTCCACGCCGCCCATTCCCTGCGCCTTGACGGGATGCCCCTTCTTGACCCAGTCGATGACGTCGAGGTTGTGGATGTGCTGCTCGACGATGTGGTCGCCGCAGATCCATGTGAAGTAGTACCAGTTGCGCATCTGGTATTCCATCTCGGTCAGTTTGCGGCCGTACTGCTTCTCGAGGGATTCGCGCGTCTTCACCCACGGCGTCTGGCCGTTCCAGTAGCAGCGCATGGAGACGATGTCGCCGATCTCGCCGTCGTGGAGACGCTTCACCGTCTCGATATAGCCGGCCTGGTGATGGCGCTGGAGTCCGACGCCGATCTTCAGGTTCTTCTTCTTCGCCTCCTCGGCGGCGGCGAGCACCTTGCGGATGCCGGGCGCGTCGGTCGCGACGGGCTTCTCGGTGAAGATGTGCTTGCCGGCTTTGACGGCGGCCTCGATCTGCATCGGGCGGAATCCGGGAGGCGTGGCGAGAATGACGACATCGGCGATGGCGATGGCTTTTTCAAAGGCGTCGAAGCCGAGGAACTGGCGCTCTTTCGGGACGTCCACGCGCTCGGCGTGCTTTGTGGTCAGATTCTTGAGCGTGCCCTGGAGGCGGTCTTCGTGGACATCCGCCATGGCTACGAGTTTGAGCGGGCCGAGCTGGTAGGTGCTGAGGGCCTGATCCGCCGCGCCGCCGCCGCGTCCGCCGCAGCCGACGAGTGCGACCTTGAGTTCGTCGGAGCCCGCCGCATGGGCGAAACGCTCGGCGGACAGCGAGCCGAGGAGTGCGCCGCCGGCCATGGCCGCGGAGCCGGTTTTCAGGAACGTGCGACGGTTGAAGCCGTCGGGAGTGATGATCTGGGATGGTTCGTTCATAGTTTTGGGAGTGGAGGAGGTGGAGCGCGAAGCTATCCGCGCGAAGCGCGGTTTGGCGACGACTCTTTCATCGCGGTCGGGCCAAAAGATTAGGCGTGAAAAGAGCCGGCCGAGAATCAGCTATTCCGCCTTGGTCAGGCCGGGCACGTCTTTCTCGACGCCGCTGTTCCAGTAGGCCTGCATCTCGGCGGCGCCCGGCGTTTTCAGCGGGCGCACGATGCGGAAGCCGAGGAACTGCGCGTCGGTATGGTACCAGATGCTCTTCGGCAGCTGCGGGTCCTGGATCTTCCACGTCTTGTCCGACGCCCGCCGCGCGGCGACGCGCAGCTTCGTCACGTCGTCGTCGTCCCATGAGCCGCCGCGCGCCACATGCGGATACGGTTTGGTCGCCGTGTTCCGCGGATTCGCCGCGGGCGAGTTTTTGTAAAAATCCGCGTCGTACTGGTCGAGCGTCCACTCCACGACATTGCCGAGAATGTCGTGCAGGCCCCAAGCGTTCGGCTTCTTCTTGCCGACCTTCTGGTACTTGAAGTCGCTGTTCTTCCCGTACCACGCATAGTCGCCGATCGGCGCGGCGTCATCGCCCCAGAAGTAAGCCGTCGTCGTCCCCGCACGCGCAGCGTACTCCCACTCGGCCTCGGTCGGGAGGCGGTAAAAGTGGCCCGTCTTCGCGCTCAGCCACTGGCAGTATTTGTTCGCGGCGTGCTGCGTCATCGAGATCGCGGGAAAGCCGTCCTTGCCCATTCCGAAGCTCATTTCCACATAAGGCTGCGTCGGGTGCGTGACGGCGTCGGTCAGCGCATTGAGCATCGCCGGGAGCTTCTTCGTCTCGCGCGCCTTCTTCTCCTCGTTCGGATACATGAAAAGCTCGAACTCGCCCCAGGTCACCTCGTGCTTGCCCATCCAGAACGGCGCGATCTCCACCTCGTGCTGCGGCCCCTCGTCGGGCTTCCGGCCCTTCTCGGTTTCCGGGCTGCCCATTTTGAATTTTCCGCCCGGGATCGGCAGCATCTCGAATGTGATCTCCGTCCCCGGAATCACGGCCGGGTAAGCCTTCATCTCGGCGGCGTCCTTCTCCTTCGTCACCTCCGTGATCCTCGCGAAAACCTGCGCCACCAGCCCGCCCTCGTCCGTGCCCTTCGCCTCCTTTTTCCGCGCCACAAGCGCCGCGCCTTCCGTCCACTTCGCGCCCTCGGCGATCCATGTTTTCAAAGTCTCCGTCTCCTCCTTCGTCAGCCGCTCCAGCATGCCGGTGACCTTGTTCTTCGGCGGCATCAGCTTCTTCGCGTCATCGGCCAGCACGGTCGTCTTGTAGAGTTTGCTCTTCTCCGGGTTGCCCGCGACGATCGTTCCCGCGTCCGCCGTCGCCGCCTCGTGCGTGGAGAGATCGAGATCCGTGTCGCCCTTCTCAAACTCCGTCCCCTTCGGGTTGTGGCAGCGCACGCAGTTCAGCTCGAGGATCGGCTTCACATCCTTGTCGAAATCCACCGCCGCGGATGCAGGCAGGGTGGCGGCGAAAGAGAGCGCGAGGAGGGAGGCTGAGGTTTTCATGTGGGCCGGGAGTTGGTTTATAAAGGCGAGGGTTTCAGCGAATGGGCAAAGCGGTTCCGCCCAATGATTGCGAGCGACGACCGCGAGGCCGCAGGAAACTTAGAATGCCGGCGCCGCTTTGGGCAAAGGCGAAAGTGCGGCGAAAGTCCGGACAGGTTTGCTCGCGGCACACCATGGAAAGACGCGGTGTCGTCCTGAGCGGAGCGGAGGCGGAAAGGCGGGCGCAGCGCAGTCGAAGGACCCCGGCGATTGCGTGCGGCATCGCCCGTGAAGGTGCGGGGTCCTTCGACTGCGTTCCGTCCCGCCTGCCGCCCGCCACTGTTCCCCGCCTTCGCCGCGGCCCACGACGGAACTCCGCTCAGGATGACCTTGCTTTGGAGGATCGTCCCAGGTGCCGAAGACTGGCGCGGCGCGCGCGTCTCGCTACCATCCGCGCCAGATGTCCGCCGCCGTCCATTATGAGTGCCAGCGCTGCACCGCATGCTGCCGCTGGCCCGGCCTCGTGCCCGTCGGCGGTGCCGAGATCGCCGCCATCGCCCGCCATCTCGGCATCGGCGAGGACGATTTCATCCAGCGCTACACCCGCCTCCGCCCGCAGCGCGACGGCCTCGCGCTCATCGACAAAGGCCCCGGCGCCGACGGCTCCGAATACAATCACGAGTGCATCTTCCTCGAAGGTCGCGACTGCGCCATCCAGCCCGTGAAGCCGATCCAGTGCGCCGGCTTTCCAAACACCTGGAACTTCCCCGGCTGGCGCGAAGTCTGCGAAGCCGTGCCCACGCTCCGCGCCGTGCCGTGACGGCAGCAGACCCGAGAAATCGCCAGCTAAAATCGCATCATCCCCATTCCGTTAATTCCGTCCAAAAGCAGAAACGGAATTACGGAATGATTCGATGCAACCGCATCACCGGATCGCGAAATCGCGCGGATCGAAATCACGCGCGAGATATTTTCCCAAAAAGCGCAGCAGCCCGCGCGAGTAGGGATGCGCCGTGAGCGCGCCCGACGCCATGCCGGAGAGATGCTTCGCCGTGTGTCGCTCCAGCATCCGGCTCAGCGCGCCGGGATGCCGCTCGGAAAAGGCGCTGCCGCTGCGGTGGATCGCGAAGACCCGCCCGTCGTAGAAATACTCCACCAGGCTTTCCCACGCCCTCAGCATTTCGCGAAACCACTGCGCGGAATCCGCCAGCGCGCGGTCGGTGCCGGGCGTGCGTCCGCCGTGCGCCGGGATCGCCGCCGCGAGCCGCTCGGCGGAACTCATCGCCATGCACAGCCCCGGCGAGAGCATCGGATCCACAAAGCCGAACGCGTCGCCCGCCATCGCCCAGCCCGCGCCCGCGCCGCGCGCGGAGATGAGCTGGTAATTCGCGTACGTGGCGACCGGCGTCACGCGCCGCCGCCCGCGCGTCGCCGCCGCCAGCCGCGCGTCGTGCGCGATCGCGCCTTCGAGCTGCTCCTCCGGCGTCGCGCCAAAGCGCAGCGCGTGCTCGCGGCCCATCACCACGCCGATCGAGAGCCGCGGCCCCGGCAGCGGGATGCGCCAGCTCCAGCCGCGCTCCAGCCGCCCGATCTCCACCTGCCCGCGCGGCTCCGGCCACGGCGCGTTTTCATAGTGCGCGAAATGCGAGACGTCCCGCCTCGGCCCCGTCGCCGCCGGGATGCGGAGCAGCCGCGCGAAAAGGCGGCGGCGTCCGCTGGCGTCGATCACCACGTCCGGTTGCGCGCCTTCCCAAGCGGGAATCAGCGCGAGCGTTTCCGGCGCGAGCCGCACCGTGTCGGCGTCCGCATCGGCCTCCAGCTTCGCCACCGCTGGGATGCACTCCGCGCCAGCCGCCAGCGCCGTGTCGAGCAGCAGCCGGTCGAACTCCGCGCGCGGCACATTGTAAGCGTAGTTCGGCAGCACGCCGCGCAGCGCGCTGAAGGACAGCGCGAAGTCGTCCCCGTCGCCAAACGCGAACGTCACGCCCGGCTTCCGCACGCCGAGCGCCGCCACCTGCTCCTCGATCCCCAGCCGCTGGAAAATCTCCGTCAGCAGCGGCACCAGCGACTCGCCGACGACCAGCTCCGGCCTGCGCCCGTCATCGAGCATCACCACCGATGCGCCCTTGCGCGCCAGCAGCAGCGCGGTCGTCGCTCCCGCCGGTCCGGCTCCGATGATGGCGATGCGTGTGGGTCGTGGCATTTCGGAAAAGGCGGGACTTTAGCCCGCGATGAATCTTTCCGCCGCCGGCACCACGCAGCGGTAGCCGCGCTCGCGCAGCGCGGTCAGCAGCCCGTCGAGGATCGCCGCGCTCCCCGTGCCGCCCGGGCGCTGGTGCAGCAGCAGAATCGCGCCGGGACTCAGCCGCGCCAGCAGCCGCGCAGTCACGCGCGCGGGATCGCGGTCGAGCCCGTCGTATCCGCGCGCATTCCACCCGATCACCGGCATCCCGAGCCGCCTCGCGATCAGATGCACAAAGCCATTCGCCATCCCGACCGGCGGGCGGAAACCCAGCGGCTCCACGCCCGCCGCCTCGCGCAGCGCCTCCGAGCACGCGCCCAGCTCGCGCCGTGCCCCGCGCGGGCCGAGCGCCCAGAAGCGGCCGACCGGATGCGTGTGCGAATGATTGCCGATGCTGTGCCCCGCCGCTGCGATCCGCCGCGCCAGCTCCGGCGCGCTGCGCACGCGCGCACCTTCGAGGAAAAACGTGGCCGGCGTCCCATGCCGCGCCAGCACCTCCAGCAGCGCCGCGGTGTCGTCGGGAAACGGCCCGTCATCGATCGTGATCCACGCCTCGCGCTCAAGCGTGGCAAACCGCCGGACCACTTGCCCGAAGATTTGCGAGTTCGCCCGCAGCGCGCTGTAAAGCGCCAGCACATGCGTCCCCGCGAAATGCCACAGCCCCGCCGCCGGCGACCACAGACACCACAGCGCGCCGACCCCCAGCGGCCACGTGCAAAAGTACCAAAACGCCAGCCACCGCGCGCAGCTCCGCCAGCGCGGCAGGGCATCGTCGGTCGGGGAAATTCTCATGGGCCGCAGACCATGCCCGCCGCCCCGCAGGCTGGCAATCCACCGACAATGTCATCCTGAGCGAAGCGGAGGCGGAAAGGCGGGCGCAGCGCAGTCGAAGGACCCCGCCCTCTCACGAGCGATGTCGCACGCAATCGCCGGGGTCCTTCGACTCCGTTCCGTCCCACCTGCGCCCGCACGGAACTCCGCTCAGGATGACGGCGTGATTTTCCCGCGTCGCAGCAGCCGCCATCCAAAATTGCCTTTGCACTCCCGCCCGACCAAATAGCTTCCGCCTCCCGATGCGCCGCGTGCTCCTTCCCGTCCTCCAGGCGCTGATCACCGTCGCCCTGCTGGCGTGGGTTTTCAGCGACCCTCGCGTGCGCACGGAAGCGGCCACGCTCTGGCGCGTCGCGGACGGACGCTGGGTCGCGCTCGGCCTGCTCGCGGCCGGCGTGTGCGAACTCGCCGGTCTGCTCCGCTGGTGGTGCTGCCTGCGGCTCGCGGGCCTGCCGGTCGGGCTCCGACGCGCGGCGGGCCTGCATTTCATGGGGCAGTTCGCCACGCTTTTCCTGCCCGGCTCGGCGGGCGGCGATGCCGTGAAAATCGCGTGGCTTGCCGCCGAGTTTCCGGGCCGCAAGATTGGCGGCGTGCTCGCCGCGCTCATGGACCGGCTCAGCGGATTCGTCGCCATCCTCGTCGCCGCCTTCGCCGTCGCGCTGCTGCGCCGCGAGTGGTTCGAGCGCACTCCGCTCACGGCGGCGTTTTTTCACGGCGTCCTCATCGCCCTCGCAGTCGCCGCCGCCGCGCTCGTCTTTTGGGGCATCACCAGCCATCCGCGTCTGCGCCACCGCCACCCGCGCTGGCTGCCGATGCGCGAGCACGTCATCGAGATCTCCGGCGTTTTCGCGCTGCTCTTCACCGGCGGACGCCGCTCGCTCGCCGCGCTCGCGCTCTCCGCCTGCGCGCTCGCGGCGTTTTTCCTCATCTACTACTGCGCCGCCCGCGCGCTCCTCACGCCGCTGCCGCTGGCCGATGTCTTTTCGGTCATGCCGGTGATCGATGTCATCACGATGCTCCCCGTCACGATCTCCGGCATCGGCCTGCGCGAAAAAAGTTTCGAGACCCTGCTCGGCGCGCTCTGCGGCGTGCCGCCCGGCGCGGCGGTGCTCATCTCGCTCGGCGGCTTCGGCCTTTATGCGTGCTGGTCGCTGCTCGGCGCGCCCGTTTTTCTCCTCTACCGTATCGCCCGCTCATCCGCTCCAGCCAATGTCTAAACCCTCACGCCTCGCCGTTTCATTCGGCGCGTCCTTCCTCGGCTTTCCCACGCATTTCGGCTTCCTGCGCGGACTCATCGCGGGCGGGTGGAAACCGCACGCCGTCTCCGGTTCGTCCGCGGGCGCGCTGCTCGCCGGGCTTTATGCAGCCGGGTTGAAAATGGAGGCCATTGAGGCGGAGTTCACGCGTGCCGATTTCAAGCTGCACTTCCGCGAGCGCAGCTTCCCGCTGCGTGCGCTCGGCACCTTCCTCGGACGGAGCGGCGTGCCCGCCGTCCTGCTCGGGCACAAGATCGAGCGCGTGCTCACCGGCCTCGTCGGCGACATGCGGATCGAGGACTGCCCCGCCGCCCGACTGCATCTCGCGGTCGTGAATCTCCGCACCAGCGCCGTCGAGTTGCGCGACCGCGGCCCGCTCGTGGAGACGATCCTCGCGAGCTGCGCGCTGCCCGGCTTCCTCGCGCCGCGCCGGATGGACGGCGAACTGCTTTGGGACGGCGGCCTAGGCAGCACCGCGCCCGTCGAGCAGTGGATCGACGACCCAGAAATCACGCACCTCGCCGCCCACACCATCCTCCACGAGGAGCAGGTCGCATCGCGGGCGCGGCCCGAGCGGCTGAACTTTCCCGGCGCGATGTTCGCTGGCCACCAGCTCACCGCCGACGAGGTGCTCCGCTGGAAGCTCGAACTCGCGCGGCGCACGGGAAAAGTCACCGTCCCGATCGAGACCGTGACTCAGCGCCCGCGGCTCGGTCTGCCGATCACCGCGCCCGCCCGCCAGCCCTGGCCAGTGCTTGCCCGAGGGCTGATCGCGCTTGGCGAACGCTCCGCGCAGACTGCGCTCGCCCGCCTCGGTCCCGCCCCGCTCGCCGTCACCGCCGCCGGAACGCCAGCAGCCAGCTATTGAAAGGCGTGCGGCCCCACAGCGGGCGCACGTCGTGGTCGAACTCGGTTTCAGAAAAGCGCGCCGTGACAGACTCGATCGTGGGAAACGCGAGCGCGGGCTGCGTCATCCACGCGCTGCGCTGCGCGAACCATTCCAGCGTCTGCGTCGCGCGGAATCGCCAGCTCCCGTCCTGCGGTGTCGTGCGGATGATGCACCAGCCGCCCGGCGCCGTTCGCTCCGCCAGCGCGGCCAGCAGCGCGGGCTGCGCGGCGGCGGGAAAATAGTGCAGCACATCCAGCAGGCTGACGTTCCCGTGAAACTCCGGCAGCGCCGCGCCATCGCCCAGCCGTAGCGTCACGCCGGGGTAGTGCGCCGCCGCCACTGCCTGCCCGGCGGCGATTTTTTTCGCATCCACATCGAGCCCGAGCACCGGCGCGGCGTAGCCGCGTTCGCGCAGGTAAAACGCGTGCAGCCCCACCCCGCAGCCGATGTCCAGCAGCGGCAGCGCCGACGCGCCGAGCCGCTCCCACGAAGCGCCATACGCGGGATCAGTCCGCAGCTTTCCGCGCACGTAGCCCTGGAGCCAGCGCCCGCGAAACCGGCGCGCGAGCCGTTCGATCTGCTCCCGCGTCATCGGCGCAGCTTTCCATTCGCCGTGCGCGGCAGCGACTCCACGCACGCAAAGCGCAGCGGCACCTTGTAGCCCGCGAGCCGTTCGCGGCAGTGCCGCGCCAGCGCCGCCGCGCCCGGCGGATTACGCGGATCGCGCGCGATGATTTCCGCGACCGCGATCATCTCCCAGCGCGCATGTGGCTCGCCGCGCACCCGGCTCGCGAGCACCGCCGGATGCGCATCCAGCACCGCCTCGATCTCCTCGGGGAAAAACTTCATGCCGCCGACATTGATCACGGACTTCGCGCGTCCGCGCAGAAAGACGTGCCCCTCCGCGTCCTGGCTCGCGAGGTCGCCGGTCGCGAACCATCCATCCTCCAGCACCTCCGCGCGCTCGCGCCACGGCGCGAGATACGCGTCAAAAATCCCCGGCCCGCGCAGCAGCAGTTCGCCGATTTCACTCCCGCCGCGCAGTCGCACCGCGAAGTCGTCAGGCCGCCCCACGCTCAGCGGCCTCTCCGGATCGTCATTCAGCAGCGGCAGGCCGGCCTCGATGATCCCCAGCCCTTGCGCGAGCGCCACGCCGTAGCGCTCGCGGAATGCCGCAGCGGTCTCCGCGCTGAGGCTGGCGGCGGTGGAAACGGCGAGCCGCAGCGCCGGCCACGTGCGCCCGGAATCCTCCGCTGCGAGCAGCGCATGATGAAACGGTGAGCCGTAGATCACCGTGGCGTCGCAGGCGCGCGCGGTCGTGAGGATGTCCGCAGCGAGGTGCGATCCCTCGATCACGGTCGTCGCGCCGGAGAGCAGATAGAGCACGATCGAGACGGCGAAATGGTGCGCCATCGGCAGCGTCCACAGCACGCGGTCGGACTCGGTGATACCGAGCCGGCGGTTCGCCGAGCGGATGCGCGCGAGCAGCGTCTCGTGGCCGAGCACCACGCCTTTGCTCTCGCCCGTGGTGCCGGAGGAAAACCGCACGAACGCCGGCGCGAGCGCGGCGAAACGCTCCTCGGGAAACGTGCCGGCGCCCGGCCCGCGCGCCCATTGCCAGATCGCGCCCGCGCTTTCTGTACCCGCCGCCGCGCCCGGCAGCCACGGATGCGGCCCGGCTGCGATGACGATGTGCGGCGCGGTCAGTGCGACCTGCGCCGCGCGTTCCGGCAGCGCGAGTTCCGGCGCGACCGGCACGAGGCATCCGCCGGCCCGCAGGATGCCGAGCGCGAGCGCCACGTAGTCCGCGCCATCCGGGCAGAAAAGCGCGATTCGAGCCGCCGCCACACCGGGCCATTCCTTGGCGAGGATCGCGCGCAGGGGCGCGGCGACGGCGTCGGCATGCGCGAGCAGCGTGCCGTAGCTCGTGGCCGCGCCGCGCTCCATGAGGGCGGGATGCTCCGGGTGCGCGGCGGCGCGTTCGGCGATGAGGTCAGCTACGTTCGGCGGCATGTTCGGTCCCGGGAAAATCAATCGCCGGCAGCGCCGCGCGCACGGCTGCGGCAGTGGGCTCCGCGGTCCCGGCTGCTTGCAGCGCCGCGGCCACACCCGCGGCCTGGCCGGTTGCCATGCAGGTGCCGATGACGCGCAGCGCCGCCTGCGCTTCGTGATCGCATGAGATGCAGCGCCCGGCGGTCCAGAGGTTGTCCGCACCCTCGGCGCGCAGCGCACCGAGCGGGATCTGCGTCGGGCGGTTCGCGTCGGGAAAACGCCAGCGCGCGCCAGTCGCACGCTCGCGCAGCTCCATCGGCCAGGTGCCGAGCGCGACCATGTCCGCCGACTCTGCACCGCGCAGCACGTCGTCGCCAGTGACGACCGCCCGGCCGCGCACGCGCCGGCTTTCGCGCACACCGACGCGCGCGGGGAGTGCGCCGATCTCGGCCCGAGCGAAAGCGGGATGGCTCGCGCGGAGAAAGGCGGCGAGCTGCGCGGCGAGGCGGCGTCCCTCGCGCTCCAGCGCGGCGAGTTGCGCGGGATCGCACGGATCGAAATCCGCCGCTCCCGCGAGATCCACGGTCACGTACACCTCCGAGCCTCGGCCCGTCGGGCGCAGGTGCGCGCCGAGGCAGCCCGCGGCGAGTTCGCCAGCTCCGACCGCGGCGGCGAGCTGGTGCGCGAGCCGGATGCGCCCCGCGTCGTCGAGCGCCGCGACCTCGACGGTGTGGAGCGAGAAAATGAAAGCCGGGCGCTGGAGCCGGTCGGCGGGAGCCTGGTCGGTCGCGAGGCCGGCGAGCGTGGTCAGCGCGGCGTCGCCGCTCGCATCCACGACGGCGCGCGGCTCGACCGTCGTGCGGCATCCGCGCGCTAACAGCTCAGCGCTTTCCACCAAGCCCGAGCCCGCGACGGCGAGCAGCTCCGTGTGCAGCCGGACATCGAGCGACGGGCATTCCTCCGCGAGCGCATCGGCCACCGCCGCGAAGCCCGGCGGCGAATGCGGCAGCACGTCGAGCCGCCCCATGCGGACCGGCGCCGAGGCCGAGCCCGCGCGGATCAGCCGCGCGGCGAACTCCGCCGGAAGCCCGCGGTGCGCGGCTACGGCTCCGGGTTCATCGCGCAGCAGATAAAGCCCGCAGATCGAGTGAACGAGCGCCGCGGTCGCCATCCCGCCGAGCGCGCCGTGGCGCTCGACGAGCACCGTGTGTGCGCCCGTGCGCGCCGCCGCCACTGCCGCGGCCAGACCCGCCGCGCCGCCGCCGAGCACGAGCACGTCGCACTTCATGGGCCGAGCAATTCCTCGCGCAGCGTCGCGCGCATGAGCGCGATCTCCGCGTCGCTCACCGCGCCTTCGCGCCACGCGAGCGTGGCCGTGAGACGCCCGCCGCGCTCGCTGAAAAAGATGCCCGTCCCCGGCGGCGCAGAGACCGAGGGCACATGCCAGCCGTCCTGCACCGGCGCGCCCGCGAGGTCCGCGCACTCGGGCAGAAACTGGCCGGTGTGCGAGTAGAAAAAGGACGTGATGTGCCCGCCGGAATTGCGCCGGATGAAGCGCAGATACCAGGCCGTCGGCAGCCGGCGGAAAAGGCCGGTCATTGTCGCGAAAGCCTGCGGCATCCGGGCGTGGGTGAGCTCCGTGAATTGCGCGTGCAGCGAGCGGGCCGCCGTGGCGATGTCCGCCGCTTCCGCGGGCTGGAGGCAGAAGAAAAGCTGCGAGACGCGGTTCTGCCAGATCGGGTGGCGCGCGCCGCGTTTCCGCTCCTGCACGGCGCAGCTCGCCTGGTAGCTCTCCGGCTCCGCGCCGCGGCGGAGAAAGACCGCGCGATGCGCCCGCACCGTGACCGCGAGGAACCACGCGAGCGAAAACAGCCCGCGCGTCTGGGCGCTGGCGCGGGCGGCGAGCCGCGCCGTTTCCTCCGCGCTGAAATGCTCCAGCGCAAAGCGCGCCGCGCCCGGACGCGGCTCCGCACCCGCAAGCGAGCCGATGCCGAGGCGCGCGTTTTTGTAGAAGTGATCCTTGAATCGCTCGGCCTCGCCCAGCCGTGCGCGCCAGCCCGTGGAGCGCGCGGGAGCCAGTCTCCACGAGCCTTCGCCGGCGGCGGCGGGATCGGCCGCCAGCCGCGCCAGCTCCGCGAGGAGCAGCTCGGCCCCTTTTCCATCCAGCAGGAAATGCCGCCACGTCATTACCAGCGTCGTCGCGCCGTCCGCCTGCGGCAGCACGTCGAATCTCACCGGGACGTCCGTCGCCTCATTGAGCCGCAGCTCGCAAAGCCTGTCGGGATCAGCGCCCGTCGCGTGCTCCATGATCGGAAACTCCGCGCGCGTCCGCTCCGTCCATTCCCAGTGCGGCACCCGCGCGAACGGGTGGCGCAGCCGCGCCGCGGCGAGCGGACTGGCCGCTGCGAGCCGGTCCGCCGCGGAGCGGAAGCGCGCCGCATCGAAGCCCGGCCCGAGTTGCACCACCGTCAGCCCGAGGTGCCGGCCCTGCCCGGCGGCGAGCATCATCCGCTCGACCGCGAGGAGAAAGGCGTCGGCTCCCGAGAGCGGAGCGCGTTGTTTCATCTCGCCTGCGGGGCGCCCACCTCGCGGATCGCCGCGGCGATCTGGCGCGCGGTGGAGAAAGTCTCGCGGGTGATCAGGCGGTCGGGCATCTGCGTGCCGAACTCCTCCTCGATGATCAGCGAGAGCTGCATGATGGACATGGAATCCAGCCCGGCGGCGAAGAGGTCGGAGTCGATGCCGAAATCCGCGCCTGTCTCTAGCAGGTCGGTGCGGATGCGCGAGAGGAGGCGTTCGGCGAGCGGGATGATGGCGTCGTGCATGTGGAGTGGAAAATGGGACAGGAGGGCCGTTCGGGGAAGTCACCGGCGGATCGGGTTCAGCCATCCGCCCGCCAGTTCACCGTGGGGAAATCCGGTCAGGTTTGAATTTCGGGCGGGAGGTTAGGGGGAAATCGGAGGCTGACAAGCCGCGGCGCTCTTTCATTCCGCCGGCGGCGCGAAAAGCCGCGCCTCCACCGGGCGGTTGCGCGCGGGGTCGCGGAAGACGTAGCGCAGCGAGCCGCCGTTTGGCAGCTCCACGAGCACCTCGCGCACGTCCAGCGTTTCCGCGGAGACGATGTTCGTGATGCGCTTTGGCAGGCGGCCGGTGGCGTCGGGCTTTTTCGTCAGCTCGATGACGTAGCGCCCGTCCTCCTGCATCACGCGCGGGTCAAACTGCGCCTCATTCTCCGGCGGCCGGCCCTGCATGAGGCTGAGCAGCGCCTGGAAGGGTTTTCCCGCGCTGTCGCCGGTGAGCGATTTTTCCACCGCGCGTTTGCCGGGCTTTTGGAGAAAAAGGCGGTCGCCGAGAATGAGCACCAGCTCGCCCGCGGGCTTGGTGAACTCGATCCGCAGCGCGTCCGGCGCGCGGAAGGTGAACGTGCCCTCGCTCTCGATCGACGCGCGCAGGCCGGGCATCGTGAGCGTCTGCGTGAAATCCGCCGTCCACGAGCGGGAAGCGCGCTGGCGGGTTTCAAAGCGCGTGCGCAGCGCCTCGGCCTTTGCCGGCGTGAGCGGCGCGGGATCGGCGTGGAGCGCCGGTGGGAGGAGGATGCAGGCGAGGAGGAGATGGGGAAAAAGGCGGCGCATGTATGGCGGGAGAAAATGTCTGGCGGGAGAATGGCGGCCTGTCCCGGAGGGACAATGGAAATTAGCCGGTGGTGGAGCGAGTCCCCGAGCGGGAACCACCGGACTGCATTCACAACGGCAAATGCGCCCCGGAGGTTGCGCCGGAGCCATGTGCGGAAAACTCCCGCGCCCCGTCCGGGGCGCATCCCGTGATCTTTCAGATCCGGTGGTTCCCGCTTCGCCTTACCACCGCCTAATCTCTGTTGTCCCTCCGTGACAGACCGCCGCGACCTGTTTGCATGGCCGCTTATATCACTCCCGCGTTTCCTCCCGACGCCGCATCGTGGCGCGGTGCAGCAGCGGCAGCACCACGAGGCAGGTGGCGACCGCGGCGAGGATGCCGAGATCCATGACGATGCCGAAATTCCGCAGCGCCGGCTGGCGCGTGAGCATGGGCGCTCCGAAGCCGATGCACGACGAAAGCCCGGTGAGCAGGACCGGCGCGGCGAGATGGCTGTAAGTCTTTCGCAGCTCGCCGCCGCTGTGCTCCAGGCCCATGAGGATGTGCAGGCTGTAGTCGATCACCAGCCCGAGCAGCAGCGGCACGCTGAGCAGCGAGAGCGGGCTGAGGCTCGTGCCCGTGGCGGCGAGCAGCACCACGAGCGCGAGGAGCGCGAGGAGCAGCGCGGCGAAATTCAGCGCGACCAGCCGCAGCGACCGCTGGGCCAGCGTGCAGAGGACGACCAGCGCGGCAAGCATCCAGCCGCCGAGCCGGCCCATGTCGTGCCGCGCGAGCGCAGTGAGTTCGTCGGCGAGCGAGACCCAGCTCACGGGGAGCACCTCGCCCGGACCCGCCGCGAAGCCGCCCTCCGGCACGGGCTGCTCGGCCGAGCCGGGCAGCCGGACCACGGCGGTGATCATGCCTTCGTGCTCGCTGGCGAGCGTGGCGAGCAGCGGCTCCGCTGCGCGAAAGGCGGACGCCTCGCCCGCGGCGGCGCTCTCCAGCGCGGAGGCGAGCGCCAGCGTGGGCGCGCTCCATTCCGCGCCGAGCCCCGCCTTTTCAAACTCCCCGCGCAGCCGCGCGACCGTGCCGGCGGCCCACGCCGCGCGGTTCGCGGCCTGATGGTCCGGCGCGGGGAGCAGATACGACCAGAGGGACATCCGCCCGCCACTCACCGCCGCCGCCAGCCGTGTGGCGCCCGCCTTCACCTCCGCCCATGTGCGCCCCTGCACGAGGTAGATGCCCTCGTTCGCGCTCGCGTCGCGGCGCACGAGCCACTCCTGGCCGCGGTAGGCCTCGCTGCCCGAGGGGCGGAACTGGCCCATCCCCGCCACATAGATCCGATCCGGACGGAAGGCCAGCAGCCCTCCGCCGAGCAGCGCCACCGCGACCGCGCCCGCGAGCAGCGGACGCCGCCAGCGCGTGACACCGCGCGCCGCCGCATGCGCCGCGCGATCCAGCACCGGCGGGGCCACGGGCGGACGCGCGCGCAGCACGACCGGCAGCAGCCACGTCGCGAAAAGCGGCGCGGCAATGAGGCCCGCCGCGACCAGCGCCGCGAGTTCCCGGAGGCCGGGGAATGACGAAAACGCGAGCACCAGAAACGACGCCGCAGTCGTCACCGCGCTGAACCAAATCCCGCGCCGCAGCAGCGCCCAGACCGCCGCGTCGTCCCGATGCCCGGACGCGAAGTGATGGTACACGAGGATGCTGTAGTCCATGCTCACGCCGAGCAGGATCGACGCGAAACCCATGCTGATGACATTCAGCGAGCCGAAGCACACGCGCGCCACGACGAGGCCGGTGAGCAGCGCGAGGATTTGAAAAAAGAGGATCCACCCGAGCGGCCGCAGCGTCCGGTAAAACGCCCAGAACACCGCGCATAAAAGCACCGACGCCGCGCCCATCATCAGCACCATGTCGCCGCGCATCTGCCGGGAGATTTCCGCGGTGAAAGCGGGGCGTCCCGTGAGCAGCAGCCGGTGCTCGCCCGGCAGCGCCCGCGCCAGTGTGCCGCGCACCGCGTCGGTCATGGCGATGCATTCCTCGAAATTCGCCAGCGGCTGTGCGCTGCGCACGATGAGGAAAGGCGGCGCCTCACCCGAAAGAAACGGCGCTAGGCCCGCGCCCATCTCCGAGCCCGCACCGGCCTCCGCTCCGCCGCCGAGCGCCGCCAGCAGGCCGAGCGGATCGAGCTGGAGCTTTGCGAGTTCCTCGGGATCGGGCGCGCCCGCGAGCTTCTCCGGCACCGCCGCCAGCTCCGCGCCGACGCGCTCCGGGGCCATCGCCGCCAGTGCGCGGGCAAAGCCCTCCGGCGGCAGATTCCACACCGCCCACGCCGCCAGCTCCGGCCAGTTTCCCGCGAGATCCTCGCCCGGCGCAGCCACCGACGCCACGCCCGGAATCGCCGCGAGCGCCGGGCGCAGCGCGCGGAACGCCGCCGCCCGCGCGTCCTCCGGCATCGCGGGATCGGCGACGACATATACCTCGCGCTCGCTCGCGAACCGGCGCTGAAATTCCGCCAGCCCGCGCACGCTCGGCAGTCCGCCCGGCATGAGCGGCAGCAGCTCCGTCTCCAGCCGCAGCGTCTTTCCCGCCCACGCCCCGGCGAGCAGCACCGCCGCCACCACAAGCAGCCGCCACGGCGAGCGCAGGAGGCTCATGCGGAGGGGAGGGAATTTTGGGCGGGCACGGCGCGGAAAGTCCCGCGCGGCCATTTCGCTGTAAAGCGCAAACGCCCGTCGCAGCGGGCACGGGACACGCCGGTGATGACGCGGCTGCCGCGTTGCGCTTTTCTCGCGGCATGACGCTGCGCGAATTCCAAACCGGCACCTCCGAATACGCGGACGCGCTGCTGCTCCGCGAGGCCGTGCTGCGCGCCCCGCTCGGCCTGCGCCTGTCGGAAGCCGACCTGGCCGACGACCCCGCCTGCCGCCACATCGGCGGATTCGACGGCGCGCGTCTCATCGCCGTCCTGCTGCTGCGCCCGCTCGATGCGCGGACGGTGAAAATGCGCCAGGTCGCAGTGCATCCGGACTTCCAAGGGCGCGGAGTCGGAGCGCAGCTCGTGGCGTTCGCCGAGGGCGTGGCGAAAGCGCACGGTTTCACCACGATGATCGCGCACGCACGGGCGAGCTCGGCATTGCTGGCAATGTGCGTGGCCAAGCCCAGCGACAGGCGCTGCGTGACCTCGCGCTCCTGGCGGGCGCTGGCCGACGTCTGCAACCACGCCGAGGCGCCACAGCAGGCCAGCAGCAGCACGGCGAACACGGCGGACAGGCGACGCGACAGGCTCCACGCGCGCCACTGCCATGCGTGCTTCACGCGGCCGCCTCGCCG
>JANOBH010000028.1:0-7884 GCA_031411535.1 Chthoniobacter sp. | reverse complement strand
CCGAGGCAGACGGGACAGGTGTGCGCGTTCGGCCCCGCGCCGTACTCGACCGGGCAGGCGCAGAACATCTTGCTGCGGGTCTTGAGCTGGACGTGGACTTCGAGGCCGATGGTGGGGATGAGGGGCATGAAGAAGGGGATGGGTGATGGGTGAATAGTGATTGGTAAAGATCGCGCGGGCGGCAACTCCAATCACCGTTCACCAATCACCAATCACTTCCTCGGCTCGGGTGGCCGGATCGCGTAGTCGAGCGCCTTTTCAAACTCGAACTTCCGCATGAGCTCCCCGATCTCGGCGTCATTCGCGGCGGCGATGATCCGGGGGTTGCCGATGAGCTTGAGATAGCGGCGCTCGATGATGTCGATGGTGATCTCGTGGTCGCTCTGCAGGGCGGCGACCTTCGGGTGCGCGAGGAGCGGCTGCACGCCGGGGTAGCTGAGGAAGCGGTTGACGCTTTTCTCGTCGGAAACCATGACGCCGAGCTTGCGGAGGATGCCGTAGAGCGTGCCGGGGATGGGATCGACCTGCTGGACGACCGCGCCGGCCGCGCCGCTTTCGAGCGAGTGCTTCATCTGCGCGAGGCCTCGCACCACGGCGCTCGGCGGCGTGGGCACGGGCGTCGGGCTCGGCGTGGCTTTGCCGAGCGTGAGGTGCTGGTTTTTCGCGACCGCGATCTGGGTCTCGGCGACGCTGCCGAGCAGGCGGACGGCGAGGATGGCGATCCACACGAGAAAGAGCCCGTAGAGCGCGCCGACCGCCGCGCCCGAGAGCCCGTAGCCGAGCCGCACAATCATCACGCCCTGCTCCGAGGTCTTCTTGAAAACGATGGAGCCCACGAAAGTGATCGCGCAATACATGACGAATCCCACGACCACCGCGCCCGCGACCGCGAGGACGTTTTCCGGCAGGTCGATGAAGCGCTTTAAGACCGGCCCGAGCACCCCGCCGCCGAAGTAGCCGACCAGATACGCCGCGAGCAGCGCCCCCACGCCGAGTAGCTGCCGCACGATCCCCACGCGCCACCCGTGCAGGGCCTTGAGCAGCACGATGAGCGCGGCTCCGCCGAAAAAGATGAGCTGGAGGGATTCGGGAGAGCCGGTGGACATCGCGGAGGAGTTTGGAAAGGGAAAGGCGGGAGATCGGATGCGGTGCGCCGGGCGCGAGGCTGCGGATGCGCGCACATACCCGCAGCCGCCGTGCCCGCGCAATCGCGAAATGCAGCGACTGGGTTTGCCAGCCGTGAAACGCCGGCACGCCCTACCCCGCCGCGCCGTCCAGCATCGCGCGCAGCGCGATCAGGCCCACCGGCTTTTGCAGATGGCCGATCGCCCCCGAATCGCTGACGAACGGGTGATCCCTGTCCACTTTTCCAGAGACGAAAATGACCTTCGCGCGCGGGTCGCGGCTGAGCAGCGCGTGGCAGACGGTGAGGCCGTTGCATCGCGGCATCATGATATCGAGCAGCACAGCGTCCGGCGCGTGGCGCGCGAAACTCTGGATCACCGCGAGGCCGCCGCCCGAGACGGTATCGACGACCTCGTGCCCGCAGGCTGTCACGCAGTCGGAAAGCACCGCCGCGAGTTCGCGGTCATCATCAGCTACCAGGACGCGCATCGTTCCGGGGGGCGGTTACGCGGCGATGAGGAATTTCCTCACCTGAATGAAGGCGACCATTTCGAGCAGATCATCCACATGGAACGGCTTCATCAGGATCGTGCCGTTCACGCTCTCGATGAATTCGTTGACCTTCTGGTTGTTCCGATGCCCGGTCATAAAAACGAAGCGGTCGCACAGGTGCGGACGCATGCGCTCGACGGCGCGGAAAAACATGTCGCCTGGCAGCGTCGGCATCATCATGTCGCAGAGAATGACTTCGAAATCACCGGCGAGCACCTTGTGGACGCCCTCCACGCCGTTGCTCACGGCCACGACCTCGAATCCGCTCTCGCGCAGGAAGTCGCCCATGATTTCGCCAAAGGCCGGGTCATCCTCGAGCAGCAGCACTTTCCGGCTCGTGTCGGCGTCCCCATGCACGCGGATGCCTGACGGCAGCGAATCCTCGGCCGGCTTGGCGGCGGATTGCGATTTGAAATCAACGGTGGAGATGTTGGCGGGCTGGCTCATGGATGGAGTGGGTTGCCATCGCTACAAAGCAGCAGGTGTGCCGACTATCGGCGCATCTTGCAGAGACTCTGGCGCCGCTTGCACCGTGCGCGCCGCTCGCCTACCCGTCACGGCACGATGCCCCTGCTCCGCCTCCTCCTGGTCCTCACCCTCGCCCTTGCCTCCACGTCCGCGCACGACGGCGTGGATCTCGCGCCGCCGGTGTCCGAGCCCGAGGCGTGGAATGTCCTCACGCTCTGCCGCGCGAACATCGCCAAACTTACCGCCGAACAGCAGTGGAGCGAGATCCCCACCCAGGCGTCGCTCTGCATCCAGGCCGCCCGCTTTCTCCGCGAAAAGCTCGGCGAGGACCCCGCCAAAGAGACGCTGCGGCTGCAACTCCGCGCCATCGAGGAGGCGGGGATTTTCATCACCCGCACGAGCTTGAAATCGGACGCCGCAAAGACGCCGGTCGAGGCATACAAATTCGCCGCCGCGGTAAAGGACGCCGCGACGGGATACGCGCCCGCAGTCGTCGCCGCGACCGTCTATTCGTGCCCGATGTGCCGCGGCATCCGCGAGCTGGACCCCGCCACGCCTTGCTTCAAGTGCGCCATGCGCCTCGTCCCGCGCTTCATCCCCGCCAGCTCCATCTACAACACGCCCGGCGAGCCATCCATCGTCATCACGCCCGCACTCGACCGACCACTCGCCACCGGCCAGCCGAGCGCCGTCACGCTCCGCTTTTCGCGGAAAAAGGACGCCGCTCCCATCGCGCCGGACGACCTCCTCGTCGTCCACACCGAGCGCATCCACCTGCTCATCATCGACGAAAGCCTCACCGACTATCACCACATCCACCCGCTGCCCGCCGCGCGGCCCGGCGAATACACCTTCAGCATCACCCCGCTCAAACCCGGCCCGTACCGCATCTTCGCCGATGTCGTCCCCGCGCTCTCCGGCGTGCAGGAATACGCCACCTGCGACCTCCCCGGCACCGCGCCCGGCGAGCCGCTCCGCGACCGCGCGAGCACCGACACCGCAGCCGTCGGCGACCTGCGCTTTTCGCTGAAATGGGACACCGGCGGCCTGGCCCTGCGCGCCCGCCAGCCGGTCGGCGCATCCATCGCGATCTCGCACGCGGACGGACGGCCATTCACCGCGCTCGAGCCGCTCATGGGCGCGTACGCCCACCTCGTCGGCTTCCACGAAGACCGCGCCACAGTCATCCACATCCACCCCACCGGCCTGGAGCCTCAGCGCCCCGAGGACCGCGGCGGCCCCGCCTTCACCTTCCGCTTTTACCCGCCGCGCGCCGGCTTCTACCGCTTCTACGGCCAGGTCCAGGTCGGCGGCGAATCCGTCTTCGCCCCCTTCGGCCTGACGGTCACGGAGTGAGTTGAGCGTTGAGTGACGCAGTTCGGCACGCCGGGCGTTGACGGCCTTCTGAAAGCCGTCACTCAACTCTCAACTCTCAACCCGCCTACGTCCCCGGCACCTCCGGCGGCGTGAGCGTCGGCAGGATCGCGTCCTCCTCCAGCACCAGCGGCAGCAGCGTCGTCCCGCCGAGTCGCGTGTCCGGCACAAAGAGCGTGAGCACCGCCGCGATCAGCATGAAAACGCCGCCCGCCATCACCGCATGCACGAGATTTCCGCCGAGGAAGTTTTTCACCAGCGGCCCGAAGGTCAGCGCCGCCAGAATCTCCGGCAGCACGATGAAGAAGTTGAAGATGCCCATATAGACCCCGATCCGCGCCGGCGGCAGCGCGCCCGCCAGCAGCGCATACGGCATCGAGAGGATCGAGGCCCACGCGATTCCCCCCAGCGCCAGCGCCACCAGCAGCAGCGACTTCTGCTCCTCCCCGTGGATGAAGCCCACGCTCAGCAACCCCACAGCGCCGCACGTCAGGCACACCGAGTGGATGAAGCGCCGGTCGCCCCACCGCGCCAGCGCCATCAGCCCGAATGCCGCCACGAAAGTCACCGCGTCCTTCACCGCGTAGCACACCCCCGCCCACTCCGCGCCCGCCTGAAAGAGCGGCGAATCCTTGTCCGGCGCGCCGAAGACCACCGGCACCGCATTCGAGAAATGCAGCCACATGCAAAACAGCCCCAGCCATGTGAAAAACTGCACCAGCGCCAGATGCTTCATCATCGCCGGCATCTCGCGCAGCGCGTCCTTGATTTCTCCCACCATCGCCCCGAAGCCCGGCCGCTCCGCGATCTCCCGGCGAAACTCCGCCAGATTCTCCGGCGGATACTCCTTTGCCGTGCAGACCGTCCACAGCACCGCCCCGAAAAAAGCCGCCGCGCCGATGTAAAACGACATCCGCACATTCAGCGGGATCGCATTTCCCTCACCCGTCCCGCTCTCCACGCCGAACCAGTTTTTCAGCATCCACGGCATCATCGACGCCACCACCGCGCCGATCCCGATGAAGACACTCTGCATCGCGAACCCCGTCGTCCGCTGCTCCTCCGGCAGCTTGTCCGCCACGAATGCGCGGAACGGCTCCATCGAGACATTGATCGACGCATCCAGAATCCACAGCAGCCCCGCCGCCATCCACAGCGTGCTCGACTGCGGCATGGCCAAAAGCGCGAGCGAACTCATGATCGCCCCCACCAGAAAGTAAGGGCGCCGCCGCCCCAGCCGGCCCCATGTCCGGTCGCTCATCGCCCCCACGATCGGCTGCACCAGCAGGCCCGTCAGCGGCGCCGCCAGCCACAGCATCGGGATCTGCTCATCCGACGCGCCCAGATACTTGTAGATCGGGCTCATGTTCGCCATCTGGAGCCCCCACCCAAACTGGATCCCCAGAAACCCAAAGCTCATGTTCCAAATCTGCCAGAACGAAAGGCGCGGACGGTAGTCGGTATTCATCGGGAGGGGTAAATAACGCGCGAGGTTTCCGCGAAAGCCGACTCCCTCGCAAGACACAAACGCGACCCCGCCACTTTTCGATTTTTCCGATCCATCAACACCCCGCCGCAGCGCGCCTCAGGCTCCTCCCCTCCTCCGCAGCCACCAGCTCACCACCGCCCACAGCACCGGCGGAGCCAGCACACTCAGCCCCAGCGCCAGCCGCGGATCCTCCTGCCCCGCCGCGCCGATCGCCGCATACACGAATGCCATCGGCACCGACCCGCACACCAGCGCCAGCGTGAAAGTCCGCGCCGGCATCCGCGTCAGCCCCGCCAGGCACGACACCACCTCCGGCAGCAGCGGCAGCCAGCGCGAGACCGCCACCAGCCACGGCCCGCTGCGTGCAAAATACCCCTCGTGCTCCGCGAGCCGCTCCTCCCCCGCCAGCCGCGCCGCGACTCCGCGCCCACACGCCCGGCAAAGCCAGTAGCCGAGCTGCCCGGACGCCACCGAGCCCGCCGCACCGATCGCCCCGCCAATCCAGACGCCGTACAAATACCCCGCCGCCGACATCACCGGCGTCGCCGGGATCGGCAGCAAAAGATCCGACATCAGCAGCCCGATGATCGCCAGCCAGCCCCACGCACCCCACCCGCGGATCCACACCAGCGCTGCATCCCCCGTGAACCACGCCGTGAACTCATCACCCCAAATCGCGAACGGCAGCCCGAGCACGACGGCGAGAGAGATGGCAGTCCAGAAAAGGCGCATGCCGTTCTTCTGACATCCCCACCCGGCCTTTCAAACACCTTCTCGCTCTGCCAATCTCCCGCGCCATGCCCGCCGCCGACCTCTTCCCCCACGACCCCGCCATCTACGAGATCATCACCCGCGCGCCCGGCCCCGTCGGGCGCCTCCCGCTCACCGAGACGCTCCTGCGCGAAAGCCCGAGCGGCGACCTCTTCGGCCTCACTCAAAACGTCGGCATGGGCTGGGAGGCCGCGCTTTCAAATGGAAAGCAGTTCCTCATCCTCTCCACGCAGGGCGGCCTCCGCGCGCCCGACGGCTCCCCCATCGCGCTCGGCTACCACACCGGCCATTGGGAAATCGGCCTGCTCGTCGAGACCGCCGCGCGCGAGCTGAAGGCGCTCGGCGCCATCCCCTTCGCCGCCGCCTGCTCCGACCCGTGCGACGGCCGCACGCAGGGCACCACCGGCATGTTTGACTCGCTGCCCTATCGCAACGACGCCGCGCTCGTCTTCCGCCGCCTCATCCGCTCCCTCCCGCGCCGCTCCGGCGTCCTCGGCATCGCCACCTGCGACAAAGGACTCCCCGCCATGATGATGGCCCTCGCCGCCATGCACGATCTCCCGTGCATCCTCGTCCCCGGCGGCGTCACGCTCCCGCCCAGCGATGGCGAGGACGCCGGCGCGGTGCAGACCATCGGCGCGCGATTCTCCCGCGGCCTCATCACCCTCGAACAAGCCGCCGACCTCGGCTGCCGCGCGTGCGCCTCGCCCGGCGGCGGCTGCCAGTTTCTCGGCACCGCCGCCACCTCGCAGGTCGTCGCCGAGGCGCTCGGCCTCGCGCTCCCCCACTCCGCCCTCGCGCCCAGCGGGCAGCCCGTCTGGCGTGAAATCGCCACGCGCTCCGCCCGCGCGCTCACCGCACTGGAGGAGCGCGGCATCACCACGCGCGACGTCCTCACGCCCGCCGCCATCCGCAATGCGATGACCGTCCACGCAGCATTCGGCGGCTCCACGAATCTCCTCCTCCACATCCCCGCCATCGCCCACTCCGCCAAGCTCCCGCGCCCGACAGTCGCCGACTGGATCGGGATAAACCAGCGCACCCCGCGCCTCGTCGATGTCCTCCCAAACGGCCCGCGCTTTCACCCCACCATCCGCGCCTTCCTCGCCGGCGGCGTCCCCGAAGTCATGCTCCACCTCCGCGCGCTCGGCCTGCTCGACTGCACCGCGCTCACCACCACCGGCCTCACGCTCGGCGAGAATCTCGACGCCTGGCAAGAGAGCGCGCGGCGCACGCGCTTCCGCGAAATCCTCCGCGAGCGCGACGGCGTGGACGCGGACGACGTCATCATGTCCCCCGCCGTCGCCCGCGAGCGCGGCCTCACCGGCACCATGGTTTTTCCCGTCGGCAATCTCGCGCCCGAAGGCTCCGTAATCAAAGCCACCGCGCTCGATCCCACCGTCGTCGATCCCGACGGCGTCTATCGCAAGACCGGCCCCGCCCGCGTCTTCACCAGCGAAGCCGCCGCCATCGCCGCGCTCCGCACCGGCGCGGTCGTCGCCGGCGATGTCATGGTCCTCGCCGGCATCGGCCCCATGGGCACCGGCATGGAGGAGACCTACCAGATCACCAGCGCGCTGAAGATGCTGCCATTTGGAAAACACGTCGCGCTCCTCACCGACGCGCGCTTCTCCGGCGTCAGCACCGGCGCATGCCTCGGCCACATCGGCCCCGAGGCGCTCGCCGGTGGCCCGCTCGGAAAAGTGCGCGACGGCGACCGCATCCGCATCGTCATCGACCGCCGCGCCATGACCGGCACCGTCGATTTCATTGGCGAAACCGCGCGCGACCTTTCCCCCGCCGAAGCCGCCGCCGAACTCGCCGCGCGTCCCCCGCACCCCGGTCTCGCCCCGCACCCCCAGCTCCCCGACGACACCCGCCTCTGGGCCGCCCTCCAAAACGCCAGCGGCGGCACCTGGGGCGGCTGCGTGTACGACGTGGAAGCGATCCTCTCCCTCACCGAGGCACGCGCTCCCGCGCGCCCAACGGACCCAAGCGCTCCAGCGCACCCAACGGAGCCAAGCGCTCCAGCGCGCCCACCGGAGCCAAGCGCTCCCGCGCGCCCCGCGAGCGCTCCCGCGCGAGTCCCCATCATCACACCCTCC
>JANOBH010000027.1:0-7476 GCA_031411535.1 Chthoniobacter sp. | reverse complement strand
GAAACCTTCGCCGCCAGCGCCGCGCGTGGCCGCGCCGCCGGCGTGCAGTTTCACCCGGAGAAAAGTCAGGCCGTCGGCCTCGGCATCCTGCGCAATTTCATCGCCACCGTCCCGGCGCAGGCCGCGATCGGATAGCTGGAGTACATCCGGAGCCTCGCACGCGGATCAAACAAGACGGGAGCGGCCGAAGATTTTCACGTCGCCTCGCCGCAGGGTGTGAGGGCGGCGAGCAATTCGCTGAGGCCGATCGTGACGATCGTGGACGCCGTGTCGCTGAGCGCATAGGGCAGAATCAGGCGGTCGCGGTGCAGCAGCGATCCGCACGTATAGACGACATTGGGGACGTAGCCCTCCCTTTCGCTGCCGACCGCCGACAGCAGCGGCTCGCGGAGTTCTGCGAGCACTTTGGAGGGATCGTGCAGATCGAGGAGCAGCGCACCGATGCAGTATTTTCGCATCGGGCCCACGCCGTGGGTGATGACCAGCCAACCCGCCTCGGTTTCGACCGGAGAGCCGCAGTTTCCGATCTTCACGGCTTCCCATGCGTGGGAGGGACGGCGCAGAAGCCGCGGATCGCTCCAGAAATGCGGGTTGTCCGAGAACATGAGGAAGAGATTCTCGTCGTCCTGGCGCGAGATCATGGCGTAGCGCCCATCGATGCGGCGCGGGAAGATCGCCATGCCTTTGTTCTGCACAGCGCGGCCATTGAGTGTGCGCGCCCGGAAGTTCAGGAAATCGGCGGTTTCGAGCAGTTGCGGCAGGATCGCGCGGCCATTGTAGGCGGTGTATGTCGCGTAGTAGAGGATGCGGCCGTCGTCCTCGGTGAAGCGGACAAAGCGAGCGTCCTCCATGCCATTGCTCTCATTCGACGAGACGGGAAAGATGATGCGCTCGGAAACTGCGACGGCTGGGTCGAAGTGGACCTCGTAGTTCGACTCCGCCAGCCAGCGAACGCACTCCGAGGTGCGCTGGACTTCGCGTGGCAGCGGGCCGGAGCCGTTTGCAGCGCGGCGCATGGCGGCTTCCAATTCGCTCAGTGTGAACTCGACGCCGAGCGAAGTCATGACCGCGCTGGACCATTCGTTCTCGAAGCCCATCTCCATCAGCTTGTGGAGGAAGACTTTCTTGAGGTAGGTCGGGTTCGGATTCAGCTTCGGCGCAGTGACGAAGCGCGACGGCTCCTCCATCGTGATCGTGTAGTCCGCGTGGATGATTCCCGCGCGAAACTCGATCGACGAGATGTGGCCTTCGCCGGTCGCTCGGAGGCTGAGGATGAAACGCAGCTCGTCCGCAGCCAGGTCGGATTGATCCGGGTGCTGCACGATAGAGGGATTGAAAAGCGCGGCGGCTTCGAGCGCATATTCGCCGGAGAAGAGCGCGCCGATGTAGAGCTGGCGGGCCTCGGATAGCGGACGGCCGCTGAAGACGTGCGCTTTCACCCGCTCAAAATGGCGGCGCCAGAACGTCCGCAGATTCAAATGCCGGCTGCCGAAATCCTCCGTGACGGCTACGAGCTGCTCCTCGACCTCGGCTTCGCTCAGGGCCAGCGCGCGCCCGATGATATTTACGACACGCGCCGTGTCGCCGGGAATAAAGGGACGGATCAGCACCCGGGCGCTGTTCGGGCGCAGAGTGACGCCGGTCGGATGAATGGCTAGGCTGCGCATGATTGGAGGACGTTGCTTTGGACACCTGCGGCGCGGGTCAGCTCAGCCAGCGAGAGGTAGAAGGCGAGGCTCGATTCGGCGCCTTGGTTTTGGTTGAGATGATCCTGCAGCAGCGCATCGCGGCAGCCGCCGGTCGTCGGATCGTAAAGCGGCTGGCCGAGGTCGTTGCGCCCGAGAAACCACTCGAAACAGCGGCGGGCTGCGCTCTGCCAATACTCGTCGCGCGTCACCGCATACGCTTCAAGACAGGCGGAAACCATGGCGTGCGCTTCCAGCGGCTGCTGGTCGAACCGCGCCCGCTCGCTGCCTTGCGACCAGAATCCGTGGCACCCGATGGGCGCGAAATGTCCGCCCTCCGCGGTCTGTGCCTCGAGCAGCCAGCGCAACGAGGAGAGGCCGATGTCGAGCATGTCGCCGTTGGACGTCCAATGGCCGCTCAGAATCAGCGCGTGAGATAGCTTGGCGTTGTCGTAGGTGGCCGTCCGCTCGAACCATTGCCAGCCGGGCGAGGAGTTCGCCCGGAACAAGCCCACGAGCTGGCCGGCGAGCACGTCGCGCATCTGGCTGACGGCGCGGTCGCCCGCGAAAGTGCGGAGATACTCGTGGATGGCGAGCAACGCGAAGGCCCACGCCCGCGGCGAACTGAAGCGCGCGACCGGCGGCAGCCCGCGCTGGAAAAGGAGCGCGCAGAGATTGCGATGCCCCTCGTCGCGGGAGCGCCCGAGCGCAGTGCCCACGGCCCACAAGGCCCGCGCGTGACTGTCCTCCGAGCCCGCCCGCTCGATCCACTCGCGGTGATGGTTCATGAAGTTGCGGAACCGGCAGGTATTTGCGTCGAAGGCGTACCAAAGAAACGCGAGGTAGCTGCTCGACAGCCTTTCGATCTCGGCGGACGCATCGCCCATCTCCCGCAGGAGCACGGTAAAGATGAAGGCGCGCGCGTTGTCGTCCGTGCAGTAGCCCTCGTGGTAGTTCGGCACATTGTAGATGGCGTGCTGAAAGATGCCGGTGTGGTCGCTCATCTTGAGGAGATGATCGAGCTTCAGCGGCGGGACCGGGTAGTTCGCATTCTCGATCTTGCGCACCGCGGCCAGTTCCACCGAAGGCACGCTCAGGCTGGCGCGCGCCTTCTCGAAGCTCTCCATGTAACGCCGCGCGACCACCGGCCAGATCATCTCGCGCCCGGCTTTCCACGCGCGCTTCCGCATCGCGGTCATGAGCGTCGGGTTCGACAGATAGTAGTTCACGCCCTCGGCGATGGCCGGAGCATCGCGAAACGGAACGAGCACGCCGCGCTCACCGGCAAGCAGCTCCTGCGCATGCCAGTAGGGAGTGGAGATGATCGCCTTCCCGGCGCCGAAGGTGTAGGCCAGCGTGCCCGAGGTGACCTGCGCCTCATTGAGGTAGGGCGTGATGTAGATGTCCGCCGCGCCGATGAATTCCTTGAGTTCCTCCAGCGAAACGAAGCGGTTGTGAAAGATGACCTGGTCCTTCACCCCCCGCTTTTCGGCGAGCTTCTCCAGCTTCCGCCGATACGCCTCGCCTTCGTGCGCGATAAGGTGCGGATGCGTCGCGCCAAGCACGAGATATACGATGTTCGGATGCTGCGCGAGGATCGCAGGCAGCGCCTCGATCACATGCTCGATGCCCTTGTTCGGCGAAAGCAGGCCGAAGGTGAGCAGCACGGTCTTTCCCTCCACACCGAAGACGTCCTTGAAAAAATTCGAGTCGATGAACGGCATGTCGATCACGCCATGCGGGATGAGATCGATCTTTTCCGGAGCCACTCCGTAGATGGTCTCCAGCATATTCCGGCCGCGCTCCGCCATGACGATGAAGCGGTTCGAGAGCACATCGAGCTGCTCCATGACCGCACGCTGATCGGCATTCGGCTCGCTCAAGACGGTGTGCAGCGTCGTCACCACCGGCATCCGCACCTCGCGCAGGAAGGCCAGCAAATGACTCCCCGCGGGGCCGCCATAGATCCCGAACTCGTGCTGCACGGACACGACCTCGACGTTGTTGATGTTCAAAAACTCCGCCGCGCGCCGATAGGAATCGAGCTCCTGCTCGTCGATCTCGAAACGGACGCGCTCCGGGTAGTCGTAGCCCTCGGGGCGATCATTTACCGATCCGACGATGCAGTGTGCCGTCGGAAACTCAGCCGCGACCGCCTCGCAGATGTCCGCGGTGAAGGTGGCGATACCGCAGCGGCGCGGCACGTAGTCGCCGAGAAAGGCAACATTTCTGGTGTTGGTTGGATTTTCCATGGCGTCGAAGGTCGAAAAATTTCGAGCGCCTCACGGTGGCAGCGACGTGGCACCCGCGACACTAAGCCGGGAAGTCCTGGACGAAACGCCGCCACCGTCCGGCCTGAGCCGCGCCCGGTCAACCCGCATCGCGAAATCCGCCGGAGACAAGGCAGGCTTCCGACTTTGCATTCGCGGAATGCGATCCGACTGCATACTTTCCCGCCTCGCCATGCACCCCCGACCTTGTTTCGCCGCTCTCACCGCGCTTGCGCTCGCCGCTTACCCCGCCCGGGCGCAGGAGCCTGCGCCGCCGGTGGCGGACTCCGTCGTGGTGGATGCACCGACGGAGGCCGTCATCAATGGCGCACTGCGCTATCTTGCCGAGCAGCAGAATGGCAACGGCTCGTGGACCGCGCAGGGGCGGAAGGGCGAGCATCCCGTGGCGATGACGGGCTATGTGCTGATGTGCTTTCTCGCCTGTGGCAATCTCCCGGAGGAGGGTGATTACGCGCGGCAGGTCAATGACGGGATGAAATTCCTGCTCGATTCGCTGATGCCGGACGGGACATTCCGCGGCGTGGACGGCGGAAAATACATGTACAACCACGGCATCGCCACGCTCGCGCTCGCCGAGATCTACGGGCAGACGAAGTCGCCCGCGATCCGCACGAAACTCCAGCGCGCCGTGCAGCTCATCGTCACCACGCAGAGCACGCGGGACAAGCATCAGGGCGGCTGGCGCTACCGCCCGCGCCCGGAGGACGCGGACATCTCCATCACCGTCATGCAGGTCGTCGCGCTGCGGGCTGCGAAAAACTGCGGCATCGACGTGCCGCAGCGCACCATCGACGACGCGATCGACTACGTGAAACGCTGCCGCGTGGGCAATGGCGGCGGCTTTTCCTACCAGGCGAATGGCGGCCAGGCCGGCTTCGCCCGGACGGCGGCGGCGATCTACTCCCTGCAGGTCTGCGGCCTCTACGACGACCCGCTCGTCGCCGCCGGCTCGGAGTATCTTTTTTCCAAAGTCGATGCCGGCGGCGAGTGGTGGACCTACGGCTGCAACTACGCCGCGCCCGCTCAGTACATGATCGGCGGCGACACCTGGAAACGGTGGTACGGGGTGATGCGCGAGAAGCTGCTGAAGACCGCGAAAAAGAACGGCGACCAGTCATACTGGGACGGCGAAGTGGGGCCGGTGTACTGCACGGCGGCGCACACCACGATCCTCGCGATGCCCTACCACTACATCCCGCTCTACCAGCGCTGAGGCGCTGGAAATTCGAAATCCGAATATCGAAATCCGAAACAATTCCTCGCGTCGCAGAATCCCTGACGCATGCCGACCGGTTAGCAATCCCGCCACTTCCTGATTTCCCACGTTTTGAAAATTGTTTCGGATTTCGAATTTCGGATTTCGGGCTTTCTCGTTCTGGTTCTCGCGCTCGTCTCGTCGGCCAGTGCAGGCACCATCGAAACCTTCGATGGCATCACGACCACCGGCCCGCTCACGCTCGATGCCGGCGGCTTTGTCATCAAGGGCGACGGCGGCGCCACGGTGAAGGTCGATCCCGCGGAGATCCTGCGCGCGCAGTTCAGCGATTCGCTGCCGGGCGAGAACTTCATGCCCGGCGTGATCCTCCGCAATGGCACGCGCATCGCCGGGCAGTTCGGCTCGCTCACGGAGGCGCAGGTGCGCTTTGAGAAGCGCGGGCTGAGCGTGCCGGGTGCGGAAATCGCGTGGGTCATCTACCAGCCCTTCCCCGCCGCCGCTGCGGCGAATGCGCCTGTCGGAAAAATCGGCGCGCTACTCCCAGGCAATGATTTTTTTGAAGGCACAATCAAGGCCGCCGACGACAAATCCGCAAAGCTGCTCAACCCGATCTTCGGCCCGCGCACCTTTCTGGGCGACCGCAAGGAACTGCTCGCGCTCATCCTTCGCGATCCCCGCCCCAGCGCGGCGCTTTTCGAGGTGCGGACAAAGGATGGCTCCCTCTTCGGCGTGGACGCGATGTCGATCGACAAGACCGGCGTGACGCTCAAGCACCCGCTCTACGACGGCGTGAAACTGGAACTCAGGGACCTCGTCGAAATCCGCGCCGGGACCGCCCGCTACCTGCCGCTCACGACGCGGAAGCCGGCGCGTGTCGATCCGCTGCCGGGCCGGAAGCTGGAGCAGTGCTTCGCCGTGGACAAAACCATCACGGGCGAACTGCTCGACAGCCTCGGCGCCTCGCATGGCCGCGGCTTTGAGTCGGCGCTCGGCGTGCCGGCGACGTGGGACGTGCCCGCGGGTTTCAATGCCCTCAATGTGCTCGTCTCCGTGCCAGCCGGAGTGCCGCCAGTGAACCGCCTCGTCTTCGCGATCTACGCCGATGGCCGTCCCCTCGCCCGCAGCGGCCAGCTCAGCTCCGCAGACAAGCCGGTCCCGCTCCACGCCACGCTCGCCAATGTCCGCAGCATTTCGTTCCGGGTGGAAGCGGGCTTTCCCACCAATGCCACCGGCTCCGGCCTCTGGCTCGAACCCACCCTCCTCCGCAAATGACGCACCCTCTTTCCCCTCGCAATCTTACTCTCAATCTCAATCTTAATTCCCGTCCTCCTCGCCGCTGAGAGATTAAGAGTAAGATTATGAAGATGATTAAGATCAAGACTTCCGCCGCTGCGCTCATCCTCAGCGCAGCAGTCGCTGTCGCGGCGATGGCCCAGGATGCACCGCCGGCGATGCCCGTCATGCGCGAGGTTTCACCCGGCATGTTTGAGATCGGGAAAATGCGCCTCGATCAAAAGGCGATGACCCTCACCTTCCCCGGCACGCTCAACATGAAAGACGGGCTGCTCGAATACCTGCTCGTGACCCCGCGCGGCAGCACGCACGAAAGCCTGCTCGTGAGCGAGGTTTCGCCGAACGACGTCCACTTCGCCATGCTCCTGCTCGGCGCGAAAGGCGGCGGCGACAAACCCGATGGCGCCCCGCCGCAGATCGACGCGAAGTATCTGAAAACCGCCCCAAAGATGACCGGCGACACCGTGCTCATCTCGGTGAAATGGACCGACGCCGGCGGGGAGAAGACGGTGCCGGTGGAAGACTGGCTCTACAACGAAACGACGAAGAAGCCGATCGAGCACGGTCCTTGGATTTACAACGGATCCATCTTCCATGAAGGCCGCTTTCTCGCGCAAACCGAGGGCACCTTTGCCGCACTCGTCACGAACCCGAGCGCCCTGATCAACAATCCGCGCAAGGGCAACGACAACGACCAGATGTGGAATGTGAACGAAGACGCGACGCCGGGAGCCGACACGCCCGTCGAGATCATCTTCAAGCTCGTCCTGCCCAGCGCCACCAAACCCGGCAAGGAATCGATCGGCTGCGGGGCGCTAATCCCCTCGCGCACAAACAGTGGAGCCACCAAGTGGCCAACGTCTAGCGACG
Source organism: Chthoniobacter sp. (assembly GCA_031411535.1). GTDB lineage: Bacteria > Verrucomicrobiota > Verrucomicrobiia > Chthoniobacterales > Chthoniobacteraceae > Chthoniobacter. The sequence continues at coordinate 121 of JANOBH010000027.1, read as the reverse complement.
TCTCAGCCACCAAATCGCGCATGGCGGCCGAACTGCGCAGCCTTCGCGGCCGGGCGGCAGGAAATGAACCGGTCACGGCAACGCATCGTATTGATCCTGCGAGGGGAATCCGCCGTGGCTG
>JANOBH010000026.1:0-14233 GCA_031411535.1 Chthoniobacter sp. | reverse complement strand
GGCCAACACCGGCAGCTACGTGAGCGCCTTCAACGGCCAGTAGTACCCGCCTCCAGTCCGCACCATCGGGCAACTGCTGTCCGGCGTGACCATCGAAAGGCCGAGCGGCAATGTCTCCACGGACGAGACCTTCAAGAAAGCCCCGAAGGCCAAGGCCAAAGGCGGCGCGCACCCGGAGCTGGAGCTGTAGTCCGCCGCTCCCGGCCTGCCGCGCGGCCTTGCCAAGCCCGCCCGGCCCGCTAGGATCGCGCTCCCTTTTCCTATGACCACCAATGCCAAAGCCCCCGCGAAGAAAAAATCGTCCGTAAACAGCGCCGAGAGCCTGCACCGCGTGCACTCGAAGCTCGTGGTGGATGGCGCGGAGCGCGCGGCCAGCCGGGCGATGCTGCATGCGGTCGGGTTTGCGCGGGAGGATTTCAAGAAGTCGCAGATCGGCATCGCCTCGACGTGGTCGATGGTGACGCCGTGCAACATGCACATCGACGGCCTCGCGCGGCAGGCCGAGGCGGGCACGAACACCGCCGGCGCGAAAGGCGTGATCTTCGGCACGATCACCATTTCGGACGGCATCTCGATGGGCACCGAGGGGATGAAATACTCGCTCGTCTCGCGCGAGGTCATCGCCGACAGCATCGAAACCGTGATGGGCTGCGAAGGCTTCGACGGCCTCGTGGCGATCGGCGGTTGCGACAAAAACATGCCCGCCTGTGTGATGGCGATGGCGCGGCTAAACCGCCCTAGCATCTTCGTCTATGGCGGCACGATCCTGCCGGGCTGCATCACCGGCATCCTCGCGGAGAAGCGGCTGCGCAGCGACCGCCGCGAAAAATTCGCAGGCAAGAATCTGGACGTCGTGAGCTGCTTCGAGGCGGTGGGAGAGCACGCAAACGGCAAGCTCGACGACCGCGAGCTCGCCCTCATCGAGGAGCACGCCATCCCCGGCGCAGGCTCGTGCGGCGGCATGTACACCGCGAACACCATGGCCAGCGCCATCGAGGCGCTCGGCATGTCCCTGCCAAACAGCGCCGCTCAAAACGCCATCTCCCCCGCAAAGGCCGCCGACGCGCGCGCCGCGGGCCTCGCCGTCGTGGAACTCATCAAGCGCGGCATCCGCCCGCTCGACATCATGACGAAGAAGGCCTTTGAAAACGCCATCACCGTCGTCATCGCCCTCGGCGGCTCGACGAATGCCGTCCTCCACCTCCTTGCGATGGCGCACACCGCCGGCGTCGATCTCTCGATCGACGACTTCACCCGCATCGGCGCGCGCGTGCCAGTGCTGGCGGACCTGAAGCCGAGCGGGCGCTTCCTCATGAGCGAGCTGGTCGCCATCGGCGGCCAGACACCGCTCATGCGCATGCTCCTCGACGCCGGCCTGCTCCACGGTGACTGCATAACCGTCACCGGCAAGACGATGGCGGAGAATCTCAAGCGCGTGAAACCCTACCCGAAGGGCCAGGAGATCATCCGTCCGCTCCACAACCCCATCAAAAAGGACAGCCACCTCGTCATCCTCTACGGCAACCTCGCCCCCGACGGCGCGGTCGCGAAAATCAGCGGCAAGGAGGGCCTCACCTTTTCCGGCAAAGCCATCGTCTTTGAAAACGAGCAGACCGCCCTCGCCGCGATCCTCGACGGGCGCGTGAAAAAGGGCCACGTCATCGTCATCCGCCACGAAGGCCCGGTCGGCGGACCCGGCATGCGCGAGATGCTTTCACCCACCAGCGCCGTCATGGGCAAAGGGCTCGGCAAAGACGTGGCGCTCATCACCGACGGCCGCTTCAGCGGCGGCTCGCACGGCTTCGTCGTCGGCCACATCACGCCCGAGGCCGCGCTCGGCGGCCCGCTCGCCGTGGTGAAAAACGGGGACGTCATCACCATCGACGCCAACAAGCGCGCGCTGACGCTCGCCGTTTCCAAAGCCGACATCGCCGCCCGCCTCGCGAAGTGGAAAGCACCCAAGCCGAACTACACCCGCGGCGTCCTCGCGAAGTACGCCAAGCAAGTCAGCACCGCCAGCCGCGGCGCGGTGACGGACTGAGCGTGTCGAGCGCTCTCCGCTCCGCTGCCATGAAGTCTCCAAACGCGAGTCATCCTGAGCGGAGTTCCGTCATGGGCGAAGGCGGGACGGAACGCAGTCGAAGGACCCCGGCGATTCCGTGCGACACTGCCCCTTAATTCCTCGGGGTCCTTCGACTGCGCTGCGCCCGCCATTCCTCCTCCGCTTCGCTCAGGATGACACGCTTTCTTTGAGTTCGGAAAACTCCCTCAATCGGCCACGATCACCACCAGCTCCTGCCCCGCGGCCACCGTCTTCCCCGCCGCCACCAGCACGCGCGCCACTTTTCCCGCGCACGGCGCGGTGATCGCCGTCTCCATTTTCATCGACTCGAGGATGATCAGCCTGTCGCCCGCCGCGACCGTGTCGCCCTCGCGCGCCACCACCTGCCACACGCTGCCGGGCAGATGCGAAACGATGAGCCGGCCATTCTCCGGCAGCTCGATCTCGCCCGCCACAGCCTCCGCCTCGGGCTCCGCCTCCGCCACATTCTGCCCCGTCGCCGCCCACCGCTCGCGCTCCTCCGCAAACGCCGCCCGCTGCTTCCCGCGGAACGCCTCGATCTCGCCCGCGTTCGCCGCGAGGAACGCCTGATAGTCCTTCAGCCGGAAGGTTTCCTCCTCCACGCGCACGTGGAAGCGCCCCGTGAGAAAGTCCGCACGATGCTGCAGCAGCGCCTCCGCGCTCACCGGATAGAAGCGCACCTGGTCGAAGAACCGCAGCAGCCACGGCTTCCCGCGCTCGAAGTCCGCCGTCGCCCGGTGCGTATTCCACACCTGCACGGTGCGCCCCACGAATTGATACCCGCCCGGCCCCTCCATCCCGTAGATGCACATGTAAGCGCCGCCGATGCCGACCGCATTCTCCGGCGTCCACGTCCGCGCCGGATTGTATTTCGTCGTCACCAGCCGGTGGCGCGGATCGAGCGGGGTGGCCACGGGCGCGCCGAGATACACGTCGCCCAGCCCGAGCACGAGGTAGCTCGCGTCGAAAACGATGCGCTTCACCTCATCGAGGTCGGCCAGCCCGTTGATACGCCGGATGAATTCCAGATTGCTCGGGCACCAAGGCGCATCCGCGCGCACGCCGCTCATGTATTTCTGGATCGCGAGCTGCGTCTGCGGGTCGTCCCACGAAAGCGGCAGATGCACGATGCGCGAAGGCACCTCGATTTCCCCCAGATCCGGCAGAGCGGCCTCGGCGTGGAGCAGCGCGTCCATCAGCTCCCGCAGCGGCAGCACCCGCGGGTCGTAGTGGACTTGCAGCGAGCGGATGCCCGGCGTGAGATCGAGGATGCCCGGCACATGGTTCTGCTCCAGCCACTGCATCAGCGCGTGCGCGCGAAAACGCAGCGTCAGGTCGAGCACGAGCGGCCCGTACTCCACGAGCAGATACCGGTCGCCAGCCCGGCGATAGCAGACCGCCACGCGCCCCGGTTCCGCTTCGATGCGATGCTGCACCGCATCCTCCTCGCTCCGATCACTTGAGCGTTGAACATTGGACGTTGGACGTTGGGAGTTTTCCCCTCCTCCAGGCCCGAGATCCACCACCGCCCGCCACCGCGCATCCGACAAATCCGCGAGCGTCTCGACCTCGCGATCCTGCTCCAGCTCGCGCGCATTCGCCTCCGCGAGCGTCATCCGCCGGAAGCGCACGGTGTCGCCCGGCTTGAGCTGCCCGATTTTCCAAAGCTCGCTCCGCACGATGCTTGCCGGGCAGACGAAACCGCCCAGGCTCGGGCCGTCCGGGCCGAGGATGATCGGCATGTCGCCCGTGAAATCGATCGTGCCGACGGCATACGCGTTGTCGTGAATGTTCGACGGGTGCAGCCCCGCCTCGCCGCCGTCCGCGCGCGCAAACTGCGGCTTCGGCCCGATGAGCCGCACGCCGGTGCGGTTCGAGTTGTAGTGCACCTTCCAGTCCGTCGCGAAGAGCATCGCGATGTCCGCGTCCGTGAAAAAATCAGGCGCTCCGTGCGGCCCGTAGAGCACGCCGATGTCCCACGCGTTCGTGTAGCGCGGGATCATTTTCGGCGGAAGCGCGGTGCCTTCCGCCGCCGCGGCGTCGCGCGCGCCGAGGTGCAGCACGTCGCCGAGCCGCAGCGCCCGCCCGCCGTGTCCGCCGAAGTTTCCCAGCGTGAAAGTGGCGCGGCTGCCGAGATAGCGCGGCGTCTGGAATCCGCCGCGCACCGCGAGATAGGCGCGCGCCCCAGGGCCGCTCACCGCGCACATCCGCAGCACGTCACCGGCCTCCACCGCGAGCACCTGCCAGCGCGGCGCGCGGATGCCATTGATCTCCGCCTGCATGTCGGCGCCGGTGATCGCGATCTCGGTCGCCGCGTTGAAGCGCAGCGTCGGCCCCGTCATCATGATCTCCAGCCCGGCGGCGGACTCCAGATTTCCGAGCAGCCGGTTCGCGTAGCGGAAGGCGAGATGATCCATCGGGCCGGACGGCGGCACGCCCACATTCCAGAACCCCACGCGCCCCGGAAAATCCTGCACCGTCGTCTGCGCGCCGGCGTCGAGCACATCGACCGTCTCCGGCGCGTAGTTGAACTCTCCGAGCGAACGCGTGATCACCTTTCCCTCCGCGAAAAGCGGCGACGCCACGACCAGCCGCAGATACGCGAGGTTCGACTCGATCCCGCCAAAGACGGTCTGATCGAGCGCCGCCGAAAGCCGCGCGATGGCCGTCGCGCGGTCATCCGCGAGCACGATGATCTTCGCGAGCATCGGGTCGTAGAATGGCGTGACCTCCGTGCCGTTCTCCACCCACGTCTCATTCCGCGCGTCGCGGTGAAAGGCCACCTCGGTGAGCACTCCGCAGCTTGGCTGGAAATTCTTGTGCGGGTCCTCCGCGTAGATGCGCACCTGGATCGAGTGACCGCGCGGCTCCGGCGCGAAGCCGTCGAGAAAGCTGCTGTCGCCCGCCGCCAGCCGCACCATCCACTCCACCAGATCCACGCGCATGACCTCCTCGGTGACGCCGTGCTCGACCTGCAGCCGCGTGTTGACCTCCAGGAAATAGAACGCGCCACCGTCCGCATCGAAGACAAACTCCACCGTTCCCGCCGAGCGGTAGTTCACCGCCTCGCCGAGCCGGATCGCCGCCGCGAAAAGTCCCGCGCGCTGTTCGTCCGACAAGCCCGGCGCAGGCGTCTCCTCGATCACCTTCTGATTGCGCCGCTGCGCCGAGCAATCGCGCTCGCCCAGCGCCACGACCCGCCCTTTTCCATCGCCGAAAATCTGCACCTCGATGTGCCGCGCATTGGCCACGAATTTTTCGAGGAAGAGCCCGGACTCCTTGAAATTGCTCGCGCTCAGCCGCTGCACGGACCCGAACGCCTCCGCCAGCTCTGCCGCGCTCCAGCACACCCGCATGCCGATGCCGCCGCCGCCCGCCGTGCTCTTCAGCATCACCGGATAGCCGATCCGCGCCGCCTCCCGCGCCGCCGCGTCCGCGTCCGCCAGCAGGCCCGTCCCGGGCAGCAGCGGCACGCCGTGCTGCTCCGCGATCGCCCGCGCCGTGTGCTTCAGGCCAAAGGCGCGCATCTGCTCCGGCGTCGGTCCGACAAACGCCAGCCCCGCGTTTTCGCAAGCCTCCGCGAAGTCCGCATTCTCGCTCAGAAAGCCGTAGCCAGGATGAATGGCCTGCGCCCCCGTCTCGCGCGCCGCCGCGAGGATGCGCTCGATTTTCAAATAGCTCTCAGCCACCGGAGCCGGCCCGAGCAGCACCGCCTCGTCCGCATCTGCGACATGCAGTGACTGCGCGTCCGCCTCCGAATAAACGGCAACGCTGCCGACGCCGAGACGCTTCAGCGTGCGGGTGATCCGGCGCGAAATGACGCCGCGGTTTGCGATGAGGAGTTTGGTGAACATCATTCCCAGATCAGCAGGCGCACAGGCGTCGGGTTGTAGGCATTGCACGGGTTGTTGAGCTGGGGGCAGTTCGAGATCAGGCAGAGCACATCCATCTCCGCGCGCATCTCCACGTAGCGCCCGCTGGCGGAGACGCCGTCGGCAAAGGTCAGGCCGCCATCCGGGGTCACCGGCACGTTCATGAAAAAGTTGATGTTGTGGGTGATGTCGCGCTTGTCCCACGCCGGGCGGTTTTCCTGGATGCCACGCATGAAGACATCGCGGCAGGCGTGCATCGAGCGCTTGTCGATGGCGTAGCGCACCATGTTGCTCTCGCACGCGCACGCGCCGCCGAGCGTGTCGTGCCGGCCGCAGGTGTCGGCGGTGATGGTCAGCAGCACATTGCCACGGGTGGACATGAGCCGGGTGCCGGTGGTCAGGTAGAGCGAGCCCTGCTCGCGGATGGTGTCCTGCGCGCTGTAGCGGTCGGCGGGATCGTGCGCGTTGTAGAAAAGCGTGTCGGCAGCCTGATTGCCTTCGAGATCGAGAATGCGAAACGTCTTCCCGCGCTTGATTTCATGCATCCACGGCTCGCCCGCTGGCAGCGTGAAATCGTAGATCGCGTCCGCGGGATCGAGAGGGCTTTCGGTCAGGGTGCTCATGAAAAAAAGCCTCTCTCGCGAGTCATCCGGATGCGTTCAAAAGGCGATAAACGGTCTGCAACAATGAACCTCCCAAAACGCGTGTCATCCTGAGCGGAGCGGAGGCGGAAAGGCGGGCGCAGCGCAGTCGAAGGACCCCGCGCATTCAGGGGCAGGGTCGCAGGGAATCGCCGGGGTCCTTCGACTCCGTTCCGTTCGCAGAGCCGAACGGAACTCCGCTCAGGATGACAGTTCGTAAGGGTGCGCCTCATAGAAAATAGCGCTCGGTGAGGATGAAGCCGCGTTGGTTTTCCGCGCAGGCGTTTCGACAGAAATCATCCGCTTCCGGCGGCGGCGAGGTCCGCACCGTAAGAAGCACGGGCTTCGGCGAGTAAGTGCGCGCGGTGTCGAGCGGGTGGATGCATGTGTTCAGCACCACGAGCGTGTTCATTTCCGAGCGCAGATCGACAAACGCGCCCGTCTTCGAGTGGTCCTCGTGCCAGACGAGCCTGCCATCGTCATCGGCCGTCACCTTCTGGAAAAAATTCACGTTCATCGCGAGGTCGCGCTCGCCCATCCCGTATTTGCCCAGCTCGCGGAGAAAGCCGCTGTGTGCGTCGCGGTGCCAGTCGTTGCGGGCGGTCTGGTAGTTCCGCTCGCCGTATTTTTGCGTCACGATCTTCGCGTTGGATGCGCCCGCGAGCGGATCGTGCCAGCCGCAGGTGTCCTCGGTGATCGAGACGAGCACGCGGCCCATGTCCGAGTAGAGGCAGTGGCCCTTTGTGAGCCGCGCGGTGTGCTGGCACTTGAGGGTGTCGGGAAGGTTCAGCCGCTCGCTCAGCAGCTCGAAATTATACATCAGCGCCGAGACACTCGCGCCACCCTCGGTGTCGGTGATGCGGAGCGTGGTGCCGCGCTTGAGGACGTGCGACCAGTTTGCGCCAGCGGGCACTGCTTCCTCGAAGCGGACGAGTGATGGTTCGATGGCGGACATCAGTGGATCGGCGGGAGAATCGTTGACGTGACGGTGAGGTAGCCGTGCTTCACGCCTTTGCAGGCGATGAGATCTGCGGCGATCTGCTTGAGCCGGTAACCCGGTCCCTGCACGAGCAGCACCTCGAGGCTGTGGTGGTTTTCCAAATGCACGCGCTGGGAGGAAATGATCTCCTTGAGCCACTTGTGCTGGAGGTTCAGCAGCTTTGTCGCAAGCCCGGCCCGGGCGTGGTCGTAGATGAGCGTGATCGTGCCGGCCATGACCGCTTTGCCGAGATCCTGCTGATGCGTCACGAGCTGCTCGCTGATCATCTTTGAGATCGCCTCTGAGCGGCTGGCGTAGCCGCGCTTCGCGACCATCTCGTCGAGTTCGTCAAACAGCGTCACCGGCAGGGAGACGCTGATTCGGGCGGCGGTGGGTTTTTTCTTTGGTTGGCGGGCCATTCGGTGCGGGCGGGAAAGCAGCTAGCGTGCGCGCATTTCGCTGTCTAGGGAAAGTATTACGCCGGAAGGGAAACGTCCTACTATCTGGCGAAGCGAAGGGCTTCTTTTGGTCACGGTCAGTGTGGCGTTTTGTCCAGCGTGTGAAGATATGCACTCGGCGTAATATCGGCGGGCCGGCGCGCGAACGTCGTTCCAGAGCCGGTTTCCGGTGTGTTCCCGCGGAATGTGCAGGCGATCCCGGGGCATGGCACGGCGGCTGCAATCGGCGCGTCCGGCAAAGTGCGCCACCGTATCTCTGACGCGCTGCGCCGCCCTCAAACCACCAACCGCCGACACTCCATGAAACTGAAATCCCTGCTCACCACCGCGCTCGCTTTCGCCTGCGCGATCTCCGTTCACGCCGAGCCGCTCAAGATCGCGTATTCCGACTGGCCGGGATTCACGATCCTGGAGGTCGCCAAACAGAAAGGATGGTTCAAGGAGGCCGGCGTCGAGGTGGAGCTTGTGTGGTTCGACTACCTGCCTTCGCTCGACGCCTTTTCCGCGAACAAGGTCGATGCCGTGACCGTCGTCACCACGGACGCGCTCGTGAACGGGGCCAACGGCGCGAAGAGCAAGATCATCTGCCTGCTCGATTACAGCGAAGGCAGCGACATGATCATCGGCGCGCCGGGCGTGAACTCGCTCAAGGATTTGAAAGGCAAGAAAATCGGTCTCGAACTCACGCTGGTCGAGCACCTGCTGCTGCTCAAAGGGCTGGAGGCAAACGGCATGAAGCAGTCCGACGTGGAGTTCATCAATACGCCGACCAATGACACGCCGCAGGTCCTCGCCAGCGGCAAGGTCGCGGCGGTGGGCGCGTGGTATCCGGTCTCGGGCCAGGCTTTGAAACAGGTCGCGGGATCGAAGGCGCTCTTCACCAGCGCGGACGCGAAGGGCCTGATCTACGACTGCCTCGCGGTCAATCCGACCAGCTTTGCCAAGCGCAAGGCCGATTGGGCGAAAGTCGTGGGCGTCTATTACAAGTGCGTCGATTACCTCAAGGACCCGAAGACCGCGGACGACGCGATCAAGATCATGGCCGCGAAGGTCGGCGCCGACGTGGCCGACTATGCCAAGGCGATCCCCGGCACGCATTTCCTCACGCTGGCGGAAGCCAAGGCCGCCTTCAAAAAGGGCGAGGGGCTGGATTCGGTCTATGGCTCGATGACGATCGGCAACAAATTCAACCTCGATAACAAAGTCTATAAGGTCTCGCAGAAGCCGGAGAGCTACCTCTTTCCCGGCATCGTGAATGACATGAAGTAGGCGGCCAGGCGCCCTGACGCATGGCTTCGCGCGACTGGCTGGGACTAAAGGCGGAGCTGCCGCGCCGGCGGCGGGTGCTGCTCACGATCCTGTCCTTCCTCGCGCCGCTCGGGCTGTGGTGCGCGGTCAGCTACGTGCCGTGGCTGTGGCATCCGAATGTGCGCATCACGGCGCCGGGTGACGTCGAATACTTCATCGACGACATGGAGCTGCCGCGCGCCGATTTCCAGCGCGAGCTGGAGACGGTGCGCGCGGCCGGCGGTACGCTGCCCGAGGGCGTGCGAGTGAACCCCGTCTATCTGCCCGCGCCGCACAAAGTGGCGAAGGCTTTCTATAGCGCCTTCACCACCGAGCCGCGGTTGCCGAATGAGCCGTGGCTCCACGAATCGCTCGGCCACAGCATCCGCACTATCTTCTGGGGCTTCTTCCTCTCGTCGCTGGCCGGCGTGCCGCTCGGAATCCTGTGCGGGACTTACCGCTTCTTCTCGCGGCTTCAGGAGCCGTTTATCGAGTTCTTCCGTTACCTGCCGGCGCCAGCGTTTGGCGCGCTCTGCGTCGCCATCCTCGGGATCGATGACGGGCCAAAGATCGCGATCATTTTCATCGGCACGTTTTTCCAGCAGGTGCTCGTCATCGGCAACACCGTGCGCAAGGTCGATCCCGCGCTCATCGAGGCCGCGCAGACGCTCGGCGCGCTCGGCTGGAAGCTGGTGCGCCGCGTGGTGATCCCGGCATCCATCACCGACATCTATACGGACATGCGCATCCTGCTCGGCTGGGCGTGGACCTACCTCATCGTCGCGGAGGTGGTCGGCACGATGAGCGGCATCACCTTTTTCATCAATCAGCAGGCGCGCTACCGGAACTTCGACAACGTCTTCGCCGCCATCGGCATGATCGGCATCATCGGCCTCGCGACGGATATGTTCCTTGGCTGGCTGGGCGGCGTGCTCTTTCCATGGAAAGGCAAAGGCCGCACCCGCAAGGCGAAACCCATTCCGATCTCGATGGTCGCGAAGCAAAACCGCGGCGACGAAAATCCCGCCAATCCCGATCTTCCCGCGGAAACTCGCGCGAAGGAACTTCCAGAACCGCCGGTCGCTTCCGGTCGCGATACGCAATCCTGACCCATGTCCACTCCCGCGCTCGCACTGCCAGACTACCGCAAACAGGACGCCGCCGTCGCCGCGCGCTTCGCGAGAATCCGGCAGCGCCCGGTCGTCCTTTCGGTGCGCAGTCTGCAAAAGGCATTCGGTCCCGCTGGGCACCGGCGCGTGGTCTTCGACGGGCTGTCCTTCGACATCCGCCGCCGCGAACTCATCACCATCATCGGCCCGAGCGGCTGTGGAAAATCCACCTTCATCCGCATCGCCGCGGGCCTCGATGAGGCGACCGGCGGCGAGATACTCCTCGACGGCCAGCCCATCCACGGCCCCGGCCCGGATCGCGGAATGGTCTTCCAGGGCTACACCCTCTTCCCGTGGCTCACCGTGAAACAGAACGTTATGTTTGGCCTCGAAATGCAGGGCAAGTCTGCCGCCGAAGCCGAGGCCACCGCGCGCGAGTGGATCGAGATGGTGGGCCTTTCGCGTTTCGAGGAAAGCTACCCGCACGAGCTTTCCGGCGGCATGAAACAGCGCGTCGCCATCGCCCGCGCGCTCGCCAACGAACCCCGTGTCCTCATCATGGATGAGCCCTTTGGCGCGCTCGACGCGCTGACCCGCGCCAAGATGCAGGCTTACCTGCTCCAGATTTGGAAAAAGGTGGACGTCACCATCCTCTTCATCACCCACGATCTCGACGAGGCGATCCACCTTTCCGACCGCATCCTCGTCCTCGGCGTCAACCCAGGCGGCGTTCGCGAATTCATCGAGAACCCGGTGCCCCGTCCGCGCAATGCCGCGCAGTTTCTTTCACCCGAATATCTCGCCCTCAAAGCCCGGCTCGACGAACTGATCCACACGCCGTCCGACGACGACGAGGAGGAAAAACTGCCCGTCATCAAACTCACCGCCGCTGGCGACGAGGTGGAGTAAGAGCGGAGCCTTTTGCGTGAAAAAGGATTCGCCCCGCGGCGGCTCCGTTTTCTACTCTCCACCGAAATTCACAACCTCCGCATGAAACTCACTTCGCCCCGCCAATTCCTTGCCGCCTTCGCTGCGCTCCTCGCCACGTCGCATCTCGCCCAGGCGCATCCCGGCCACTCCGCGTTCGACTGGACCGTCCGGCCGCATTCCGGCCACGCGGGTGAGCATGCCGTTTTCTTCATCATCCTCGCGCTTACCGTGGTCGGGTTTGTCTCCTTCCGGGCTGCGTCGCGGAAGCGCTAGTCTGCGATGCATCTCTCCCCGCGCGACACCGAGAAGCTGCTGATCGTCACAGCAGCCGACCTCGCTCGCCGCCGCCAGCAGCGCGGGCTGAAGCTGAACTATCCGGAGGCCATCGCGATCATCACCTATGAGATCCTCGAAGGTGCGCGGGACGGACGCTCGGTCGCGGACCTGATGAGTTTCGGCACCACGATCTTGAAACGCGCCGACGTGATGGAAGGCGTTGCGGAAATGATCCACGACGTGCAGGCCGAGGCGACTTTCCCGGACGGGACGAAGCTGGTGACCGTCCACAATCCGATCCGATGAAAATGAAACGCAGAGACGCGGAGACGCGGAGGAAAGGCGGGAGATTGAAAACGGAATTACGGAATTTTGCCAAATTACGGAAGGAGACGGGAATTTCGGGACTTGAGTTCGCCGCGATCCCGGCTGGTCCAAATTTGGTCATTTCGTCAGATTCCGTAATTCCGTTTTTGCCTTCCTCTCCGCCTTTGCGTCACCCCGTTTCTTCCCATCCATGATCCCCGGTGAAATCATCACCGCTCCCGACGCCGCGCCGATCGCTGCAAACGCCGGCCTCGCGACCAAAACGATCACCGTCGCCAACACCGGCGACCGGCCGATCCAGATTGGCAGCCATTTCCATTTCTACGAGGTGAACTCCGCCCTGCGCTTCGAGCGCGAGGCGGCGCGCGGCTTTCGGCTGAGCATCGCGGCGGGAACCGCGGTGCGCTTTGAACCCGGAGACACCAAGGAGGTGGAGATCGTCGCGCTGGCCGGCACGCGCGAGGTCTTTGGCCTGAACAACAAAATCAACGGCCCACTTTGACAGGGAAAAAACGTACTATCATGGCTACCCGCACCGAAGGTCTTCGCTGCATCACCCGCATTGTCACCCACGGCGAGAAAAAATCGCGCGGCTGGGAGGTGCGCGTTGTCCGCCGTGGCATCTCACTCATGGAGTATTTCGCCGACCGGAAGTTTGGCGGAAAGGCGGGCGCGCTCAGTGAGGCCGTGCACTGGCGCGATGACGCCGTGAAAGATCTCCGGCCGATCCCACGCAGCGAGATTGCCCGCCGCGTGACCAAGCGGAATACCTCCGGCATCCCGGGCGTGCGTCGCGCCATCAAGCGTGCGAAACGCGGAGGCAAGGTGCTCGAATACGCCGTCTGGGAGGCGACCGGCTCACCCGAGCCGAACAAGAGGAAAACGCGCGCCTTTCCTGTCAAAAAGCTGGGCGAGGACAACGCCCGCGAGGCCGCCATCGCGCAGCGACTCCGGTGGGAGCAGGCGATGGAGCGCCACGAGGAGAAGAACCCGCCGAAAATCCGCTGAGATGCCGCTGCACCTTTCCCGCCGCCAGTACGCCGAGATGTTCGGGCCTACCGTGGGCGACCGCGTCCGACTGGCCGACACAGAGCTTTTCATCGAAGTAGAGCGCGACCTCATCGCCGAGGCGGGCGCGTACGGGGACGAGGTGAAATTCGGCGGCGGCAAGGTCATCCGCGACGGCATGGGGCAGTCGCCCACGGCGCTCGACGCGGAGTCGCTCGATCTCGTAATCACGAATGCGCTCATCCTCGACGCCGTGCAGGGCGTGGTGAAAGCGGACATCGGCATCAAAGCCGGGCGCATCGTGGGAATCGGGCACGCAGGGAATCCCGGCATCCAGCAGGGCATCGGCATGACCATCGGCGCCGCCACGGAGGTCATCGCAGGCGAAGGCTGCATCGTGACGGCGGGCGGGATTGATTCGCATATCCACTTCATCTGTCCGCAGCAGATCGAGCATGCGCTCGCGAGCGGCGTGACCACGATGCTCGGCGGCGGCACCGGCCCGGCGCATGGCACCTACGCTACGACCTGCACGCCGGGGAAGTGGAACATCCACCGCATGCTCGAAGCCGCCGACGAGTATCCGATGAACCTCGGCTTTCTCGGCAAAGGAAACTGCGCCACCCACGAACCGCTTCGCGAGCAAGTGCTGGCCGGCGTCATCGGCCTAAAGCTCCACGAGGACTGGGGCACCACGCCCGGCGCGATCTCGACGTGCCTCGACGTGGCGGATGAACTCGACGTGCAGGTCGCCATCCACACCGACACGCTGAACGAGAGCGGCTTCGTCGAGGACACGATCCGCGCTTTCAAAGGCCGCACGATCCACACCTTTCACAGCGAAGGCGCCGGCGGCGGGCACGCGCCGGACATCATCCGCGTCTGCGGCGAGGCGAATGTGCTGCCGTCCTCCACGAATCCGACGCGGCCCTTCACCGTCAACACCATCGACGAGCATCTCGACATGCTCATGGTCTGCCACCACCTCGACTCGAAGATCCCCGAGGACGTGGCCTTCGCCGAGTCGCGCATCCGCCCGGAGACCATTGCCGCCGAGGATCTGCTGCACGATCTCGGCGCGTTTTCGATGATGTCCAGCGACTCGCAGGCGATGGGGCGCGTGGGGGAGGTGGTCATCCGCACATGGCAGACGGCGCACAAGATGAAGGTGCAGTTTGGAAAGCTCGACTCGCCCGTGCATCAGGCCGCCGACAACTTCCGCGCGCTGCGCTACATCGCGAAGTACACGATCAACCCGGCGAT
>JANOBH010000025.1:0-5102 GCA_031411535.1 Chthoniobacter sp. | reverse complement strand
GTTTGCGGAGCGCGTCGAGCGCGTCGAGCGAAGGCAGGACGGTGCAGGTGTCGAGCGTGCGGTGCGGAGCGGCGGCTTCGTCGAGGAAGCCGATGACGGAGATCCCTGCGCGGCCGCCCAACGCGGCGGCGAGCGGATCATCCGGCGCGAGCGCGCCGAGGAGGACGCCATTCGTCGCCGGGAGCAGCTCGTTCCGCGAGACGGTGCAGCCGCGCTTCTCCAGCTCGCGGCCGATCTGCGCGAGCATCGGGCTGACGGCGGGCCGGTCAAGGATGGCGATGGAAAGCGGCGCGACCCGCGCGGGAATGCGGCTGCGCACGCGGTCGGCGAAGTGCCCCGCCGAGGCCGCGAGCGTGGCCAGCATTCCGCCCCGCGCCCCGGGCAGCGGCTCCAGCGAGCGGTAGATTTCCGCTAGATGGCGCCGCAGTGCGGGCTCGGTGTGATGCTCGTGGGCGCGCGCGAAATGCGTCTCAGTGAACGCGCCGAGGAAGTCCTCGCGCAGATCGCGCCGCACGATTTCGCAGGCGTCGAGCACGCCGGAGAAAATGCACTCCGGCGCGAGCACGTCCGATGCGATGCCGACGGCGGTGCTGATGACCTTGCAGCGCGCCCCGGCGCTTTCGAGGACCGAGTGCGGTCCGCCCTCCCAGCGCGAGCTGATGAGGTGCAGGTCGGCGATGTTGTAGAGGATGTTGAGCGCCGTCCGCGGGAGGATATTGACGCCGAGATCGTCGCGCCCGTCCGTCTCCTCGCCGATGAAAGTGAATGGCACGCCGCGCGCCGCGAGCTGCGTCCGGAGGTAAAACCGGCGCGGCCCGGCGAGCAGGACGTGAATGCCCGCGCCCTCGTCGTGCAGCCGCGCGACGATTTCCAGAAAGGCGTCCGGCCCCTTCTGGAGCTTCGGAGAGCGCAGGTCGCCGCCCTCGGTGTCGCGATGGAAATTCGCGATGAGGTATTTGTCGGTCGGGATGCGCCATTTCGCGACGAGCGCCCGCACTTCCACATCGTCCGGCGGAAGCGGGCGGAAAATGGAGGGGTCGAAAGTGTAAGGCGCGAAGCGGCTCGCGATGCCGAGCGCGGCAAACTGCGCGATGGCCTCGCGCGATCGCCCGATCCAAAGCGTGACGAGCTCGCGCGCCTTCAGAAACTCCGGCCCGCTCGCGTAAATGAACGGCGCATTGTCCGCGTAGCAGAGCACATGCTTTCCGCGAAAGTCCCGGCGCGAGAAACGCAGGAGCCGCTGCCACCAGACCGCATGCACGGCATCCGCGCGGGCGAGCGAGGTACTTTCGCAGACTCCATCGAGCGAGCCGCGGAGCAGACGCAGATCCTCGTCAATGGCCCAGCCGGATTCCTCGCCGGTCGTGAAGTGGACGCGGATCATGGCTCGGTGAGACACGCGCGGATGCGCGCGGCGATGCGCCGCCCGGTCGCTTCCCATGTGAAGGTTTCCCGCGCGAATCTCGCCGCCGCCATGCCCATCGCGCGGCAGCGCGCCGGGTCGGAGAGCAGGCGTCCGAGCGCCCCGGCGAGCGCGGCGACATCGCCGGGAGGCACGAGGAATCCGGTCTCCCCGGCGATCATCCGATCAGGCGAGCCACCCACGTCGGTCGCGACGACGGCCAGCCCCTGAAGCTGCGCCTCCACGAGCGCGAAGGCGGACGGCTCGTGGTAGCTCGGCAGGCAGAAGATGTCCGCCCCGGCGAACTGCCGCGCAGTTTCGGCGAGCGAAAGCCGCCCAAAGGTCTCGATGCGCGGATGCGTCACCGCAGGCGAGCAGCCGACGATGCGGAGCCGCGCAGCCGGATGCGCCTCCGCCACGCGCTCGAAGGCGGCGAGCAGGTCCGGCCCGCCCTTTCGCTGCCAGTCGATGCCGACGAAGAGCACGACGCCGCGGAACGGTTTCTCCGCAGGCGGAGCGTCGGGAATGACATTCGCGCCGGAATGCACGCACTCGGCGCGCTCCGCCGCGACGCCGTAGTCCTCCACGAGCGAGCGCGCGGCAAAACGGCTCGTGGTGAAGGTGACGCGCGCGGATTCATAGACCGTCTTCTCCACGGCGAGCCAGCGCGGGTCGAGCAGCTCGGGATCGACGGGCATGGGATAGCGGCGGTTCGCAAGGCACGCCTGGTCGGTATAGACGAAGTGCGGCACGCCCTCGCGCCCGGCGTCGAAGAGCGACTGAGTCTGAAACGTGAACGCCGTCCGCGCCGGATCGACGTTCGCCGCGCTCCACGCCTTGATCGTGCGAAATGCGGACGGCGTGCGCAGAATGAAGTCGGTCGGCTTCCGCCGCTGTCCAAAAATGTGGCGCGGATAGATGCGCATCGCGCCCGCGAGCGCCTGCAAATAGGCGACTGGGCTCCGTTTCAGCACGTCATCCATCACATCGACGACCCGGAGCGGGTTGTCGGGGAATTCGCGCTCAAGGAGCGCCTGCACGTTCCCGTTCACGTGGGAGAATGAGCCCGTTTTGAAAAAGATGATCGGCTTGCCCAATGGCGTGGCGGCGGAGTTCAGCTCGCGAGGCACTGCTGGATGAGGCGGCGGTACTGCAGGCACATGAAGTCGCCGGACGGCGGCTCGGCGATGACTGCGCGGCGCAGCTCTGCGTAGCGGCTGCGCGCCTCGGCGAGCGCGGCGACTCCATTGTCGCGGAAGCCGATGCCGTAGCGGCGTCCGAGTTCCACGATGCCGCCGCCGTCCTCGTGATAGATCAGCGGCAGGCCGCATTGCAGGCCCTCGATGAAGTGCATGCCGCCCGGCTCGTGCAACGATGCGGTGACGTAGAGATGGCACTGCCGCAGGAGCGCGCCGAGTGCGGCGCCGCGTGCCGGCGGGAAAGTGCGCGCGCTTTTCCACTGAATCTCCGCGGGCCAGCGCCCGATAATCCACAGCTCGATGCCTGGGAGCTGGCCGGCCGCGATGAGTTCGTCGAGTTCGCGATAGACGGCGAAGCCTTTCATCCAGTTGTCCGCCCAGTGGTGCGTGACCACGCGCATCGGCTCGCCTTCCCGCCAGGTCGGGCCGCCGATGGGGTGAAAGGCGGCGGGGTCCGCGCCGTTGAGGATCGTGGAGTGGGGCCGCGCGAGGTCGAACCACAGCGCGGCGTGGTGATCGCGCAGCCAGTCGGAGATGAAAACCGTGTGGTCGGCCACGGCATTGGTTTCCGCGAGCATCGGGTTCATCGAGGTCGTCTTCTTGCGCTGGTCGTTGTCATTGATGCGCTGGATGCAGCGGACGCGCGGATGCCGGCGCTTGAACTCGCGGATCTCCGCTACGCCGAACTGCAGCTTGCCGGAGATGCCGGCGTGCGTGAGGAGCAGGCAGTCCACGGGCTTGGCGAGATCGTAGCGCACGGCGTAGCCGCTGTGCCGGAGATACTCGGCGAGCTGCAGCACCCACTGGTTGCCGCCGCCGTACGGGCCGGCGAGCGGTTTCATATTGAAGGCGACAGTCGCCACCGGGGGCGTGCGGGAGAAGAGGCTCATGGGAAAAATGCGCTGGCGTCGATGGTCACGCGTTCGCCGCGGCAATAGCGCGACTTTTTCCAGTCGGACTCCAGCGGGATGCCGCGCAGCATTTTCCAGCCGCGCTGGATCTTCCGCAGGATGCCGCCTGCCTGCACGTCCATGATGTTTTCGCGGACGAGGGGAGTCGTCGGATCGGCGCTGCTGCGGGCGAGGAAGCAGGTGTGGAGGCAGCGCAACGGGGAGTCGGCCCACGGGATTTGCTCGTGGAGATTGAGCCGCGCGGATGCGTCGTGGCCGGGGTGAAAATCAATGCGCCCGCCGTGGAGCCGCTCGGGCGTGTCGCCGGTCCACGAGCGGATGATGCGGAAGTTGTAGAGCTTGGTGATGCTGCGGCATGGCGGCGCGAGCCAGCCGGCGGCGGTCCTGGCCACGGGATCGACGGCATCGCAGTTGAGCACATTGCCAAAGACCACCCACCAGTCGTCGAACTCGCCCGCGAAGAGGCGCTGGCGCATGCGCGCGAGGCCTGCTGGGTCGTAGATCTCGTCGCCATCCACGCCTAAGACCCAAGTGTCGGTGCTGGCGAATCCGGCGATGAGGTCGTGGGATTCACGCGGGCTGGCGATGCGGTGGCAGGTGACATGCGGATGCGCCGCGGCGAGCTGTCGCAGTATTTCGGGCGTGCCGTCGGTCGAGCCGTGATCGGCGAGGATGATGCGGTCGCAAAAGGCGGTGATGTTTTCCACCGCCTGCCGGACGCGCAGGTCCTCATTGCGCACCAGGACCACGCCCACGATCTGTCGCTGCGCCATCTAGTTTCCGCCGGAGCGCGCCTCACTCATGGCGCTTTCCGAAGAAGTAGCTGTTGCCCGGCAAATGACGGAGCCGCCGCGTCTGCCAGACGATCTTCCCAGCGGTGGAGCGCTCGAAGCCGCCGAAGTATTG
Source organism: Chthoniobacter sp. (assembly GCA_031411535.1). GTDB lineage: Bacteria > Verrucomicrobiota > Verrucomicrobiia > Chthoniobacterales > Chthoniobacteraceae > Chthoniobacter. The sequence goes on along the minus strand of JANOBH010000025.1, from coordinate 684 downwards.
GTTGTTATCCACTTCGTAAAAACGGTCCTGATACGCGATGAGGAAGTAGTCGAACGCCGTGACGAGCGGGAGAAAGCGGTCGCGCAATTCCGTCGGCGACTCGGAGAGCGACCACGTCGCGAGGAAGGTCTTCTTCGACTCGCCGGGCAGCGTGGCCAGAGCGGCGCGGAGCGCCTCGAGGTCGGTGAAAAGGTAGATGCCCGGTCCCGAGACGTCGGCTGTGCCTTCGCGGACGGGGAGACCGAGGCTTTTCAAAAAGTACCGTTGAAGCGCGGAAAACTCGGGCAGATCGAAGATGAAATAGCGCCCGCGGAAACCCAGCCGGTGCAGCAGCCGGCACATGCTGCCGTAGCCGCCGCCGAACTCGACGACGACATCCATCGCCGGAAGATTCGCGCCGGTCATCTCCTCAAAGCGCAGCACATGGTGGCAGTGGTGCAGGAGGCTGCCGCTGCTGCGCGGGTAGTAGAGAAAGCGGATGGGATTCCCCGTCGGCGATTCCTGCACCGCGGGCTCGAAGCGCGCCCACTGGCCGGAGAGCCTGAGCCCGAAATACTCGGGCACGACGATGCCGGAATTCGTGAGACACATGGCGTGCTGGATGATTGGCCAGCGGAGGAAGGTGCGCGGATCGTGGGCGTCGAGATCGCGCCGCATCTGGTCGCGGAACTTCTGCCAGGTCGG
>JANOBH010000024.1:0-22577 GCA_031411535.1 Chthoniobacter sp. | reverse complement strand
GTCATCCGGCACGCGGTCAATCAGGGAAAAGGCGCGGCGATCAAGACGGGCCTGCGCGAGCTGAGCGGGCGGGCGGGGATCGAGTATGCGCTAATCCTCGATGGGGACGGGCAGCATCTGCCGGAGGAGATCCCGCGCTTTCTCGAAGCGGCGAACCGCACCCACGCGCCGATGCTCGTCGGCACGCGGATGAGCGACACGCGCACGATGCCCCTGGTGCGGCGCCTGACGAACCGGATCATGTCCGCGCAGATCAGCCGGGTCTGCGGCCAGCGGGTGCCGGATTCGCAGTGCGGCTTTCGCATGATCCAACGCGATCTCGCGCCTGCGCTCGCGGCGATCGCGACGGTGAAATTCGACTACGAAACCGAGATGCTCGTCGTCGCCTCGCGCCGCGGCGGGCGCATCGAGGCGGTGCCGATCAGCACGATCTACGGGGATGAAAAGAGCAAGATCCACCCCGTGCGGGACACCGTCCGCTTTTGGCAGATGATGGCGCGTTTCAAACGGGAGGCGGCGGAGTCGTCGCGCGGGAGACCGGCTCCCACGCTGTCTTCCTGAGCGGAGTTTCTCCGTGGGCGAAACGCTACGCGTAAAAGCGTTCGCGCTTTTTTGGCTGCTGCGGGTCGCAGAGGCGGGCGACGAGGCTGTCCCAGGTCTCGTGGCCGTTGAGGATTCCGATTTCCACGCGGAGGTAATAAACGGGCACGTCCACGCTCTCGAACGTCGCGGGAAAGCGGACGCTGTCCTTTTCCGTGGTGACGATGCAGTCGAGGTCGCGCCGGGCGCAGCGGTTTGAAAACTCGCGCAGCTCCTCGTCGGTGAAGCGGTGGTGATCGGCGAAGCGTTTGGTGATCTCCAGCTTTGCGCCGAGGGCGGTGAGCTTTTCCTCAAAGCTCTCCGGGCGCGCGATGCCGGAGATGGCGGCGATGAATTTCCCGGTCAGGAAATCCAGCGGCCGGCGGTCGGCGGTGTCGTAGAGATTCTGGAGATAGAGCGCCTCATGCGTCGTCTCGATGATCTCTGCCGTGCGGTTGTGAAGGCGGAGGCGCTCGATGAGGGCGGCGTTTCCCGCCGCCGGCGACTTCGTGATGAAGATGTAGTTGGCGCGGCGCAGATTCGCGGGCGGTTCGCGGAGCGTGCCGCGGGGGAGGAGGTATTCGTTTCCAAACGGGGCCTGCGCGTCGATGAGGCAGACCTCCAGCCGGTGCTTGAGCGTGAGGTACTGCATGCCGTCGTCGAGGACGAGCGCGTCGCATTTCAGCTCGCGGACGGCGTAGAGCGCGGCACGCACGCGGTCCTTGTCCACGAGCACGATGATGTCGCCGAGCGACTTCGCGAGCATGTAGGGCTCGTCGCCCGCGAAGCGGCTGTCCAGCAGCATGCGGGTGCCGTCGTGGACGACGCGCGGCTTGCGGCGCTCCATGCCCAGCCACTTGCGCTGGAGGCGGCGGAGGAGCGGAGGCTTCTTCGATTTGTAGCCGCGGCTGAGGATGGCCACGCGCCGTCCGCGGTCCTGCAAGGTGCGCGCGAATTTTTCAACGACGGGTGTCTTCCCCGTGCCGCCGACGGTGAGATTGCCGATGGAGATGACGAGGCACGCCGGCGAGTGCTCGCGGAGAAAGCGGTGGCGGTAAAGCCAGAGCCGCGTCTGTACGCCGCCGCGGAAAAGCCAGCTGAGCGCGTAGAGAAACCACCGCAGCAGCGCGGCGCGCTTGCCGTACCGACGCTCGAGAATGACGTCGATGGCGAACTGCTCGAACGCTTCCAGCCAGCGGCGCATCGCTTAGGAAAGGCGAAAGCGGCCGGTCATGCGAGGACGGTGGTGCCGGTGTTGTCGGCATTGGTGATCGCGGTGCGGGCGCCGGCGTCGCCGCTGGCGGCGAGCATGGCAGCCGCGATGGCGTCCGCATTTTCCAAAGCGACGCAGCAAATGGTCGAGCCGCTGCCACTGAGGAAGCCGCCGAGCGCGCCGGCGTGCTCTCCAGCGGCGATGACTTTCGAGAGGAAGGGGATGAGTGCCTTTTCGCGAAAGGGCTGGTGAAGCTGGTCGGCAAAGGCGCCGCGGAGGAGCGCGTAGTTTTGCGAAGCGAATGCGGCGGTGATGCGGCAGGCATTCGCGCAGCTCTGCGCGGCGGCGCGGCGGTCGAGCTCCGAGGGGAGCACCTCGCGCGCGGCGGGGGTGGAGATCTCAAAGCCGGGGATGAGCAGGACGAAGCGCATCTCCGGCGCGACGTCGAAGCGGGCGACGTCCGGGCCGCCTGCGACGGTGAAGCCGCCGAAGGCCGCGGGCGCGGCATTGTCCGGGTGGCCCTCCAGCTCCGCGCAGAGCGCGAAAAGCTGCCCGCCGGTGAGCGGCCGGCCGGCGAGTTCGTTCAGCCCGTGCAGCAGGCCGAGGCGGACGGTGACGCTGCTGCCGAGCCCGCGGGAGCGCGGGACATCGCCGGCGATCGACCATGCCCAGGGAAAGCGCCCGGCTTTCGACTGCTCGAAGAAAAGCGACGAGCACTCGGCGGCCATCAGGCTGCCGCCGTCGTCGGCGTCGTTCCGGCTCGCGACGCGGCGCACCGTCACGCGGTTGTAGATTTGCAGGGCCACGCCGAGGCAGTCGTAGCCGGGGCCGAGGTTGGCGCTGGTGGCGGGGACGCGGATGGTGACTTCGTTCATCGGGACCGCCAGTGTCACGGCGCGCGGGGCGGCGGGTCAAGCCGGGGCACCGAAGCTGCTAAATGGTGGCGGCACACATGCGGCGCAAAGCACATGGATCCAGTCGCGACGGACTGCCCGACGGCGATGCGCGATTTTCCCACCCCCAAGCCTGATCTGCCATGAGCGACAAAGCCCTAGCCCGCGTCCTGAAAACCGTCTTCGCCCTCGTCCTGCTGCTTGGCGCCGCGGGCGCCTGGTACTTCACGCTGGGGAGAAAGCCACAGCCCGCTCCCTCCGTGCCGATCGCGGGGGCGGTGCCGCCCGTCGCGGGTGGAAAGGCCACGCCCGATCCGACGGCGGAGGCAGCGGCAAAATCGCCTGCTGTCATAGCCGCCGCGACACCTGCGCCCGGCGCTCCGGTGGTGGCAAAAGCTGTCGCCGATGAAGCGCCCGCGCTGCGGAAGCTGCCCGACCTTTCCACCGATGAAAAAGCCGATCAGCTAATCGCGAAGCGGACGGAGCGGCGCTTTGCAAAGCTCCGGGAGTGGTCTGCGAAACTAAACGCGAAGAAGGCGACGCTGAAGACGCCGCTTCAGATTGAAGCATTCAATGAGGAGGCGCGGAAGTACCACGCCGAACTCGCCGAGGCTCGCGCGGAAGCGGCGGCGGGGCAGAAGTAGGCTGCGCGCCTCAGTCCGCGTCTGTATCCTGAGCCGCCTGCGGCTCCTGCATCCAGCCTCGCAGGCTGGTGCCCTGCGCCTCGCGGGCAGGAGCCGGGGTCCCGCCGCGGGTTCCGGACAGGCATTCCCGGAGCACATGCGCCAGGCGCGGGCCGATGCACCGCTCGCCGCGGGAGGCGCCGAGAATCGTTCCGATGACCGCTGCCACGGAATCGAGCCGCGTGACGTACCCGGTGACCCCGGCGGTGAATGCCCGCTCCACGCTCGCCGCATCCTCCTGTCCGGTGAAGGCCACCACCTGCGCCCGCGCACTCCAGTGCCGCACGTCCTGGATGAAGGCGCAGCCGCCGCTCATCGCGGGATCGACGATCACGACATCCGGCTTGAGCCGTGTGCAGAGTTCCCGCGCGCCTGTCAGTCCGTCGGCCTCGCCAACCACGCGCAGATCCGAGTGGCTGTCGATCAGCTGAATCAGTCCCCAGCGCGTGACCGGCTCCCGGATCGCGACGAGCACCGTAGATTTCCTGAAGGTGACCATTTTTAAAACCCTGAGGGTCCCGCGGATTTAGGACGGTCCACCGTTTGAAAGCAAGCCCCCGGGCTTCCGGCGCCCGCGTTCATTGACAAATTGCGGCCGGGTTTGGATAGTCTGATTTCAATGAGTCTCGACCTGAATGACCTGCTCCGCGATTGGCCGCATGAACCCGGCATGATCAAGGTACGGAAGATTCTGGGGAGCGACGGGAAGGAGAAAATCCAACTGCGGATCGACCTCGGGCTCATCCAGATGGAGACGCTCGGCAGGCCGGATGGTCAGGAGCCGCATGCCCGGGAATCCCTGCTGCAATATCACGAGGAGCGGGCGAAGCGCGCGGGGAAGAAGGGTGAAACCTACGCGCTTTCCGCCGATGAGGTGGGCGAACTGCAGCAGGAGGGCATCCAGTATTACCACCGCTACATCAGCTTTTTTCAGCTCAGCGACTACAATGGCGTGATCCGCGATACGCAGCGGAATCTGGACATGTTTGCCTTCGTCGGGGACCACGCGCAGCCGGAGGAGCTGGCGGCGTCGGTGCTCCAGTTCACGCCTTACGTGCTGATGATGAATACCCGCGCGCGGGCCTCGATCGAGCTGGAGCGTGAGGAGTTCGCGGCAGCGGCGCGGAAGATCACGGACGGGATGGAAAAAATCCGCGCCTTTTACGAAAAGATAGAGAATCCCGAGGCGCAGGCGAACAGCCCGGAACTGAGCTTTCTCAACGAATGGCTGGACGAGGTGAAGGCGAGGCAGCCGCTCACCAAGCTGGAAAAAATGCAGCGCGAAATGGACAAGGCGATCGCCAACGAGGCTTACGAGCTGGCCGCCGAGCTGCGGGACAAGATCAAGGCACAGCAGCAACGGAAAGGATGACAGGCAAGGCGAAGGGCGAAGGGCGAAAGGCGGAGTCGGGACCGTCCTTCGCACGGCTCGCCCGGCGGGCGCTCATCGCGATTCGACTTTCACCTTTCGCCCTTCTGCTCCTCCTCCTCGCCGGCTGCGACACGAATCCCCACCCTGATCCGCTGCGGGAGACGCGCGAAGACGGCACACCGTGGCGGGTGCGCTACGCCTACCTCGCGGATGACCCGCGCGGGCTCGACCCGCAGCATTCGTATGACCAGATGGGGCATCGGATCCACGAGGCGATCCTCGACACGCTTCTCGAGTACCAACCACTCAAGACCGACCCTTTTGAACTAATCCCGGCGCTGCTGGAGACGATGCCGGAGCGCGCGGTAGCCGCGGATGGAAAGGTCACCTACACCTGCCGGCTGAAGCGCGGAATCCACTACCACGACGACCCGTGTTTTCCCGGCGGAAAGGGGCGCGAGGTGGTGGCGGAGGACGTGCATTACGCGTGGTTGCGGATGAGCGACCCAAAGGTCGAGTGCCCGATTTTTTCGACGCTCGAACCGGTGGTCATCGGCATGCACGAGCTTTACGACGCAGCGAAGAAGTCCGGCAGATTCGACTACTCCGCGCGCCTCCCGGGGCTGGAGGTCGTGGACGCGCAGACCTTCAGGATTCACCTGTCGTCGCCGTATCCGCAGATCATCTACTGGCTGGCGATGCAGTTCACCACGCCGGTGCCGCGCGAGGCGGTGGAGTACTACGACGGAAAGTGGCACCCAGGTGAGGCGAAGCAGCGCCCGGAGTTCAACTGGCACCCGGTCGGCACCGGGCCCTTTATGATCGCCGAGTATGAGCAGGCGCACCGCTTCCGCCTCGTCCGGAATCCCGACTACCGGACGACCGTTTTCCCGAGCGACGGCTTTCCGCCGGAAAAGGCGGAGTGGCTGAAGCAATTCGCGGGAAAAAGACTGCCGCTGATCGACGAGATCGAGTGGCCGATCCTGCGCGAGACGACCTCGATGTGGCTGCTGGCGCGGCAGGGTTATTTCGACGGCACGGCGGTGGCGAAGGACGCATTCGGGCGCATCGTCGCGGGGAAGGATGCGCTTTCGCCCGACCTCAAGGCGCGGGGCATGTCGCTCGAAAAGGACACGGAGCTGAGCACGTTCTTCATGAGCTTCAATTGCAGCGATCCGGTGCTCGCCAACCCCAAGCTGCGCAAGGCGCTGGCGTGCGCCTACAACGCGCAGGGCTACTGCGACATTTTCAAAAGCGGCGTCGCGCCCGTGGCCACGCAGCTCGTGCCGCCGGGGATTTTCGGGCACCTGAAAGACTGGACGAATCCGAACGCCTTCAACCTCGACCGGGCGCGGCAGCTCATCGCCGAGGCGGGTTATCCGGGAGGCATCGATCCGAAGACGGGCCAGGCGCTGGAGCTGACGATGGATGTGACGGCGACCGGCTCCGAGGAGCGGCAGACGGCGGAGTACATCCAGCGGTGTTTCCAGGCGCTCGGCGTCCGGATCAAAGTGCTCGAAAACACTTTCGCCAAGATGCTGGAGAAGCAGGAGCGCGGGCAGTTTCAGATCGCGCCGAGCACGGGCTGGGGCGCGGACTACCCGGACCCGGAGAATTTCTTCTTCCTATTCTACAGCAAGAACATCCCGCCCGCCGGCAAGAACGAGTCGCGCTACGTGAGCGCGGAGTATGACAGGGTCTTTGAGCAGATGGCGCTGATGGACAACGGTCCGGAGCGGCTCGCGCTCTGCCGGCGGCTCAATGAGCTGCTCGCGGAGGACACCCCGTGTGCGTTCAATTTCCACAAGGCCTACTACGTGGTGGTGCAGCCGTGGGCGCGGCGCACGCACGCGAACATGATGCTCGAAGGCGGTCCGAAGTATCTCCAGCTCGATCCCGTCATGCGCGAGCAGGCGCGCCGCGAGTGGAACCGCCCGACCTTCTGGCCGCTCTGGCTGCTCGCCGCAGCGATCGTCGCCGGGATCATCTATGCCGTCCGCTGGAACCGCCGTCTGAATGCTTAGCTACATCATTCGCCGCCTGCTCTACGTGCCGCTGATCGTCTTCGGGGTGATGCTGCTGACCTTCGTGCTTTCATTCGTGGTGCAGACGCCGGAGCAGCGCGCGCGCGGGATTCTCGACAAGCGGGCGTCGCCCGAGGCGATCCGCAACTACCTGCACGAGCGCGGATACGACAAGCCGCTGCTCATCAATCACGCGGACGGCGCGAGCTGGCACGACAGCATCTTTTTCAACGAGATGGCGAACCTCGCGAGGCTCCGCCTCGGCAAGAGCGACATCACCGGCGAGCCGCTCGCAGACAAGTTTCTCGCGGGGGCGCTGCCTTCGCTGGCCATCACGCTGCCGGCGGCGCTCTTCGGCCTGCTGCTCGCCGTCTCGCTCTCGCTCTACCTCGTGCTCGTGCGCTACTCGGCGCTCGACCGCGCGGGCACGATCGGCTGCGTGGTGCTGATGAGCGTGGTGCCGATGCTGTACATTTTCGCCGGGCAGTCGCTCCTGGCATCGGATTTGAAATGGTTCCCGGTTTCCGGCTTCGACCTCTCGCACTGGGCCGGCCTGCGCTTTCTCGTCCTGCCGGTCATCATTTTCTGCGTCATCCATCTTGGCGACGAGACGCGGATCTACCGCGCGGTCTTCCTCGATGAGATCGCGCAGGACTATGTGCGCACGGCTCGGGCGAAGGGCGTGGGCAACCTGCGTCTGCTCTTCACGCATGTGCTGAAAAACGGCCTCATCTCGCTCATCACGCTCGTGGTCGCGCACCTGCCGCTGCTCGTGCTGGGCTCGCTGCTGATCGAGAATTTTTTCGGCATCCCCGGCCTCGGAAACCTGCTCGCGAGCGCGCTCCAGTCCGGCGACTTCGCGGTGGTGCGCGCGTCCGTCTTTCTCGGGGCGCTGCTTTACCAGGCGGGGTTCATCGCCACGGATATCTGCTACGCGCTGGCCGATCCGCGCATCCGGCTGGGCGAAAACAAGGAGGTCGTCGCGGCGCGGCGCTTCCCGCTGTGGCTGGTCGTCATCGGCTGGGGAGCAGCGGCTTTCGCGCTTTGGCGCGGGGGGCTGGCGGCGTGGCACTGGCTCGCGGCGTTTCAGGGCGGTGCGGTTCCGGCATTTTTCGGACGGCTCGTTGCGAGCCTTTGGTTTCAGAACTTTCTCGTCGTCGCCGGCTTCGTGGCGGTCGGCGCCTTCCTTTACATGAACTCGCGGAATGAAGTCTGGCAGCGCGCGCTGGCCCGGCTGCGGCGCGACCGCATCGGGCTGATCGCGGGCGCGTGCATCTGCGCGTATCTTTTCATCGGCGCGCTGGAGACGCTGCAACTGCCGTCCGCGCGCGGCGGCGGCGAGTCGATCCTCAGCCGGCTCACGTCCGGGATCCCGGCTGAGGAAAGCTACAGCGCGCCGCTTGCAAAAGTGCTGCTCACCAAGCCGGCACCGCTCAACGGCACGCACCTGCTCGGCACTGACGCGCTCGGCAAGGACGTGCTCGTGCAGGCGCTGCGCGCCTGCCGCACGGCGCTGCTCATCGGCGGGCTCACGAGCGCGCTCTACATCCCGCTCGGCACGCTGCTCGGGCTCGCGTCGGGCTACTTCCGTCAGCGCACGGACGAGATCATCACCTACTTCTACAGCGTGGTCGCCTCCGTGCCGACGATCCTCCTGCTCGTCGCGATCATCAGTGCGCTGGGAAAGGGCTTCTTCTCCATGACCGGCGCGCTGGCATTCACGTTCTGGGTCGGCATCTGCCGCCTTGTGCGCGGCGAGACGATGCGGCAGGCCGGCTCCCAGTATGTCGCCGCGGCGCGCGCGCTCGGGCAGACGCATGTGCGCATCCTCACGCGTCATCTTCTGCCAAATGTCATGCACCTCGTGCTGATCACCTTTGTGCTCGGCTTCTCAAATCTCGTGCTCTTCGAGGTGATCCTCAGCTACCTCGGCGTCGGTCTGCCCGTGGGCACGGCGAGCTGGGGCTCGATGATCGACGGCGCGCGCGGCGAGCTGACGCGCGAGCCGGTGATCTGGTGGAACCTGGCCGCCGCCAGCACCGCGCTTTTCGGCCTCGTGCTTTCGCTCAATCTTTTCGGCGACGCCCTCCGCCGCGCCTTTGATCCGAAGCGGGGGTAAGGACGGCGAAGACGGAATTACGGAATTTGACCAAATTAACGGAATTGAAAAACCGGCCCGTTCCTTCTCAATCCGAATTCCGCAATTCCGTCTAACTCACCACTCCATGCCCGACACACCGCTCCTCCAGATCAAAAATCTCGCGATTGATTTTGCGACCGAGACCGGGACGGTCGAAGCGGTGAAGGGCATCTCTTTCACCCTCGCGCAGGGCGAGACGCTGGCCATCGTCGGCGAAAGCGGGAGCGGCAAAAGCGTGACGGGCCTGGCGCTGACGCGGCTGCTGCCCGAGCCGCCGGCGCTTTACCGCTCGGGCGAGATCCTGCTCCAGGGGCGCGATGTTTTGAAGATGACGCCGCGCGAGCTGCGCGACATCCGCGGGAACCGGATCGCCTACATCTTCCAGGAGCCGAGCACGTCGCTGAATCCCGTCTTCACCATCCGCAATCAGATCGCCGAGGCGCTGCGCCTGCACCGTCCCGAGGTGCGCGATCTTGACGCGGAGGTGATCAAGTATCTTGACCTCGTCGGCATCGTCGATCCGGCGAAGCGGCTGCACGATTACCCCCACCAGCTCAGCGGAGGCATGCAGCAGCGCGTGATGATCGCGATGGCGCTCTCGTGCCAGCCGGAGATCCTCGTCGCCGACGAGCCGACGACCGCGCTCGATGTCACGATCCAGGCGCAGATCATGGATCAGCTCCGAGAGCTGAAGAAGCGCGTAGAGATGTCGATCATCCTGATCACGCACAATTTCGGCATCATCAACGGGATCGCCGACCGCGTGGCGGTGATGTTTCGCGGAAAGATCGTGGAATACGGCGAGACACGCGAAGTCCTCTCAAATCCGCAGCACGCCTACACCCGCGCGCTCATCCAGTGCATCCCGCAGCTTGGCGCGAAACGTCACCGGCTCACGACGATCGACCATGCGGCGCTGGACGCGGCGGTGTAGCGCGGGGCTCGTCAGCCCGGCGCGGGCTACAGGGCGTCGCGGAGGATTTGGAAGATGGCGGTGTTGTCGAGGAAGCCGCGAAGTTTCTCCGAGCCGGCGCCGCGGCCGACGGCGACGACGTCTTCTGCGGTATTGAGGGCGGAGGGCGTGAGGTAGGCGGCGGGCTCGCCCTTGGCAGCGGGAGAGGGAGCCGGGGCGGGGCCGTTCGGGCCGGTGGCCCAGGTGATGGCGGGCTGGCCGGAGGCGTTCACGCCGAGGAGGCCGACGCCGCGGTCTTTGACGAGCGGGTAGCCATTGAGGCTGAGGCCGCCGGTGGCGTGTTTGCCGACGGCGAGGACGAGCGATTTCCAGCCGGCGTAGGCAATCGCGGTGCGGACGGCGCGGTCGAGGGCGAGGGTTTCGGTGATGACGCGTTCGCCTTCATTCTGCTCGGCGGCGGTGCCGGTGAGCGAGGCGTCGATGACCAGGATGTAGCCCTGGCTGTGGACTTGGAGGAACTCGATGGCGCGGCGGACCATGTCGGAGAGCGAGGGCTGCTGGCTGCCGGACTCGATCTGGTCGCTGAAGGCGAGGGGATCGGCGCTGAAGAAGCCGGCGAGTCCGGCGGTTCGGTAGGCGGGGGCGTTGGCGAGCTCGGCTTTGCTGCGGACGAGGTCCCAGCCTTTGGCTTTCAGTTCGGCGAGGAGATCGCGCCCGTCCTTTCGCCGCCCGCCGGCGGTGGCCGGGAGGAAGTCGCCCGCGCCGCCGCCGAGGACGACATCGAGCGGGACGGGGCCGAGGAGCTGTGCGGCGATGGGGGCCCGCTCGCGGGTGTCGGCGGACTGGGCGTAAAAGGCGGCGGCTCCGGGCGCGGTGAGATTGCCGGTGGTGACGAGGCCGACGGCGCGGCCTTGCTCGCGGGCGAGGTCGAGGATGGTTTTCAGCCGCCGGCCGCTGGCATCCTGGCCGAGGGTGCGGTGGCTGACTTTGACGCCGGTGGCAAGGGCGGTGGCTGCGGCGGCATCGTCGGGGACGGCGAAGTCGCGGGCGGCATTGCGGAGGAGGGCGAGGTTTGGCAGCGACTCGATGGTGAGGCGGTGGTCGGCTCCGTTTTCATAGAGCCGCGCGGCGGTGATGTGGCGGGTGACGAGGCCGTCGCTGACGAAAAGGATGATCCCGAAGGGCTTCTGGACGACCCAGGTGCGGACGTAGAGCCAGCCGGCGGCGGCGAAGGCGAACAGGCAGCAGATGGCGAGCAGTTGATTGCGGAGCTTCATCGGGGTGAGGGCGCGGATTCAAAGCGGCCCGCGGGGCCGTGGCAATGCCGGGATTTAGCGGGCGGCTAGTAGGTATTGATATGGCCGCCGGCGCTCTCGGGCTTGTTGCTGAATTTGATGGTCGGGGCGTCGCCGGAGTAGATATGCGCGGAGGACTTGGGCTTGCCGCGGGCGCAGGCGCCGAGGGCGGAAAGGGCGAGTGCGGCGAGGAGGAGAGGGACGAGCGATTTTGACATGGCGCGCACCGTAGCGGCGAAACGGAGCGAGTCGAAGCGTATCCATGCAAAGGGCGCGCTTTCGGTTTCAACGCAGAGACGCGGATGGTGCGGATGGTGTGTGCGAAAGCGCGGGATTTTTGGGCGGTGTGGGATGGGGAGAATGCGATTGCGCGGCAGGGAGTTTCGTGGGACTTAGGGCTTCGCCGAAAGGCGGCTCGCCCATGTGGGACATCACTCTTCGCCGCAAACGCTTCTATCGTCGCCCTTGGTTCCTTGTCCTGCTCGCGATGTTCGTGACCGCAGGCGGCGTGGGTGCGGTTCTCTTGCTGATTGAAAAGGGGAAGCTGGAGACGAAGGCGGCGGCTTTTGACTATACGCGGCTGGAGGAGATGGAATCGGCGAGCATCATCTACGACCGCAATGGGGCGGTGATGAGCCGGATGTTCACCCAGAACCGCGACCAGGTGACGATCGACGAGCTTTCGCCGCATCTGCTCACGGCGGTGGTGGCGGCGGAGGACGCGCGGTTTTACCAGCACAAGGGGGTGGACTACCGCGGCATCGCGCGCGCGATGGTAAAGAACTGGCGGGCCGGGCGGACGGTGCAGGGCGCGAGTACGTTGGCGCAGCAGCTCGCGCGCAATACTTTCCCGGATCTCCTCCCGCCCTCCGACCGGAGCTACCAGCGCAAGCTGCTGGAGCTGGCGGTGGCGCGGGAGATCGAGAAGCGGTGCCCGAAGCAGAAAATCATCGAGCTCTATCTGAACCGTGTGTTTTTCGGCAGCGGCTTTTACGGCGTGGAGGCGGCGGCGCGCGGCTACTTTGGAAAGCGGGCGAAGGAGCTGACGCTCTCGGAGGCTGCGATGCTCTGCGGCCTGCTGAAAAGCCCGAGCAATCTCTCGCCGTGGCGGAACCGGCAGGCATGCATCGACTCACGGAACAATGTGCTCCAGCGGGCGATGGAGATCGGCCTGATCACCCCGGAGGATCGGCAGCGGACGCTCAAGGAGGACATCATCGTGAAAAACCGGCGTCCGACCCACCGGGAGTCGTACGCGGCGGACATGGTGTCGCAGTGGGTGGCGCAAAAGTACGGGCGGGACAGCGCGGTGAGCGACGGCTACCGCATCTACACGACGATCGATCCCGAGCTGCAAAAGGCGGCGGAAAAGGCGTTGAGGGAACAGCTCGACGCGGCCGAGCGGCATGAGAGTTTTGAGGGGCAGGCCTTTGCCAGGTACGACACGGAGTTCAAGGCGCACCAGCGCCAGTCGGGGAAGGACGAGGCGGATGAAAAGAGCCTCGCCTCGCCGGAGTATCTGCAAGGCGGGGTCGTGGTGCTGGACAACAGCACGGGCGGCATTCTCGCGCTGCTCGGCGGGCGGAATTTTGCGCACAGCCCGTATGACCGGGCGATCTCCGCCCAGCGTCCGGCGGGGACTGCCTTCAAGCCGCTGGTGTATGCGGCGGCGTTTGAAAAGGGATTCAATCCGGGGACCGTGTTGCAGGACACGGTGATCGACAACCGCCAGGTGATGATCGGCGGCCAGACGGGCATCCTCGGCGAGTGGGGGCCCGAGCGCGTGGACAACAAGTACGAGGGCGCCATCTCCGCGCGCACAGCACTGGTGAAATCCAAGAACGCCGCCACCGTCCGCCTCGGCATGATGACCGGGATCGAGGCCACGCTGGCGCTCGCGAAGAAGGCAGGCATCGACAGCACTCTGCGGAAGTTTCCCGCGACCTTCCTCGGCAGCAGCGAGGTCACGCTCATGGAAATGACGCTGGCGAACACCATTTTCCCAAACGGCGGATGGCGGCCGGACAAGGCGTTCATCATTTCCAAGATCGAGGACAAGAGCGGCAGGGTCGTCTATCGGGCGGAGCCGAAAAAAGTCGCGGTGATCAAGCCGACGACGGCCTATGAAATCCACACCTGCCTCGCGGAAGTGCTGGAGCGCGGGACGGCGGAGCGGACATTCACCGATCTGGGTCTCAAGAAATTCCCACTCGGGGGCAAGACGGGCACGGCCTACAATTTCACCGACGCGTGGTTCGTCGGCTACTCCAGCGCGGTGACCTGCGGGATCTGGGCGGGCTTTGACAAACCGAAGCCGATCTATCGCGGGGCGTTCAGCAACGAGGTCGTGCTTCCGATCTGGACGAACGTGATGAAGGCGACCTTCGCGGCCTACCGCCCGCTGGACATCCCGCGGCCAAAGGGGATCATCAATTGCGAAATCTGCACCGCCTCCGGCCAGCTCGCGACGGACAAGTGCGTGGAGACCGTCACAAACAGGGACACGAACGAGCAGGTGCAGCGGCGGACGACCTACTTTGAAATCCTGACCGAAGCGCAGGCACCAAAGGTCGGCTGCAGCGTCCACACCGGCGGCGGCGATGGGACCTTTGTGAAAGCGGTCGTGCCTGGTGAAATCCCGCGGGCCACGCTCGCCGTGGATGTCTCCGCCGTGCAGACCGTGGCGATGAAAGCGCCGACGGTGCTGGGAAACGACCCCTACAATTCGATGCAGGCGATCAAGAACGCGATCGCCATGAAGGCGCTCGGCGGGCAGTTCGCGCCCGTGGACAGTTCGGTCGTGGTCCCGGCCGCCACGCCGCAGCCCACCGATGCCCCCGTCGAGGTGCGCCGCGCCGAACCGGTGCGCGCGATGCAGCAGCAGGCCACGGTCATTGACTCGACGATCAAGCTCGATCCGCCGCCGCCGCTGGAGTTTTAGGCGGACGGACGGAGAATCGCTCCCCGGAGGGGCGGAGGTGGGCAAGGGCAACCCGGACGGGCCGCCTTTCACCCTGTGCTACGGCTTGGCTGAGGGGCGTTGGCGCGGTTTAGGCGCGGGCTTGGCGTGGGTGTCTCCGCCTTTGAGGGCGGCAATCTCTTTCGATGTGAGCAGACGCCACTCGCCGGGGCGCATCTCGCTGATCTTCAGCGGGCCGATGCGGGTGCGGACGAGGCGCTCCACCTCGTAGCCGAGATCGTAGAGCATGAGGCGGATCTGGCGCTTGATGCCCTGGTTGAGCGTGAGGCGCAGGTGCTTTGGGCCCATGACTTCCACGCGCTCGGCTTTCGCCCGGCCGCCCATGATGTGAAAGCCGCGCAGGAGTTTTTCGCGGTGCTTCAGGTCGAAGGACTTGTCGATGATGACCTCGTATTCCTTGTCGATCTTGTAGCGCGGATGGGTGAGGGCGAGCGAGAGGTCGCCGTCATTGGTGACGATGAGCAGGCCCTCGCTCTCCATGTCGAGGCGGCCGACGTGGTGGACGCGCGGCCAGTTTGTGGGCAGCAGCTCGAAGATGGTGCGGCGCCCGCATTCGTCGTCGGCCGTGCAGACAAAGCCGCGCGGCTTGGCGAGCACGGCGGTGAGCGAGGTCTGCTTGTGGACGATCCGCGCGCCGACTTTCACGTTGTCCTCCGGGCCGACGTGGGTGGCGAGGTCGGTGACGACGTGGCCATTGATGCGGACCTGGCCGGCGGTGATGAGTTCCTCCACGCCGCGGCGTGAGCCGAGGCCGGCGGAGGCGAGAAAACGATTGAGGCGCATGGTGTGTGGAAAATTGAGAGCGCGGACAATGGTGCCGGATTGGGAAATCCGAAACTCGAATTCCCAAACAATCTTCGGCGGTGTCAGGCGGGTGCTTGCAAGGTGGCGGGCTTCACGTATGAAAGCGCGCTTTCACGCGCTTTTTCACAAAATGTCGAAATTGGTCATTCCCAGGAAAACGGTCTATCGGCTGTCGCTCTACTACCGGGCGCTCCAACGGCTGAGGACAACCAAGACGGTGACGGTCTCCTCGGCGGCGCTGGCGAAGGCGGCGGGCGTGAAGCCGACGCAACTGCGGAAGGATCTGACGTATTTCGGGCAATTCGGCACCCGCGGGCTGGGCTACAGCGTGGAGGCGCTGAGCAAGCAACTCACGGACGTGCTCGGGACGACGCGGCTGCAGCCTGTGATCCTGGTCGGTGCGGGGCATCTGGGCGCGGCGCTGCTGCGGTACCAGGGCTTTGCAAAGGAGGGCTTCGAGGTGGTGGCCGCGTTCGATGTGAGCGCGACGAAGACGCGGGCGCGGGCGCTGGGGGTGGAAGTGCTGCCGATGACGATGCTGGGCGATTTCGTCGGCGAGCATCACATCAAAATGGCGATCCTGACGGTGCCGGCGATGGTGGCGCAGGAGGTGGCCAATGACCTCGTGAAGGCGGGCGTGCTGGCGATCCTGAACTTCGCGCCGATCATCCTGCAGGTGCCGGACAATGTGGTGGTGAACAATGTCGATCTGGCGATCGAGCTGGAGAATCTGAGCTATTTCATCCAGTGAGCGCGGCGGGCGCTGGCGGATTGTCGGAGGTGGCGGCGCCGGAGCTGGATCTGGAGTCCACGCTCGGCTGCGGGCAGGTGTTTCACTGGGTGCGCGAGGGCGCGGGGTGGCTCGGCGCGGTCGGCGATGCGGCGCTCTATGTGGAGCAGCGGGGCGGGAGCTTACTCGTGCAGGCGGGGATGGAGGAAACGGCGGCGCGCTATCTGGCGCTCGATCATCCGCTGGCGGAAATGTGCGCGACCTTCCCCGGCGACCCGGCGATGGTGGAGGCGGCGCGCTTTTGCCGCGGGATGCGGCTGGTGCGGCAGCCGGCGTGGGAGTGCGTGGCGACGTTCATCACGTCGTCGATGAAGCAGGTCGCGCACATCGCGCAGATCTCGCACACGCTGCGGCGGCGCTATGGCGCGCGGCTGGAGTCCGGCGGGCGCGAGGTTTTCGCGTATCCGACGCCGGAGGCGCTGGCACGGCTGAGCGAGGAGGATCTGCGCGCGTGTGCGCTGGGTTTTCGCGCGAAGACTCTGCTCGGGTCGGCGCGGATGATCGCGGAGGGCGCGCTGGATCTCGGGAACGTCGCTCGGCTCGACGACGATGCGGCGCGCGCTGAGCTGTGCCGGCTGCCCGGGGTGGGGGAGAAGGTGGCAAACTGCGCGCTGCTCTTCGGCTTCGGGCGGTTGCGGGCGTTTCCGATCGATGTGTGGATCGAGCGGGTCTTGCGGGAGCTTTATTTCAAACGAAAGCGCAAAGTGACGGCGCAGCGGCTGCGCGCCTTTTCGGCGGAGTATTTCGGTCCGTTCGGCGGCTACGCGCAGCAGTATCTGTTTCATCACGCGCGCAAGACGTGGCCGCGCGGGCGGGGGAAGGGTTGATGGATGCGGGGGATTGATGGATAACTGGCTGCGAGCCCTCGAAAGTTTTCATTCATGTACATCGACGTCGTCCTTCATCCCGCGGAAATCGCCACCGTCCTCCCGGTGCGCGATCTCTCGAAGACGACGTGTGTCGTTTTCGACGTGCTGCGCGCGACCTCCTCGATGGTCACGGCGCTGGCGCACGGGGCCACGGAGATCTACCCGGTGCGGACCATCGAGGAGGCGCTGTCGCTGAAGGTGCGGATGCCCGAGGCGCTGCTGGGCGGTGAACGGCACGGCGACATCATTCCCGGTTTTCAGGCGGGTAATTCGCCGCTCGAATATCGCGAGCAGGTGCGCGGCCGGCGGATCATCACCACGACGACGAACGGCACGATCGCCCTGCGCGCTTGCGAGGGCGCTGAGCGGGTGCTCGTGGGCGCGGTGCTGAATATCGGGGCGCTCGCCGCCGTGCTGCGCGCGAGCTGGCCGCAGCATGTGGTCATCGTCTGCGCGGGGACGTTCAGCGATTTCGCGCTGGAGGACTGCTGCGCGGCGGGCCTGCTCATCGCGTATCTCGGGGCGGAAAGCCTGAGTGATTCCGCGCACGCCGCGCTCGGTGTGACCCGCCTTTACCCCGAACCCGCCGCCGCGCTCCACGCATCGCGCAATGGCCGCGTGCTCATGGGCACGGACCGCGCCGCGGACGTGGCCTGGAGCGCGCAGCTTTCCCTCTACGATGTCGTCGGCGAAATGAAGTCGGCGGTCATCCGCCCGCTGACGCCATGAGGACGGCTCTCGACCGGTTCACCGCGCCGCTTTTCGCCTGGATTCCCGACATCTCGGCCACGCCGCCGCGCCGTCAGGTGACGATCGGCGTGGTGGCGTCCGTGGTGCTGCACGTCCTCGCCCTCCTCATCATGGCGCTGGGGGTGCGAAAACCTCTCGGTCTTGAGCGGGTGACGCTGCAACCGGAGGCGCTGGAGTTACAAATCATCCAGCCTGAAGAGCCCGAGATTCTTCCCGCGCCGGTTGCGCAGGAGAAGCGCTTCATCGACTCGCGGGCGCTGGCGGAATCGAAGCCCTCGGTGAATCCGATTTTTGAATCCGACAAAGACATGATTGCCGCGAGCGAGAAGCCGGCGACGGGCGATCTCGCACTGCCGAGCCAGGACGGACGTGGAAAAATCGAGAACGTCTTTGATACGACCAAAGCCGTGGTGGGCTCGGTGAAGGAGCAGCCTGCGCCGGTAATCGAGATCGCCTCCGCGCGTCCGGTGCCGCCTGCCCCGGCGACCAAGCCGCAGCCAGCGGTGAAGGAATCCGCGCAGCAGAAACCCGCGCCCGCGCAGCCCGCATCCACACCCGCTCCGAGCGCGACTCCACCGCCGAAAGAGGTGGAGAAGGACGACGCGGCGGCGATGGCAAAGGCGGCGATGAAAAAACTGCGCGAGGTCGAGATGAAGCGCGACCACGAGCTCGCGCTTGCCGCGAAACAGCTCCCGCCGCTGCCCACGGCCATCACTCAGCTCGAGCGTCCCGCGCCCGCGCCACCGGAGCAGCTGGCGAAGCTGACGCCGCCCGCGCCTTCACTGACAAAGCCCGGATACCAGCCCGAGCAGGAAAAAAGCAGGGTCGAGGGCCGCATCACGAACCGCGGGAAGAACGCCGTGGACTCTGTCTCCACGCCGCTCGGGAAATACAAGGCGCAGGTCTATAACGCGGTCGGTTCGCGCTGGCTCTACTACGTGAAAAGCCAGATGGATCTGCTCGCCATCGGCACCGCGAAGGTCAGCTTTTTTGTCACGCGCTCGGGCCGCGTGCAGGGCATCCATGTCGATGGAAACACTGCAAATGCGAGCTTTGCCGAGGTCTGCGAGCGCGCTATCAGGGACGCCGAAATTTCCCAGCCGCCCGCGGGTTCGCTCGACCAGATGCGCGACGGACGTCTCGAATACACCATCACTTTCACGCTCTACAGTCTGCACGAATGATCCCAGTCCCGCTTCCCGCCACCCTTCAGTCGATGGTTCAGTTTTTCGAGAATGGCGGCGTCTTCATGTATTTCCTGGCGCTGTGCTCGCTCGTGTCCGTCGCGGTCATCGTGCTGCGCGCGCTGGCGCTCCGGCGCGATCTCGTGGTGCCGCCATTCATCGGGCAGGAGATCGAGTCCATCCAGCCGGGCGATGCCTCGGAGGCTGCGGTGCGGC
The DNA here is from genome assembly GCA_031411535.1 of Chthoniobacter sp. Classification (GTDB taxonomy): domain Bacteria; phylum Verrucomicrobiota; class Verrucomicrobiia; order Chthoniobacterales; family Chthoniobacteraceae; genus Chthoniobacter. The sequence goes on along the minus strand of JANOBH010000024.1, from coordinate 3,872 downwards.
TCTCCCGTGTGGTGGAAAATGACACGTCCGCTCTTGGGCGCATCGTGCAGGTGGGGCTCCGGCATCTGAGCTGGCCGAAGTCGGAGAATATCGAGGCCGTGCAGACGCGGGCGCAGCATGAGATCGTGCGCCTCGAGAGCGGGCTCTTCATCCTGGAGGTCATCGTCGGCATCGCGCCGCTGCTCGGTTTGCTCGGCGCGGTTTCGGGGCTCGTCACGGTGTTTGCGGCGTTCGGATCGGATGCGGCGTCGCAGGATCCGCGCGGCATTGCGAAAGGAATTTCCGAGGCGCTGAGCACGACGATCGTCGGGCTGGCGATCGCCATTCCGAGCCTCATCGCCTACAGCTATTTTTCGCGGAAGATCGAGATCATGGCGGCGGAGATGGAGTCGCTCACCGCGGACCTGCTGGCGAAGTGCTACTACCAGAGGCCGCGCACTTCGGAGGCCGCGCGCCGCGCCGCCGAGCCTGCGGCCGAGGCGGAGTCCAGCGCCTACGCGCCGGCGCCGCCGCGCGCTGAGATCCGGCCGCCCGCGCTCGGGGTGCGGCCGCCGCAGGAGGGAACCCTGTGATTTTCTACAGGCGGAAGCGCCGGATGCCGCAGGTCATCATCGTGTCGCTGATTGATATCTTCGCGATCCTGCTGATCTTCGTCATCGTCACGACCACTTTCAAAAAGGCGCAGCCGATGGTGACGATCAAGCTGCCCGAGTCGAAGAGTGCCGTGGCGGCGGCGAAATCCGACGAGCCCGTGGTGCTCTCCATCTCGCCCGACGAGCAGCTCTTTCTCGACCAGAAGCCCGTGGAGATCGAGGCGCTGAAGGCTGCGCTCGCGCCCCTGCTCCAGCGCACGCCGCCGCCGCCGCTGGCGCTCAAGGCGGACACGAAGGTGTCGTACGGTTTTTTGATCAAAGTGCTCGACGCCTTGCGTGATGCAGGGGTGAAGGGCAGCATGTCGGCCTTTACAGAAACGAAATAATGATCCTGGAAATAGTGCAATATGGGAACCCCGTCCTCCGCGAAAAAGGGAGGGAAGTGAAGGACGTGGACGACAAGGTGAAGAAGCTCGTCGAGGACATGCTCGAGACGATGCGCGCGGCGAATGGGGTGGGCCTCGCGGCGCAGCAGATCGGCGTGCCGCTCCAGCTCACGGTGATCGACGTGGCTGACATCGAGGACCGCCCGAGCGCCATGTATATCGGCGACGCCGAGGTGAAGCTGGAGGACTACATGCCGCTGGTCCTGCTCAATCCGCAGCTCAAGCTCAGCAAGGACAAGGAGACCGGCAGCGAAGGCTGCCTCAGCTTTCCCGAGCTCACAGCGGACATCACCCGGGCGGCGGGCGTCCGCTGCAAGGCGAAGCGGCTGGACGGTACGGAGATCGAGTTTGACGCCTCCGGGCTCCTCGCCCGCGCGCTCCAGCACGAGGTCGATCATCTGCACGGCATCCTCTTCATCGACCGCATGAACGCTGCGGCGAAAGCCAGCCTGGCCGGCAAGCTGAAGCGGCTGCGAAAGGACGCGGGGAAGTAGGCTGTCTCCGCCGCGGTTGCGCGTGCGAATTTGCTCACGTGGCGCTCGTCCAGATCGGTGTTCCTGGCTAGCTGTTGCCTCCCGGTTGCTCCTCCCACCATGTCACTCCACCCCGAATTTCCCACTTCCCCCTACGCCCCGCTCATTCCCGGGCAGCGCTGGTTTCCCGCCGATGAAACCCTCCGCAGCACAGCCTACGACAAACTCCTTCCGCCTCTCGTGGCCAAGGTCCGCAAGGAAGTCCACGCGTGGCGCGGCAAAGGATACCCCGGCGCTTCTCCGACTTCCGTCGCCTTGCTCCGATGCTGGTTTGAAACCGACCACCTCCTCGAAAGCGCCGACGGCTCGCTCTCACCTTTCCGCTATTACTTCGCCCAGCGGGAAGCCGTTGAGACGGTCATCTGGCTGCACGATGTCCGACGTGCGCGCGACAAGTTCGACCTCCTTCGCTTCGACGCATCCGGCGCGGTGTCGCACGGCATGTTTGCCGAGGACTGGCCGCGCTACGTGCTGAAAATGGCGACCGGCGCGGGGAAGACGAAAGTCCTCTCTCTGCTCATCGCGTGGAGCTTCTTCCACCGGCTCTACGAACCCGGCTCCGAGCTTTCGCGGAACTTCCTCGTCATCGCGCCTAACATCATCGTCCTCGACCGCCTGCGCGCCGACTTCGACGGGCTCAGGATTTTCTTCAACGACCCGATCCTCCCGCCCAACGGCCACGAAGGCCGCAACTGGCGCGACGATTTCCAGCTCACGCTGCACATTCAGGACGACGTCCGCGTGGTTCGCGACACCGGGAATCTCTTCCTCACCAACATTCACCGCGTCTTTCTTGGCGACGTGCCCGACCCGTCCTTGGAAGACGACGACCTTCGCGATTATTTCCTTTCGGATGCCTTCGGTAAAAAGCCCGCCGGCAAGACGACCGACAGCAAGACCGACCTCGGCGAAATCGTCCGCGAAATCGAGGAACTGGCCGTCTTCAACGACGAGGCCCATCACATCCACGACCCGCGCATGGCATGGTTCAAATCCATCCAGGACATCCATCATCGGATGCTCCAAAAAGACCGCCGCCTCACGCTCCAGATCGACGTGACGGCCACGCCGCGCCACGACAACGGCTCCATCTTCGTCCAGACCGTTTCCGACTACCCGCTCGTCGAGGCCATCCATCAAAACGTCGTCAAACACCCCGTCCTGCCCGACGCCGGGAGCCGCGCCAAGCTGCGTGAGCACACGACCGCCATCTTCACCGAGAAACACGCCGACTATCTCGCGCTCGGCGTCGAGGAGTGGCGCAAGAGCTACGCGGAGCACGAGGCGCTGGGGAAAAAGGCCGTCCTGTTCGTCATGGTGGACGACACCCGCAACTGCGACGAAGTCGGCGAGCATCTCCAGAAAATCTGCCCGGAACTGCAAGGTGCGGTGCTCGTCATTCACACCAAAAACAACGGCGAAATCTCCGAGGCTGCCTCCGGCAAGAACAAGGACGAACTCGAAATCCTGCGCAAGCAGTCCAACGAGATCGACTCTTGGAAATCCCCGTTCAAGGCCATCGTCTCCGTCCTCATGCTGAAAGAGGGCTGGGACGTGCGCAACGTCACCACCATCGTCGGCCTGCGCGCCTACGCCGCGAAATCGAACATCCTCCCCGAGCAAACCCTCGGGCGCGGCCTGCGCCGGATGTATTTCGGCACCGACCAGCGCGAGCACGTCTCCGTCATGGGCACGCCCGCCTTCATGGAGTTCGTCGAATCCATCCAGACCGAGGGCGTCACCTTCGAGCATGCCCCGATGGGCGAGGGCACCACACGGCAGGATTCGCTCATCGTCGAAGTCGATACCGGGAACGAGGACAAGAACCTCGACGCCCTCGACATCCCGCTCCCCAAGCTCTCGCGCCGTTTTCAGCGCGAGTTCAAAGACCTCGACTCGCTCGATCCCGCCGCGCTCGGAAACAGGCGATTGCCCGTCAAAGCATTCACCCCGGAGGAAACGCGCGAGATCGTTTTCAAGACCATGCTCGACGCCGAGATTCACCACACCATCTCGCTCGATGGTTCCGGCCCCGCCGACTATCGCTCCGTCGTCGCATTCTTCGCCCGCCAGCTCCTCAAAGACCTCCGCCTCGTCGGCGGCTACGAGGTGCTCTATCCGAAGGTGCGCGACTTCATGCGGCTCCACCTTTTCAGCGAAGCCGTGGACCTCGAAGACGCCGTCATCCTCCGCAATCTCTCCGAGCCCGACGCCGGCAAAATCCTTTACGACTCATTCAAGACCGCCATCAACGCGCTCACGATTTCCGACACCGGCTCCACCCGCATCGAAGACTGGAT
>JANOBH010000023.1:0-11617 GCA_031411535.1 Chthoniobacter sp. | reverse complement strand
GAAAGGTGGAACAAGCTTTCGGGATTGAAGCGGTCGATTTCGTAAAAGCCCTCCGGCACCTGCCGGTCGCCCTCGCGCCGCTTCGGGCCGGGGCCACCGGATTCGGCGAGGATTTCGTAGCTCGCGACGAGGTGGAATTTTTCCCGGTCTTCGCGCGCCCATAGTTCGACCACGGCCTCGCGTTTCAGCCAGCGGATGAAAATCTCCCGCGCCGGATATGGCAGGCCGGCGTCGCGGAATTTCTGTGCGATGACCTTTCCCTGCGCCTCGCGGGCGAGCTTCACGCGCTCGGGGCCGGAGAGTTTTTGAAAGTCATCCGGCATCCGTGCGCGGAGGTATGGGAAGGTGATCCAGAAAAGCGCCGCGGCGGCGATAAACAGAAGGACGGTGAGCGCTTTTCCCATGCGCGCGGATGTTGGTTGCCGCGTGCCGTTGCCGCTACAGAAATTCGGTGCTGACACGGATGAAAAAAAAGCACGTCATCCTGAGCGTAGCTTCGGCTTTGCGAAGCGGAGTCGAAGGATCCCGGCGGAACGGAATGGCACCGCCGGTCAGTTCGCGGGATTCTTCGACTGCGTTCCGCCCCGCCTTCGCCCACCCGGAACTCCGCTCAGAATGACTCCTATGAAATACCGCCGCTTTGGCCGCACCGATCTCCAGATGCCCGTCTTTTCCTGCGGCGGCATGCGCTTTCAGCACAAGTGGGACGATGTGCCCGCGAAGGACGTGCCGGAGGACGGGCAGCGGAATCTGGAGGCGACGGTCCTGCGCGCGCTGGAACTGGGCATCAACCACATCGAGACCGCGCGCGGCTACGGCAGCTCGGAGATGCAGCTCGGGTGGATCCTGCCAAAGCTGCCGCGCGAAAAGATGATCGTGCAGACGAAGGTCGCGCCGGTGGCGCATGCGCGGGAGTTTCGCGAGACATTCGACACGTCGATGAGCTACCTGAAGCTCGACCACGTGGATCTGCTCTCGCTGCACGGGATCAACAACGCCGAGCTGCTCGACTGGTCGCTGCGGTCCGGCGGATGCCTCGACGAGGCGCGCGGGCTCCAGCGCGAAGGGCGCTGCCGTCACATCGGCTTTACCACGCACGCGACGACGGACGTGATCCTGCGCGCGATCGAAAGCGACGCCTTCGACTACGTGAACCTGCATTGGTATTTCGTGAACGATTTCAACTGGGCCGCTGTCGAGGCCGCGACGGCGCGGGACATGGGCGTCTTCATCATCAGCCCGACCGACAAGGGCGGGATGCTCCAGAACCCTGTGGCGAAAATGAGCGAACTCTGCGCGCCGCTTTCGCCGATGCAGTTCAACGACCTCTACTGCCTCGCGCGTCCGCAGGTCCACACGCTGAGCGTCGGCGCAGCGCGGCCCTCGGACTTTGACGAGCACGTCGCCGCGCTGGCGGATTACGAGCGCGCTGCGGAGGTGGTCGCGCCTATCGAGACTCGGCTGCGCGCCGAGATGGAGCGCGCGCTCGGCGGCGACTGGTGGGCGGGGCTCTGGCGCAATCTGCCGAACTACACGGACGTGCCGGGTGAGGTGAACGTGCAGGAAATCCTGCGCCTGTGGAGCTTCGCCAAGGCGCTCGACCTGACCGAGTGGGCGAAGATGCGCTACAACCTGATGGGCAACGCGGGGCATTGGTTTCCCGGCGCGAACGCGGCGCACTTCGACGCGGACAAGCTCCGCGCGGCACTGGACGGGAATCCTTTCGCCGAGCGCATCCCCGCCATCCTCGCCGAAGCGCACAAGATGCTCCACGGCGAGCAGCAGAAGCGGCTGAGCGAAACGTGACCCCACCGGAAGGAAGCGCTCCTGCGCGCCCCAGCAGCGCGCTCCCGCGCGCGAAGGGAGGGACTCGCGTGGGAGCGAGCGCAAGCAGGCCGAGCCGCGCGCGAAGGGTTTTTGGGACTCGCGCGGGAGCGTTCGGCAGACGCGCAGGAGCGCTTCGCTCCGTCTGAGTGATCAGCTCACGCGCTCACCGCGATTCGATCCACAGCCGGAAGGAGCGCTTCGGATGGGCGAGGTCCGTGGTGAGATTGACGTCCTGCTCTTCCACGGTGCGCGGCGCGCCACTGCCCGTCTCGTTGATTGTCACACCGCCGACGAGCGCGGTGGACTGCGCGGAGATGGGGCGCAAGATCGCGACCATGCTCGTCAACCTCCTCCGGCACGGCCATGGAAAGACGCAGACCATTCAAATCGTCCCGAAATTCATCCTCGGTGGGACCGTCAGCGTGCAGTGACATGGGAGCTGGCGGAGGAATAACCGACTCTTAACAAATCTCCGTGCACTGCGAAACGATCGCTTAACATCTGGAATGTAGATCCGACCTGCAAATCCCCGGCAACCGGGGCGAACCACAGCCCATATGAAAAAAATCATCCTCACATTCACCATCATCGCTGGCGTGCTCTCCTTCGCAGCGCCAGGTCTTCATGCGCAAGACGCGCCGGCGGCGGTTGCGGCCGGAGCAAGCCCGGCGGCCGGCACAATCGCCGCCGCCGCAGGAAAATTCCTCGCCACGCTCGATGAGGCCCAGCGAGGCAAGGCTGTTTATGATTTCAAGGACGACGCGCAACGCAGGCGCTGGTCGAATCTGCCGACATCATTCGTCAAACGCGGCGGTTTGCGCATGGGCGATCTCACCCAGCCGCAGCGCGACGCGGCGCTGGCGGTGGTGGCGGCGGTTTTGAGTCCGCAGGGCTATGAGAAAGTGACGCAAATCGTCGAGGGCGACGAGACGCTGAAGAAGAACGACCGTGGCGGACGTGGAGGACCGGCCATGTTTGGACGGGACGAGTATTACATTTCCTTTCTTGGCCAGCCTTCCGCGACCGAGCCGTGGATGATCCAGTTCGGCGGTCATCATCTCGCGATCAACCTCACGCTGGTGGGTGAGAAAGGCACGCTGGCACCCAGCCACACCGCCGCGCAGCCGGCGTTTTTGAACTCGAAGGCAAGACCGTACGACCACTGGGCCGTGAGGCGGACAAGTCCTTCGCACTGATCAGTTCGCTGGATGAAGCGCAGCGCAAGAAGGCCGTGATCGGAGTCCAGATGCACGACCTTGTGCTCGGCCCCGGCCGGGACGGACAGACGATTCAGCCGGAGGGAATCAAGGGCTCGGACTTGACCGACAAGCAGCGCGAGATGCTGCTGGACCTCGCGGGCGAATGGACCGGCATCGCGCACGAAGCCGTCGCGAAGGCGAAAATGGATGAGATGAAAAAGAGCATCGCCGAGACGTGGTTCGCTTGGAGCGGACCGACGGAAAAGGGCAGCGCCGCTTACTTCCGCATCCAGGGGCCGACCGTGGTTATCGAATACGCGCCGCAACGCATGGGCGGCGACGCGACGAAACACATCCACACCATCTACCGCGACCCGACCAACGATTATGGCGCGAAATGGTGGAAGCAGTAGCCGCGATGCTGTGCCGTCTCCCGCTGCTGCTGCTCGCGTTGCTGGCGTTGCCGTCCGCCGGTTTCGCCCATCGGCTCGACGAGTACCTGCAAGCAACGCTTGTGGCCATCGAGCCCGGCAGCATCCGGCTGCGAATCAACCTCACCACGGGCGTGGCGGTCGCCGGGCAGGTGCTTGCGCGGATAGATCGCGACGGCGACGGCGTGATCTCGGCGGGCGAGGCTGCCGCGTACGCCGAGCGGCTGAGAGGCGACATGGCCGCCCGACTCGACGAGCGCGACGTGGAACTGAAACTTACCGCATCGACATTTCCCGAGCCCGCGGAACTCCGCACCGGCCTCGGAATCATTCAGGTGGAATTCTCCGTCGTGCCTGGCCCGCTCTCATCCGGCACCCACCGGCTTGCCTTCGAGAACCGCCATTTTCCAAACGTCAGCGTGTATCTCATCAATGCGGCCAAGCCCAAATCCGGCTTGATCGAGATCACGTCCCAGAAGCGAAACCAAAATCAGAGCGCTGGCGAAATTGGATTCACGCTGAATACGCCGGCGAACGCATCCCGGTAGCGGTCGGGCAGGGGAGGCGGATCGCGCCGGTGATTCTCAGGCAGTGCGCCGTGAAGTTGCCGCATTTCAGCGCGACGATCATGCGCCGCGTGGTGAGATAGATGTCGGCGGCGGTTTACTTCAGCGTCTGGAGGAATGCTTTCACGTCCTCGAGTTCCTGCGGTTTCAGGATGAGGCCCATCGGCGGCATCGGCGACGCGCCCAGCGCTTCGAATCCTTTCGCGAGCACCTTGCCCGGCTCGACGAGGCTCTCGTTGATGTATTGAGCCGTGAACTTGGTGGCGACGCCGTCGAGCGGCGGTCCGACCGTGCTCCCCTGTCCCTTGAGCGCATGGCAGAGGATGCACGCCGCCCCTGGGTGCTTGAAGAATACCAGCTCGCCGCGCTTGGCGTCGCCTTTGAGCAGCTTCTCGTCGCCGGCTGGCGCGCCGCCCGGCACTTTCAGCTCCACATCGTCGAACCATGCCTCGCCTTTCGACTGACCGTAGCCGCCGAAGAGCACGTTCACGCTCACGCTCGTCCGGTTGCCGGAGTTAAAGGTCGTGTCCACCCGCGTCCAGTCCGAGTTACCGCTGACTGCCTTGGTTTGGAATTCCGTGACGTGAACATTGAACATCGCTCCGAGCGCTCCGCTGACGCCGCGGGTGCGCACCCATCCGCCGAGCACATACTCGGTGTCCGCCGCTACTGGCACTTCGAAGTAGATGCTGGTGTCTGCGCCGGTGTCCGATTTCACATGCAGCGACTGCTTGCCCGAATGCGATGCGCCGGGGCCGGATGCCACGTCCCAGTCGGCCTTGCCGTTGTAATGCCGCAGCTTCCAGTCTTTGGGCATCTTGCCCTCGGCGATCTCGAACGATGGGTTCGGCAGCAGGTTCGGTCCTTCCACGCCTCCCGGCGTGCTGACGCCGTGCTTGCGGACGACCATCTTCATCGCTTCGCGCAGCCACTCATCGGTGTTGTTTTTTCCGTCGCTGCGAAGCTCGGAGGCGGACGCGGTGATCTCCGGCGTGGTGGGAAGCTCGGAGAGCTTCACGAGGGCCGCCAGACGCGTGGCGGGATCGGGATCGCTCGCGACATTTGCCGCGGCGAAAAGCGCTGACGCGGCTGCGTCCGTGCCGAGCGTGCGGATGGCATTGCGGCGCAGCGCGGGGTCTTTGGAAGCGAGCGCCGCCTTCTGGGTGGCGGCGTCGAGTGCGCCAAGCCCCTGCAGCGTCCAGAGCGCATGGATGGCGGCAATGTTCCCGCTGTCCGCCGCGACGATTGCTTTGAGTGTCGGCGCCGCGTCCGTCTTCTTCCCTTCGACGAGCAGCCGCTGGGCGGTGAGCCGCCAGAATTGGCTGTCGCTGCCGAGCGCCTTCACCAGGTCCAGCGTCGCGGCGCCTTTCAGCGAGCGGATCGCCGGCGCTTTCGCCTGTTCCCACACGACGCGATAGATGCGGCCGCGCGCGTGATCGCGCAGCGGGTTTTCGTGTGCGCCGCCGGGGCCGGTCTTTGCATCGTAGCCGCCGCGGGCCGCGCTCGGCGTCGGGTTGTGCTGGATGATGAAGTTCTGCCAGTCGGCGACCCACACCGCGCCATCCGGCCCGACTTCGGCAAAGACTGGCGACATCCATTCATCCGAGCTGGCGAGCAGATTGAAGCCATCCTTCGCGACATAACCCGCGCCCTTCGGCTGCACGTCCATGAGCGAGATCAGTTTCATGGTCGGCTCGGTCACCATGGCCATGCCCTGGAGGCGCGGCGGCAGATTCGCCGAGTAGATGAATGCGCTGCCCGCCGCTGCCGTATAGCCGCCGAAGACATCGACCTGACGGTAGTTGGGCGTGATCGCGTGCGCCTTGTCCTCGACGTTGATTTTCTTCGCCGTCATCACGCGCACCCCGGCCGGGGCCGCGGTCGCCGGGATGCCCCCGAAGAAGATCGGCGCATTGTTCGCCGTGCCTCCGAAGTCGTCTCCCGCGGCGTTCTGACTCTGCCCCCATGAGTTATTCGAAAACTGATGCAGGAACTCGAGCGCCGAGCCATCCGCTTTGAAGCGATAAGTGCCCTGGCCAAAGCCGAGGTCTTTCCCGCCGACGTTACCTTTGAAACCGGAATAGCCGACGCAGCCGTAGAGCCAGTTATCGTAGCCGTAGTGGAGGTTGTTCGCCTGCGCGTGGGTGTCGCCGATGCCCCAGCCAGTGATGACATCCTGCCGCACGTCCGCCTTGTCGTCGCCGTTCGTGTCCTTGAGGAAAAGGAAGCGCGGCGGCTGGGCGACGATCGCCCCGCCGTTCGTCAGCACGATGGACGTCGGGATGTTCAGCTTGTCGGCGAAGACCGTGAACTTATCCGCGCGGCCGTCGCCATTGGTGTCCTCGCAAATCACGATCCGGTCATTCCCCTGGCCATTCGGCTTTACGCCGTGCGGATAGTCGGCGGTCTCGGCGACCCAGCAGCGCCCGCGCTCGTCCCACGCGAGGGCGATCGGCTTCATGATATTCGGCTCCCCGGCGAAAAGCTCGAGCCGCATGTCGGCGGGCACCTGCGTGCGCTCCATCGAGCCTTTTACGCCGAAGGGCTGCTGGAAGGTGAGCGCCGGGGACCGCTTTTCATAGTTTGCGACATTCGGATTCGGCTCGCGCTTCTCGGGTTCGCGCTGCGTTACGAAGGCCTGCCAGTCGCGCTTCACGGCGTCGCCCACGGACCAGAGGATCGCATTGCGCAGCAGGAGCTGGAAATCCGCGTTGCCCCATGTGCGCGTGTCGTGCCCGCTCGCGGTGTAAAAGACGCGCCCTTTGCCCTGCTCGCGCACCCATGTCCACGGCTCGCGCGCCGCGCCCTCGACTCGCTCGGCGAGCAGCTTGCGCCCCTGCGTGTTGTTCTGGTCGTGGACGTAGGTCTCGTCCCACGTCTCGTACTCCTTCACGCCCTGCATAATCGGGTGCGCCTTGTCCACGATCGTCGCCTTGAAGACGCCGGTGCCGTGCGTTTTGAAGCGGCCGCCCACCATCGCGATGAAGCGCGGCTCATTGCCAAAGCACGCGCTCGCGCAGTGGATCGGCAGGAAGCCGCGCCCGCTTTCGACGAATGCACTGAGCGCGCCGAACTGATCGGGCGTCATCTTCTCGTGGTTCGCGTAGAGCATGAGCGCGTCGTAGTGGCTGAGCGTCTCGCGATTCAGGCACTCGGGCGTGGCGGAGTAGTCGAAGTAGATGGCGTCGCGCCCGAACTTCTCCATGAGCAGCGCCGCATTCGCGCTGCTGTTGTGAACCTTCGTGTCCTCGTGCCCGAGAAAGAGCACGCGGATCGGACGCGGCGCCGCATTGGCGGCAGAGGTAAAGATGAGGGCGCAGAGGAGGAGGATTCTCATGGGGTAAATGACGGTCCTGACAAAACCTCCGATGGCGGGAGAGCGCGAGTCCGGTTTTCGGACTTTTTCCTCAGAAAGCGGCCCATGTCGCAGCCCGCCCGTTTCGACCGCGCAGACCCCGTCCCGCAGGCGCACGGGTCCGCGTTTTCCCGCGGCGTCCCGCTAGCCGGCAAACTCCCGCACGACGAGGGTGGCGTTGTGGCCGCCGAAGCCGAAGGAGTTGTTCACGGCGACCTTCACCTTTTTCTCGCGGGCGGTGTGCGGGACGTAGTCGAGGTCGCACTCGGGGCTGGGGTTATCGAGGTTGATGGTCGGCGGGATCAGGCTGTCGCGCATGGCGAGCACGCAGGCGATGGTCTCGACCGCGCCAGCGGCGCCGAGGAGGTGGCCGGTCATGGATTTCGTCGAGCTGACGGTCAGGCCGTTTTTTGCGCGCTCGCCGAAGAGCGCCTTGATCGCATTCGTCTCGCACACGTCGCCGACGGGTGTGGAGGTGCCGTGCATATTGATGTAATCGACATCCGCCGTGGTCAGCCCCGCCTTCTTTAGCGCCATGGCCATGCAGCGTTTCGCGCCGTCGCCTTGGGGGTGCGGTGCGCTCATGTGGTAGGCGTCGGAGGTCAGGCCGTAGCCCACGAGTTCGGCATAGATGCGCGCGCCGCGCTTCTTGGCGTGCTCCAGTTCCTCGATCACGATCACGCCCGCGCCTTCGCCCATGACAAAGCCGTCGCGGTCCTTGTCGAATGGGCGCGAGGCTTTCTCCGGCGCGTCGTTGCGCGTGCTCATGGCGCGCATGGCGGCGAAACCGCTCATGCCCATCGGCACGATCGTGGCCTCGGAGCCGCCGGCGAGGAAGACATCCGCGTCGTCCTCCAGGATCATGCGCCAGGCCTCGCCGATCGCGTGGCATGCGGTCGAGCAGGCGGAGACTGGCGCGAAGTTCGGGCCGCTCCAGCCGAATTCCATCGAAACGAGCCCGCTGCCCATGTTCGCGATCATCATCGGGATGGTGAAAGGCGAGACGCGGCTCGGACCTTTCTTGAGCAGGATCTCGTGCTGATCCTCCAGCGTTTTCAGGCCGCCGATGCCGCTGCCGATCACCACGCCGCAGCGGTCGGGGTCGGCGACGCGGGTGAGGCCGGAGTCCTCCACTGCCATCTTCGAGGCGGCCATGGCGAGCTGCGAGTAGCGGTCGGCGCGGCGCACGTCCTTCGGATTCTTGAAAAACTTCACGGGCTCGAAATTGCGGACCTCGCCGGCGATCTGGCACTCGTAGCCGGTGATGTCGAAATGCGACACGCGGCCAATGCCGCTCACGCCGTGCGTGAGGCTGTGCCAGAAGGAGGTGAGATCATTGCCGACGGGGGTCATCGCGCCCATGCCGGTGATGACGACTCTGCGTGTTTGAGACATATGCGGGGGAACGTGAATGGGAGTCGCGGGGTGTGGCAATGGGAAATTGAGGCCCCAGTCGGCTGCCGCGATGCGGCTTGCCGAGGCGCGCCGGCGTGCGAAGGATGCCGCCTCCCTCCCGCCTATGAAAACTGTGCTTCACCTTGCCTTGCTCGTGCTGATCCTGAGTCACGGAGTCGCTGCGCCGCCGGTCGCGGTGAATGATCGCGAGATTGTCGGCCGGATGCAGAAGTTTGGAGAGGAGCAGATGGCGTCGGGCAAGGCGGTGAAGGCGGCCGACCTGATTGCCCAACTCGAGCGGCGCACGTGCGAACTGACGCTCCCGCCGGCTGGTGCGGCGCCGCTCGCGCTGCCGGACGTCGCTGCGCAGAAGCGGGCGGCTGTGGGAGTCATCGGCGGACTTTTCAAATGCAAGAAATGCTCGAACTGGCACGTCTCCGCGGCGAGCGGCTTCTTCATCGGGGCGGGCGGTGTCTTCGTCACCTGCCACCACGTCATCAAGAGTGCGGATAAGGAAACCTTCGTCGTGCTGACTGGCGACGGGCGGCTCGCCCCCGTGCGCGAGGTGCTCGCTGCCGATGAGGCTTCGGATGTCGCGATCGTCCGCTGCGAGGGCGAGGGTTTCGCCGCCGTGGCGCTCGCGGCGGACACGCCGGTCGGTGCGCCCGTCACGGTCTTCGGTCATCCGAATGACCACTTTTTCAGCCTCACGCAGGGCATCGTCTCGCGCTACTTCATCGATCCCAGCCGGCGGAAGACGGAGATGATGTCGATCACCGCGGACTTTGCGAAAGGTTCCAGCGGCGCGCCGGTTTTTGATGGCGCGGGCAATGTGGCCGGCATGGTCTCGAATACGCAGAGCGTCTATTACGAAGAGAAGGACGGGCACGCGGAAAACCTCCAGATGGTTTTCAAGAACTGCGTCACCGCGAAGTCGATCCTGCGGCTGATCAAGCCCGCCGGAAGCTAGGCCGATTCATCGGCGGAAAAATGTCCGAAGACCCGTGCGGCGGCGCGGTTGTAGGAGAGTGCCGCAGTCGGGAACGGGCGCCCGAAATCCGGGCGGATCGTCCTCGACGCTCTGGCATTCCATCTCCAATGCTCCCGTCCCTTTCCACTCCATGAAACCCTCCATCCTCTCCCGACTCTTCGTCCCCGCGCTCTGCCTTGCCCTGCCGCTCGCCGCTTTCGCCGAATCGCAGTGGGTCTGGACGAGCAAGGCTGCGAAACCGAACTCGAAGGCCGTCTTCAAGAAGACATTCACCGTCGCCGGTCCCGTGAAGTCCGCGACGCTCTCGATGACCTGCGACAACGGGGCGACGGTGGTGCTCAACGGCCAGACGGTGGCGGAGAACAAGGACTGGGACTCGCCCGTGAAAGCCGATGTCACCAAGGCGATCAGGGCCGGCGCGAACGAACTGCGCTTTGACGCGCGGAACCGGGACGGCGCCGCGGGCATCGTCGGCACGCTCACGATCGAGACGGCGGATGGGAAAAAACAGATCGTGGAGACGAGCGCCGAGTGGCAGGCCGCGGATGGCGACAGCACGGATTTCAAGCCCGCCGTCGTCATCGCGAGATACGGCGCCGCGCCGTGGGGTGATGTCCTTGGCGGCAAGTCCGGAAAGGGCGGCGGCGGGGGTGCCGCGGCCGATCCCGCGAGCCTGACCGTGGCGCCCGGCTTCAAAGTGGAACTGCTCTACACCGTCCCGAAAGCCGAGCAGGGCTCGTGGGTTTCCATGACCGAGGACGCGAAAGGCCGGCTCATCGTCGGCGACCAATACGGCGGTCTTTTCCGCGTGACCGTGCCGCCGCTCGGCACGACCGAGGGCGTGAAAGTCGAGCCGCTCGCGCTGCCCAACGGACCCACTGGCAAGCCGCTCGGCGGCGCGCACGGCCTGCTCTACGCATTTAACAGCCTCTACCTCATGAACAATGAGATGAGCGACAAAGGGCTCTGGCGCCTGCGCGACACGAATGGCGACGACCAGTTCGACAAGGCCGAGCATCTCCTCAAAATCGGCAGCGGTGGCGGAGAACACGGTGTCCACGGGCTCGCCCTCGCGCCGGATGGGAAATCCATCTACTTCGTGAACGGCAACCACACCAAGCTTCCGGATCGCGTGGACTACGCGCGGCCGGTCGCCATCGGCGAGGATCACCTGATCACACGCATGTGGGACGCAAATGGCCATGCCAAAGGCATCCTTGCGCCCGGCGGTTACGTCTGCAAAACCGACCCGGAAGGCAAGCGGGTGGAGCTTTTCGCCGGAGGCTTTCGCAACCAGTACGACATTGCCTTCGACGGCAACGGCGAGCTTTTCACCTACGACTCCGACATGGAGTGGGACATGGGTTCGCCGTGGTACATGCCCACGCGCATCAACCACATCGTGAGCGGCGGCGACTACGGCTGGCGCTCCGGCTCGGGCCGCTGGCCAGCGTATTATGCGGATTCGCTGCCCGCCGCAGTGGACATCGGGCCGGGCTCGCCGACGGGCACGGTCTTCGGCACAGGCGCGAAATTTCCCGCGAAATATCAGCGTGCGCTCTTCGCGCTCGACTGGACCTACGCGACGCTGTGGGCCATCCACTTCACGCCCGACGGCGCGAGTTTCAAGGCAGAGAAAGAGGACTTCATCGCGGGCCGCGGCTTCTCCGTTACCGATGCCGTGGTGCGCAAAGCCGACGGCGCGCTCTACGTCACCATCGGCGGACGCAAGAACCAGTCGGCGCTCTATCGCGTGACCTACATCGGCAAGGAAAGCACCGCGCCCGCCGCCCCGCTCGCGCCGACGCCGGAGGCGAAAACGCGGCAGGCGCTCGAAGCATTCCAGGCCGACG
>JANOBH010000022.1:0-11607 GCA_031411535.1 Chthoniobacter sp. | reverse complement strand
GCCGCGCCGATGATCTGCGGGAGCTGCTGGATGGCGCCGAAGGCGATGCCGTAGCTGGCGGCGAAAACGAGCGTGGTGATGACGGTGGTGCGCACGAGCGCCGGGCTGAAGAGTTCGGCAATGCTCGGGCGCTTGAGCTGGCCGGCCTCGCGCTTGCGCTGCCACGCGGGCGATTCCGGCAGGAAGGGCCGGATGAGGATCAGCGGCAGCGCCGGGATGACGCCGGAGATGAGGGTGTAGCGCCACGCCTCGTGGCCGGCGTGGATCGCGGGAAGATCGAGCGCCCACCTTGCGGCGGCGATATTCGCGCCGGCGACGAGGATGCCGCCGAGCGATGAAAATGCCTGGGTGTAGCCGAGCACCTTTTCGCGCTGGCGCGGGTCGGTGAAAATCTCCGCGAGCCATGCGACGGCGGCGACAAACTCCACGCACACGCCGATGAAGACCAGGCAGCGGAAGACGAGCAATTGCGGGAGCGTGGTGGCAAAGCCCGCCGCGCATGCGGAGCAGGCGTAAAGCAGAATGCTGTACGTCAGCACGCGGCGGCGTCCGAAGAGGTCGGTGAGATAGCCGCCGAGCAGCCCAAACACACCGCCCGCCAGCGCGGGCACAAAGAAGAGCGTGCGCGCCCACTTCACATACTCAGGTCCGCCCGGCAGCCAGCGCGCGATCGCATCCGGCCGTGCCATGCCGCCCTGGACGAGCGCCTCGACGATCGGCGCGCTGAGCGCGGCGATGGCGGGCTTGATGATGAGCGGCAGCATCAGCAGCTCGTAGATGTCGAAGGCGAAGCCGATCGACGCGATGATGCAGATCAGCCATTGGGTGCGGGTGAGGCGCGGCGCGGATGGAGAAGACATGGCGGGACGGAAGGCGTGGGTTTATACGCGTGCGTATGATTCTCCGCCAAGCGCTATTTCGCTTCCGCTGCGGCCGCCATACTAAAAAACCGGCTGACTCACTTCCGCACGGGTCGCGCGATCGCCCTGGAAATACACCGTCGTCCGCGCCGGCCTCGCCGCTTTCGGCGCGGAATTGCCCGACGCCTCGGTGCCATACCGGCTGGCGCCCATGCCTCCCTCATTCCGCCCCACCCCGCCCAGTTCGGCCCCCATCTGCTCCTCCGCAGGCCCGGCCACGGGCAGGCCTTCCCGCACCCACACCCACACATCGTCTCCATCCACCTTGGTGAACTGCGACGGATCGCGGCCCATGATCAGCCGGACTTGCTCCCGCGTCAGCCCGGCCACGGCATTGCCATTCGGGATTTTTCCGGCTTGGAAAATATTCCGCTGCTCCACCGATAGCTCCGGGTGGTGGCTCGCATACGTCTGCCCCGGAGTCGCGCAGCCAGGCAGGCCGGCGAGAATCAGACATATCGCCGGCAGCAAAGCGGAGGGACTCATGGATTTCATGCAGCGGAAGGTGCCGTGCCGTCCTCCCGAGGCAAGCAAATCGGTGGCTCATGTGACTTTCACCTCCTGCCTGGTGCTCCGGACTGCCGTGCATTGTCCGGGTCCGCGTCGAGCGTTCGCTTGGGTATCTCCGGCGGAATCTGCGGCGGCGATCCCTCCCGCCGGAGCGCCTTGCCGAAACAAAAAGGACGCCAGCGAAGGCGTCCTTTTCGGCTGAATGTCTGGCGTGTTGGCGGCGCTTACTTCGCCTCGGCGATCTTCGTCAGGGCGATCGTCTTCTTGCCGTCCTTCTCGGTGATCACGCCTTCCGCCGTCGCCTTCACGGTGTCCTGGCAGATCGTTTTGTGGAATGCCTTCGCGACGTCGTTCTTGTCCGCGAGGAGGACTTCCTTTTTGCCGTCCGCGTTGGTCACGGTGATCGCGGCCTGGCAGGAGTCGGCGATCTTCAGGGTGCATTTGGCGCACGTGGCTTCGCCTTCGATTTTTGTGGCGTCTGCCGCGTTCACGGAGAGACCGAGAGCGGAGAGGGCGATGATGCTGAGGAGTGCGAGTTTTTTCATGGTTTGGGTTTGTTGGTTGTCTGCTCTTACGAGCCGTTGGGAGTTTCAGACGCGAGTCTCGCGGCTTTGTTCAGGAAAAGATTCCCGCCTTTCAAAAGCCCGGGCGTCCTCGCGGCGCGCGCACCTCATTTCGCCAGCACAAACGTGTCGGGAAAGCCCGTGACCTCGCCGGACGCGGGGATGTTTTCCGCATCCACCGTGTAAGAGAGAAAAGCCATGCACATCTCGTCGGTCGTGCCTTCGCCGCGCCGCACATCGCGCGGCGGCTTGCTCGGGTTGTGCGGATTGGCCTCCGAGTTGTCGTAGCGCGCGGTGAGGTGGATCAGCGTGCCGCGCGGCAGCTTTACCGGCGCGACAAAGCGGTACGTCATCTGCCAGTTGAAACTCCAGTCCGGCACATGGATCAGCTTTTTCTCCGTCCCGTCGGGGAGCCGGGCGGTGACGGTCATCTCCCGGCCGATGAGGTGCATGTGCGGCATGATCGCCTGGAGCGTCACGTCCGCAGGAATCGGCAGCCAGCCTTCCGTCCGGTAGTTCGGCTCGCCCGCCGGGATGCGGAGCTGCCGCGCGCGGATCGGGAAAGTGCGGATGCGTTTCTCGACCGGCGCTTTCGCGAAATAGATGCCGACCTGCGTCATGTCCGTCTCCGCCTTGCCCGTGCGGTGGTAGTGGACCTGCATCACCACATCCGCGCCTTTCGGCAGCCGCATGCCGAGCCCCTCCGGCAGATGGCGCGGGAAATTCCCCGGCGCCCAGCCGCCCAGCGAGCCATTCGGCAGAAAGCCCGGCCCGCCGAATGACACGTAGCCCGGATCGGGCGACGCCGCATCGAGCTGCCGCGCCCGTCCGCTCGTATCCAGGAAAAGCAGGACGTGATGCACCACGCGCGCATTGCCCGGCCGCACCTGCACCGCCGAGACGTAGCGATCCGCCGGGAAGCTCGTCGGCAGCACAAACGCCTGATACACATCGCGCCCCTCCGGGCCGACCTCGTAGCTCTGCGCCGGCTTCAGCACCAGATCCGGCTCGCCCAGCATCCAGCCCGCGGGGAACTGCGGCGCCGGCGCCAGATCCCTCCCCTCGCCCTCCGGCATCCCCGCCTTCACCCACTGATCGAAAAGCGCGACCTGCTCCGGCTTCAGCGCGCGCGCATCGTGAAATGTCTCCGCCCCCGCATCCGCCCGCCACGGCGGCATCACCTTGTCGCCCAGCGCCGTCGCGATCGTCTCCGCCTTCTTCTTCACCTCCGCATAAGTCGTCAGCGGAAACGGCCCCACCTCCCCCGCCCGATGGCACACCATGCAGTTCTCATACACCAGCGGCGCGATGTGGCGGTTGAAAGTGACAGGCGGCTCCGCAGCGGCCGCGTGCAGCGACATGGCGGCGGATACAGACAGGCAGAGGATCGGGAGACGCTTCATGATTTACGGTTTCGTGGAAATGAAACAGCCGATGGCCGGCGTAGTCGCGACCGGCGGCGCCTTGCCCGCCAGCACCGCATCGAGCGCCACCCGCAGATCGTGCGAAGTCGGCTCCCCGCGCTTCTGGCCGTAGCCGGCAAAAAGGTCATTGATCCGCCCGCGATAAACCACCGCGCCAGCGCGCGAAAACACCGCCGCCTCCGGCGTCACCCTAGCCCCCGCCCGCTCCGACAGCACGCCCTCGCGATCCACCGTCACCGGGGCCGCGAGCGCATACTCCCGCGCATGCGCAGCCGCCGCCTTGTCCCCGAGATCGCGCTCCGCATAGACGAGAAAAAATGCCACTCCCCGTGCCGAGTACGCCGTCGCGATCCGATTGATCTCCGGCACCAGCGCATTCGAGATCGGGCAGTCGTGGGCGAGGAAGACGAGCACCGTCGCCGCCGTCGCCGCGTCCCGTTTCGCCACGAGCCGCGCCGCCACATCCCCCGCCGCGAGCGTCTCCCCCGCCCGCATCGGCACAGGCGCGCCCGCCAGCATGAGGAGAAGGAGCAGCAATTTCACAACAATCAGGGACGGAGCAAAGCGGTGAAAAGTTTCATCGAAAATTTGGTTGCCGACGGCGGGACAGTGAGGCATTCATTCGCCCCCGCAAGCGACAATTCCTGAGTAGCTCAGCGGTAGAGCAATCGACTGTTAATCGATCGGTCGTAGGTTCGATCCCTACCTCAGGAGCCATCTCCCCGCCCGCGGACACCGCCGCAGCTCCCCCAGTTCACGCCCGCCCCGGCCAGCCCGCCGCACCGCGCGGAGACTCGTTCCGCGACTCCATCTCGGAACGCCCTTGTCCTCGCGATTCCATCGCCCCGGCCCCGGCAATGGAATCGCCCAGACATGTGCGTGCCGAAATGGAGTTTCGGCACGAGGGGAAAGCGGTTCGCTGCAGCGCATACGGGTTAGGCGCATTTCGGGAGGAATGTAGCAAACGTGGCGAGTGCATAGGCGAAGCCAAGAATAGCCAACCCGGCGGCAGGTGAGAAGTTTACGGAGAAGACAACCAGGTAGTAATAACTGGAGAGTGCCATTACCAAAGGTACCTGAAGAAGGCGTCGTTGCGTCAAAGAAGCAGCAGGGAGACACCACGGCAGACAGACCGTTGTCGCAGCGGCGAGGCCGAGCACAGCGACAATGAGGGTTCCAAGCCATTCAGTGGTAATCCATCTGAGAAACTCACGCTCTGACATCGGATGCGGTCCTCCTATGCCTCCACCGACACTAAATGGATAAATGACAGGATGAACACAAAGGAGTCCCAGCGCGATAAAGCTAAACACACGCTGGAGCGAGAGCGTCATAGGGGGAGTCGCCTAACTCTATGAGTTTGGGAACACGAGGGGAAAAGTCGTTGGAGCGTTCTTCTCCCATCTGGTTCCGGCGCAGGAGCGCTTGGCTCCGAAAAGAGCTGCGGAGCCAAGCGCTCCTGCGCGCCCGCGAGGCGCTCCAGCGCCCGGACTTGGAGACTCGTTTTTCCCTCTCGTTCCCAAACTCCGTTTGGAAATGCCGCTGCCGGCGAAACTCTGTTTCGGTAGCGGGACCCTCCTTGCCGACGGGCTCGCTCGCCGGGGCAATGGAATTGTCCCGACAGGTGCGTGCCAAAATGAAGTTTCGGCACGAGCGGCGGGTGCTCGGCGCGGGGGCTTGTTTTGAGCTTCCGCCGCCCGGCGGCGGGTCTTGATTTGCAAGCGTGGCGCGGTACTTTCGGCGCGATGTTTCTCGAAACGATCCGGTCGCTCACCAAGTCGAAATCCGACTGCATGCTCGGCGGCGTCTGCGGCGGACTCGGCGCGCATACGCCCATCCCCGCATGGATCTGGCGGGTGCTTTTCCTGATGCTCGTGCTTTTCGTCGGCACGGGCGGCATCGTCTATGTCATCCTCTGGATCGCGCTGCCGGACGAGCAGCCGCCGAAGCCTGACGGTGCCGGGCAGCCGCCGGCTTGAACGCGCGCCCGGGCGGCGCCGGGCATTTTTCCTTCCGCCACCGCTTTACTCCCGCCTCGGGGGATGCGTAGCCTTTCGCGAATGGCCCACCAGAAATCCGATGGAATGAACTACGCGCCCGAGGGGAAGCCGGCCCCGGTCGTGGAAAAGGGAGAGTTTGTCTTTGCTGCGGCGGCGCTCGATCACGGCCACATCTACGGCCAGTGCAAGGGGCTGACCGAGGCCGGCGGCGAGCTGCGCTACGTGCATGATCCCGACCCGGCGAAGGTCGAGAAATTCTGCGCCACCTTCCCGACGGCGAAGCCGCTCCCGAGCATCGACGCCATCCTCGCGCAGGACGACGTGCGCCTCGTCGCCGCCGCCGCCGTGCCCAGCGATCGCGGCCCGCTCGGGCTGCGCGTCATTGATGCGGGGAAGGATTACTTCACGGACAAGACGCCTTTCACCACGCTCGGCCAGCTCGCGGATGCGCGGGCAAAGGTGGCGGCCACGGGGAGAAAGTACATGGTCTATTTCAGCGAGCGCCTGCATGTGGAGTGCGCCGTGCGCGCCGGTCAGCTCATCGACCAGGGGGCGATCGGGCGCGTGGTGCAGGTGCTGGGGCTCGGGCCGCACCGCAGCTCGCCCGCCAGCCGTCCGCCGTGGTTTTGGTCGCAGGAAAAGACGGGCGGGATTCTCTGCGACATCGGGTCGCATCACTTCGAGCAGTTCCTCGCGTGGACCGGCGCGAAGAGCGCAAAGGTGCTGCATGCGCAGGTGGCAAACTATCACCACAAGCAGTACCCGGAATTTGAAGACTGGGGCGAGGCGAACCTCGTGGCCGACAATGGCGCGACCAACTACATCCGCATCGACTGGCTGAACCCGAACGGGCTCGGCACCTGGGGCGACGGGCGCGCCTTCATCCTCGGCACGGACGGCTACATCGAGCTGCGCAAGTATCTCGACGTGGCGCGCGAGCCGCAGGGCGACCAGCTCTACCTCGTGGATCACAAGGGCGAGCATCACTTCCGCTGCCACGGCGAAGTGGGCTACCCGTTCTTTGGCCAGCTCATCCTCGACTGCCTGAACCGCACCGAGAACGCCATGACGCAGGAGCACGCATTCCTCGCCGCCGAGCTCTGCCTCCAGGCGCAGGCGCAGGCGGTGAAGATCGAGGGCTGACCCGCCTCCGCGCGAACTAACCGCTGGAGTTTTCCAAAAACCACCCCACCTTCCACCCGCATGAAAATCCACACAATCGTCCTGACCGTCTGCGCCCTCGCCTTCGCCGCCTGCGCGAGCACGCCGAAGCAATGCTGCAGCGCCAGCGCCTCCAAAGCCTGCCCTCCGAATGACCCGCACTGCAAAGTGCCGGCCAAGGCCGCGGGCAAGCACAAGCACTAACCGGCAGGGTTCCCCCCTTCCCCCATGAAAATCCGCGCGCTCCTCCTCGCCCTCGCCATGTCCACCGCCACCGTGCTCGCCGCCGACGCTCCGATGCGCCACGTCGTCCATTTCAAATTCAAGGCTGACGCCGACAAGGCGCTGATCGCAAAGGTCGTCGAGGAATTCGCGGCGCTAAAAGGGAAGATCCCACTCGTCGAGTCGCTCGAATACGGCACCAACGTCAGCCCCGAAGGCCACGACAAAGGCTTCACCCACTGCTGGATCGCCACTTTCAAAAACGCCGCGGACCGCGACGCCTACCTCGTGCATCCGGCGCACAAAGCCTTCGTCACCCTGCTCGGCCCGGTGCTCGATGACGCGCTCGTCATCGACTTCGTGGTGCAAAAGTAGCGCGCCTCCGGCCACACGGTCGGACGGTGTCAGCAGAGCGACTGCGCGATCCCGCGGCGGGATCGCCGCCCGGATCGTTTGAAATCGGATTGATCTCCGTTGGATCTCGATTTTCCCATCAACCGCGCGGCAGATGGGTTAATCCTTCGTTCAGCCGTGTCCCCCCATCGCATTCTCAGCTTCCTGCTCGCCTGCCTGCCCGTCGCCTCGTCCGCCGCGCCGGTCGATTTCGCGCGCGAGATCCAGCCGATCCTCTCGGAGAACTGCTACCACTGCCACGGCCCTGACGCCGCCGCGCGCGAGGCGAAACTCCGTCTCGACACCAAGGAGGGCGCCTATCGCACGCTCGACGGCGTAACCGTGGTGAAGCCCGGCGACATCGCGGCGAGCGATCTCGTCGTGCGCATCCTCAGCGACGACAAAGACGAGGTGATGCCGCCGCCGAAGTCGAACCGGCACCTCACCGCCACGCAGAAGCAGCTCCTCAAACGCTGGGTGGAGGAAGGCGCGCCGTGGGGCGAGCATTGGGGATTTATCGCGCCGAAGCGGCCGGCAGTGCCGGCGGACACGCGGAATCCGATCGACGCCTTCATTGGCGCGCGGCTGAAAAAGGATGGGCTCGCCCTCTCTCCGGAGACGCCGAAGGAGAAGCTGCTGCGCCGCGTCTCGCTCGATCTCACGGGCATCCCGCCGACGCTGGAGCAGCTCGACGCATTCCTCAAAGACGACGCGCCCGACGCCTACGAGCGCGCCGTGGACCGCCTGCTCGCGTCGCCGCGCTACGGCGAGCGCATGGTCTGGGAGTGGCTCGACGCCGCGCGCTACGCGGACACGAACGGCTACCAGGGCGACCCGACGCGCGCGATGTGGTACTGGCGCGACTGGGCGGTCAGGGCGCTCAACGACAACATGCCGTTCGACCGCTTCACGATCGAGCAGCTCGCCGGCGATCTTCTGCCAGAGCCGACTCGCGAGCAGCTCATCGCCACCGGCTTTCACCGCAACCACATGATCAACGGCGAAGGCGGACGCATCGCCGAGGAGTCGCGCGTGGACTACGTCATGGACCGCACGGAGACCACCGGCACGGTCTGGATGGGCCTCACCTTCCAATGCAGCCGCTGCCACGACCACAAATTCGACCAGCTCAAGCAGACGGAATATTACAA
The DNA here is from genome assembly GCA_031411535.1 of Chthoniobacter sp. Classification (GTDB taxonomy): domain Bacteria; phylum Verrucomicrobiota; class Verrucomicrobiia; order Chthoniobacterales; family Chthoniobacteraceae; genus Chthoniobacter. The sequence goes on along the minus strand of JANOBH010000022.1, from coordinate 3,263 downwards.
GCTCTCGGCTTACTTTAACTCCATCGAAGAAACCGGCGGCAACGACGCGGGTGGCCTCGCCAACCCAGTGCTGAGCCTCGCCACGCTAGAAGATCAGGAAAAAATCGCGGCTCTGAAAGCCGCGGAGGATTCCGCGAAAAAGGAGCGGGATGAGCTGGAGAAAACCGTGCGCTCAGGACAGGCCGAGTGGGAAAAAACGCTCGCGGGTGACGCAGCGACAGTCGGCCCGGTCGAATGGGAGACGCTGCATCCCGAGGAGGCGAACAGCGAGGGCGGCGCAAAGCTCACCGTGCAGCCCGACGGCGCGGTGCTCGCCAGCGGCGCGAACCCTGACAGCGATGAATTCGTGGTCATGGCGCGGACGCGCCTGAAGAACGTGAACGGGCTCCGCCTCGAAGTGCTGCCTGACGACTCGCTCGTGAACCGTGGGCCGGGCCGCGCGGACAATGGCAATTTTGTCCTCAGCGAACTGATCGTGCTCGGCGGCGGCATCCCGCCGGAAGTCGATCCCGTGAGCGCGGATTTCGAGCAACAGGGCTGGCCGCTCAAGAACGCCTTCGACGGAAAGAACGAAACCGGGTGGGCAGTGCAGCCAGCGTTCGGCAAACCGCACACCGCCATCATTGCATTCAAGAAACCCTTCAACGGCTACCGGCCCGAGGAGGTGCTCTCCTTCCGCATGATCTTCCGCTCAAAGAACAAGCAGCACACGTTTGGCCGCTTTCGCCTTTCGATCACAAACGCTCCCGTGGCGCTCCTCCGCCCGATGCCAGACGACGTGAAATCCGGGCTGGCAGTCGCCGCCGCCCAGCGCAGCGAGGAGCAGAAGAAGGCGGTGACCGAGTTCTACCTCGGCACCGACGGGCGCATCCTCGCCGCGAAGAAAAAGCAGGACGCCGCCAAAGCCGCGCGCGAGTCCGCCGAGAAAGCACTGCCGCGGACGATGGTCATGCGCGAGCGCGCAAAGCCACGCGACACCTTCGTGCTCGTGAAAGGCAACTACGAAGCTCCCGCCGAAAAGGTCACACACGGCGTGCCGGCATTCCTCCCGCCGCTCCCCGCCGATGCGCCCGCGAGCCGCCTGGCGCTCGCGCAGTGGCTCGTCTCGCCGGAGCATCCGCTCACCGCGCGCGTGACTGTGAACCGTTACTGGCAGTTGTTCTTCGGCACCGGGCTCGTGAAAACGACCGAGGATTTCGGCGTGCAGGGCGAGCAGCCGATTCACGCCGCGCTGCTCGACTGGCTCGCCGTCGAGTTCCGTGAAAGCGGGTGGGACGTGAAGAAGCTCATGCGGCTCATCGTCACGAGCGCCGCCTACCGGCAGTCCTCCAAAGTGCAGCCCGGCATGGCCGAGCGCGACCCGGAGAACCGCCTGCTCGCGCGCGGCCCGCGCCACCGGATGCCGAGTTGGATGCTCCGCGACCAGGCGCTCGCCGCGAGCGGGCTGCTCGTCGAGAAAGTCGGCGGGCCGCCCGTGAAAGGCTACCAGCCCGATGGTGTCTGGGAGGACGCCACATTCGGCCAGATCAAGTACCAGCAGGACCACGGCGACGCCCTCTACCGCCGCAGCCTCTACACCTTCTGGCGGCGCATCGTCGGGCCCACGATGTTCTTCGACGTGTCGAACCGGCAGACATGCACCGTCAAAGTCGCGCTCACGAACACGCCGCTCCACGCGCTCGCCACGCTCAACGACGTGACCTACACCGAAGCCGCCCGCGCCCTCGCCGAGCGGATGCTGAAACACGGCGGCACGACCGACAGCGAGCGGCTCGCCTACGCCTTCCGCCTCTGTACCGCACGCGCGCCGGGAGAAAAGGAAGCGCCCATCCTCGCGAAGGCGCTCACCGCTTTGCGCCAGCAATACGCCGCCGATCCCGCCGCCGCGAAGAAGCTGATCGCCGCCGGGGAATCGAAGCCCGACGCAAAACTCGACCCGATCGAACTCGCCGCCCACACCGGCCTCGCGAGCCTGCTGCTGAACCTCGATGAAACGCTGACCAACGAGTGACCATGACCCCTCAACAAGAGCGCGCCGCCCACTTCACCCGCAGGCAGTTTTTCTCCAAATCCGCCACCGGCCTCGGCGCGGCGGCGCTCGCCTCGCTGCTCGATCGCGATCTTTTCGCCGCGGCGGCATCGCCCGCGGAACAAGCGGCCAAGCGCTTCGGCGGGCTGCCGGGCGTGCCGCATTTCGCGCCGAAGGCGAAGAACGTCATTTACCTGCTGCAAAACGGCGGGCCGCCGCACCTCGACACCTTCGACTACAAGCCGGGGCTGGAGGCGCTGCGCGGACAGGAGCTGCCGGAGTCGGTGCTCGCCGGGAAGCGCTTTTCCACGATGACTTCCGGGCAGAAGAAGAAGCTCGTCCTGCCGCCGTTCACGAAGTTTCAGCAGCACGGAAAATCCGGGACGTGGCTCTGCGACTTCCTGCCGAAGACAGCGGAGATCGTGGACGACATCTGCCTCGTGAAGTCGATGCACACCACGTCGGTCAACCATGCGCCGGCGATCACTTTTTTCCTCACCGGCGCGGAGCAGCCGGGCCGGCCGAGCATGGGCGCATGGGCGAGCTACGGTCTCGGCTGCGCCACGCAGGAGCTGCCGGCGTTCGTGGTGATGACCTCGCGCGACAAGGAGGCGTCGTGCGGACAGATCTTCTACGACTTCTACTGGGGCAGCGGCTTTCTGCCGTCGAAATTCCAGGGCGTGCGCTTCCGCGGCAGCGGCGATCCGGTGCTGTATCTCTCGAATCCCGACGGCATGAGCCGCGAGGTGCGGCGCGGTCTGCTCGATCATCTCGCGGAGCTGAACGAGCAGCACTACGCCGAGTATGCCGATCCCGAGATCGCCACGCGCATCGCGCAGTACGAGATGGCCTACAAGATGCAGGCAAGCGTCCCGGAGCTGACGGATTTTTCAGACGAGTCCGCCGAGACGCTCGCGATGTACGGCCCCGAGGTGAAGCGCCAGGGCAGCTACGCCTACAACTGCCTCATGGCCCGCCGGCTCGTGGAGCGCGGCGTGCGCTTCGTGCAGTGTTTCCACGCCGGCTGGGATCATCACCGCAATCTCACCACGCAGTTCAAAATCCAGTGCCAGGACACCGACGCGCCCTCCGCCGCGCTGATCAAGGACCTCAAGCAGCGCGGACTGCTCGATGATACGCTCGTGATCTGGGGCGGCGAATTCGGACGCACCCCGTTTTTGCAGGGCGACATCAGCGACGTGAAAAACTGGGGCCGCGACCATCATCCCTACGC
>JANOBH010000021.1:0-48753 GCA_031411535.1 Chthoniobacter sp. | reverse complement strand
CCTTTCGCGAGATGCATCCCGGCCCGGAGCTCGTTGAGCGTGAGTTCGCGGATCTGCCGCGGGGTGTCGTGCGTCTGCGTGGCTTTGAAAAAGAGGCGCACCGCGTCGGGATCGAACGCGGTGCCGGACTGCTTCACGATGCATTCCTCCGCCTGCGCTTTCGGCAGCCCGGTTTCGACAAAGGCGACCGCGACTGCGAGGCAGCGCGCGGTCCACGGAATGGCCTCCCCTGCGAGCCGGTCCGGGTAGCCGCCACCGTCGAAGCGCTCGTGATGGGCGCGGATCGTGATGCCGACGGCGGTCAGCCGGTCCACGAAGGCGGCGAGCGTCTGCCCGTAGCCGGGATGCTGATGGATCATCGCCCATTCCTCGCGGGTGCAATCCGCGGGCCGATGGAAAAGCTTGTGCAGCACGTCGCGCTCGACGCCGACGAGGCCGATGTCGTGCAGCCACGCGCTGGTCACCAGCACATGCTTTTCCTCTGCGGTCAGGTCGTCGCCCCCGGCCATCTTCCGGCACAGCTCGACGACGGCTTTCGTCCGGGTGCCGAGGAGCGGGTAGAAGGTATTCACGATGCGGTGGCAGAGCCCGAGGGAGTGCTCGAAATTCTCCGTGAGCGCCTCGTGCGACTCATCGAGCTGCTCCTTCTGCACGGTGAGCTGGCGGACCTTGACGCGCAGCTCGGCGTTGGTCGCGGCGAGCTCCGTGTTCAGCGCGAGGGTGTCGGCGCGGAGGCGTTCATTGTCGCAGAGGATGCGGTAGCGCTGCACGGCGTTGCCGACCGTCGCGAGCATCTCGGCGCGCGCCCAGGGCTTGGCGAGAAAGCGGAAGATTTCGCCCTCATTGATCGCACCCACGAGCGTGTCGAGCGCGAGCATGCCGGTGATGAGCACGCGGGAGGCATTCGGCTGGAGTTCGCGCACTTTTCCCAGGAGTTCGAGGCCGGTCATCTGCGGCATGTTGTGGTCGGAGATGACGGCGGCGAACTGGCGCCGGCTGAGCGCGGCGAGCGCCGCCGCGGGATCGGCGCAAGCGGTGACGTCGTAGCCCTCGCAGCGGAGCTGCTCGCCGAGGGGTTCGAGGATTCCCGGATCGTCGTCCACGAGCAGGATCGCGGCGTCTGGTTTCGTGGAAATCATGGGCTCAGCCGTGCGCGCAGAATGCCTGCTGCTGGCGCGGATCGGGTCCGTAGGTGGTATTCAGACCGCGCAGTCGCTGGCGGGCGGCGTCCAGATTCCGGCGCTCCGTGCGGGCATCCCGCTGCATCGTGGCGAGCGCTTCGGAGCAGGCGTCGCCGAGCGCGGTGAGGGCGTCGAGGCGTGCGGAAAGCGCGGGGTGCGCCCGGTCCGGTCCGCCATTTCCGGCGAGTGCGCAGAGCGCGTCGAGCAGTGCGGGCTTGCGGGTCTGGATGCTTTCCAGCGCTTCGAAATCCCGCGCGTGAATGGCCACGGATTCGTCCTTGGCCAGCCGCTCGTAGTCGGTCAGCAGCCGCCAGAACCGGCGCTCGGCCTCGGTGTTCACGCCGCGACAGGCGCGGACTGCTGGAGCATCTGCGCCCAGGCGTCGCGGATTTCGCCGAGCATCCGCTCGACGGTGCCGATCGGCGCGGCGTCCTTCGTGAGATTCGCGCTTTGGAGCTGATCGAGCATGAAATCGTAAAGGGCGAACATCGTCTTTGCGAACTCGCCCCCGGTCTTCAGGTCGAGGCTGCACTGGAGCTCGCGGAGGATTTTCTGCGCCTTGACGAGGTTGTTGTGAATCTGCTCGTTGCGGGTCGCGATGCTCTCAAGCTGGAAGCCGTGCGCGGCCGTGGCGAGGAAGCGGATGGCACCGTCGAAGAGCATCAGCACGAGCTGCCCCGGGGTGGCGGTGGTGACTGCGACGGACTTGTAGGAACGGGCGAATTGGGTGAGCTGCATCGCCGGTTACTTGGTGCGTTTCGAGTCGTTGACAAAGATGTCCGCGAGTTTCGCGAGGATGTCGTCCGAGGGGTAGTTCGGATCGGCTGCGAGCTTCCGGCCGCGGTCCACTTCCGTGGGTCGCACATCGGGTTCGTTGCGCAGGGCTTCCATGAGTCTTTCGTTTTTGGTGCTTTTGAGCGTCTCTCCCGGCGAGGACGCCTGGGCGGGTTTTGCGGGCTGCGCTTTCGGCTTGGACGGCGCGGGCACGCCTTCGGTTTTGAGAGGCTGGATGTTCATCGCTTTGAAAGGTTATCGGAAGGATTTGCGAAAGCTTTAGCGGAAAACATGCCTTTTCTCACTGCGCGCGCAAACTCGCATAGGTTTCGCACGCCACATATTTGGCAAACCGGCTCGGACTGAGGAGAATGCTGCCGCCGTCGCTGGTCAGAGGCTGGTGCTCGCTGCTGTATTTGCGCTGATAGGTTTTCGCCGCCGTCGCGACGGACGCATTGCCGGTGTCGTAAACGTAGTCGAAGGCCCAGCGGATTTTTCCGGTGGTGACATCGAGCAGTTTCGCGCGGACGCCCATAGAGAGCGGCCGGTAGGGAGAGAAGCTCGTGAGGTCGGTGAAAAGGACGCCTTCCACGCCGTACGTCACGCGGAGCCGGGCGAGCGCGTCCGCCGGGAGCGCATCCACGGAGGAAAGCTGGCGCTCGCCAAAGATCGTCTCCATCTGCGCACGGCTGACCGGCACGACTTCAAACAGCGCCTTCTTCGTCAGCTCGGCCCCGAACGCCGCGTCCACGTCGCGCAGGTATTCACCAGGCAGTTTCTCATTCCACAGCGGCAGCAGGGCGACGCGGCGAATCGGCGCGACTTCGGTGGCGGGCGAAAAGTAATTCTGCGGAGGAGGCGGAGGAGCCGCGGCGTGCCGCGGCGTGGTGCAGGCGCCGGAAAGCACGCCCATCGCGACAGCCGCCGCCGCGAGGAAAAGACGCGTGCCGGTCATTTGCTCGAGTTCGCGCCGAACGCGTTGTTCAGCGCGGCGAGCTGGCTCTGGATGGTGGACTGCGCCTTTTCCATGCGGATGAAGCCCTGCTCGAGAAGCTGCTTCTGCTGGGCAAGCCTCCGGTCCATCGCAGAGATTTGCGCGTCGATGCTCACGGCCTGCTTCGCCAGCGTGCCGGTCTGCGTGGTGAGCGTGCCGGTCGATCCGGTGATCTTGGTGATGAAGGTATCCAGGCGTTTGGCGAGTCCGGCTCCGGAGTCGCTGAAGAGCGTCCGCACCGCAGGGCCGGAGTCGCGCAGGGCCGCGTCGAGCTTGGCCCCGTCCTTGATCTCCAGCTCCGATGTGCCGCTTTTGAAGTCGATGCCGATGCTTTCCAGCCGCTGCACGGAACCAGTGAGACCGGACACTGCGGAGAAGACCATGTTGCGAAGCTGCTTGGCGATGTCGGTCACCTCGCGGTTTCCGGCGAGCATCGCAGCGGTCACTTTCCCCTCCGCGCCGGAGGTCGTCCTGGTCACCTGCTCGATGTAGTTCTGCACCGAGTTGTACTTCGCGATGAAATCCTCGATCTTCGTCCGCGCGCCCGCGGTATCGCCGGAGATCGTGATGCTCTCCGTCGTCTGCGAGGTCGCGGCGACGGACAGGCCGGCGATTCCGTGGACGGTCTCGTCGAAAGTATTGCCGGTGCTCGTCAGCGACGCCCCGCCATCCACGCTGAACTGCGCATTTTTTCCCCGCACGAGCGCCGCCGATCCACCGAGGCCGAGCGCGGCGAGCATGCCTCCCGCGCCTTCGCTGAGGGAAATGCCGATGTCGCCGGTCGTCTTGTTCGTGAGCGTGAACCGGTCATTTGCGCGGTCGAATCCGGCGGTCACTCCCGCATTCGAGGAGTTGATGCGCGCCATCACATTCTGGACGCTGTCGGTGTTCACATTGAAGGCGATGTCCACGCCGTTGATCGAAAAGCTGCCGTTTCCGCCCGCATCGACGCCCGTGACGGCGCCGCGGAGATTCGCATTGGCGATCGCCGCGCTGATGCTGACGACGCCGAGCGCCTTGGGCGCCAGCACTTCGCCGCTGCCGTTGTTGTAAAGCTGGAGCGCGCCGAGGAAATTGCTCGTGTCATTGGAGCTGCCGAGAACGATTTCAGACGGGCTGCTGAGCCGCACCTTGTCAGCGACCGGATCGTAGCTCGCCGTGACGCTCGCGCCGGTTTTCGTGGAGATCTGGTCAAAGACATCCTGGAGCGAATCGGTGACAGCGACCGTGATCCGCGCGCCATTCACGGTGAAATCGCCCGCAGTGATGGCGGCGCCGATGGGCAGCGTCGCCAGCGTGAGGCCGCTCACATCCGTGGTAGCGCTCAGGCCGCTCCCGGCATCCGCGGCGCCAGCGCGCTGGGCCTTGGTCGCGAGCTGCGTGACCTGGAACTGGTAGGTGCCGGCCTCCGTGCCAGCCACCGCGCTCGCGCCCCAGGTGGTGCTCGCATTCGCAAACGCGGCCTTGCGCACTGCGAATACGTCGGTGCTGTCGCCACTTAGCGGCTTGATCGCGGTTTGCAGCGCCGTGAGTCCCGTTTTCAGCGATTCGAGCACGTTCGTCTTCTGCGTGCCCGCCGCCTTTTCGGCACGCAGCCGGTTCTGCGGGATGCGTTCTGCATCCATCAGCTTGTCAACGAGGCTCCGCCAATCGAGACCGGAAGCCAAACCTGCGAGTTGTAGTCCTGCCATAATAAATCAGAAGTTTTCAGCACAAGGCGTGCCTTTCTCGGCATGTGCTTTCGGCGGGAGAAAACGGCTCGCGGCAATCGAGGGTCGGGCGCTTCGACGGCGCGTCATTCATTCCCACGCGAAAACGGACGCCCCAATCCCGGACGCGGACTCCAGGACACCCAAGGTTTTTCAGCGGCGCGAAAGAATTTTCCAAATTCCGCTAAAGCCGCGGCGTCGGCTGCCGAAAACATCCGTGTCGAGCAAGTGCCCGATCGGTGAGGTCAAACACCGGATCAAAAATGGCCCGTCGCGACACGGAAGTCGTAACTCATCAAGGAAGATCAATATGTCACTCGTCATCAATACCAACGTCGCCGCAACCACCGCGGCTGTGAACCTCAACACCAACAACGCCATGCTGCAAAAGAGCCTCGCCCGGCTCTCCAGCGGCTCCAAGATCACCAGCCCTGCCGACGACGCCGGCGGCCTGGCAGTCTCGATGCGCATGGAAGCAGCCATCCGCCGCACCGACGCGACCAACACCTCGGTGTCCAACGCCGTCTCCTTTCTCCAGGTCCAGGACGGTGCGCTGAAAAGCGCGGGCAAAGTCCTCGAGCGCATCGCCGAGCTGAAAACGCTCTCCTCCGATGTCACCAAGAGCGCCGGCGATATCGCCAACTACGACGCCGAATTCACCGCGCTCCGTGCGGAACTCACCAGCCTCGGCTCGGGCAACTTCAACGGCGTGGCCTCCTTCGGGAACTCGACGCTCTCCGTCATCACCTCCGAAGACGGCTCGCAGAGCATGAACATCACGCAGTCGGATTTCACCGGCAACGTGACGACCATCACCGGCGCGGCAAACCTCGCGGCGATCAGCGTGCAGGACGTGACCGACGGCATCACCGCCACGGCGGCCTCCCGCGCCCAGAATGGCGCCGAACAGAGCCGCCTCGGCTTCGCCGCCGACATGCTCACGACCAACCGCAGCAACCTCGAGGCCGCCAACAGCCGCATCGTGGACGTGGATGTCGCCCAGGAATCCACCCGCCTCGCCCGCAACAACATCCTCGTGCAGGCCGGGTCCGCGATGCTCGCCCAGGCGAACTCCAGCACGCAGTCGGCCCTCCGGCTCCTGCAGGGCTAAGAACCGGCGCGATCCAGCGCAACCAACGACAGAAGGCTCTCCCGGAAACGGGAGAGCCTTTTGCGTCCGGCGGCCCGCTGTCTTGAGATCCGGCCGCGAGTGGCGAAACCGGCGGCTTTCCCTCGCCCCGCCGCAGGTTTAGCCTCCCGCCATGTTTCCCCGCATTTCATCCTCCGCCATCGCCCTCCTCTGCCTCAGCACCGCCGCACTTGCCGGCAACTGGCCCGCATGGCGCGGCGCGGACGGGACCGGCGTGACGAGCGAGACGGGGCTGCCGCTGACGTGGAGCGCGACGGAAAACGTGCGCTGGAAAATCGCGCTGCCGGAGCCGGGAAACTCGACGCCGATCGTCTGGGGCGACCGCATTTTCCTGACACAAAACGCGGGCAGCCGGCGCACGCTGATGTGCGTGGACCGGAAGGATGGGAGGCTGCTCTGGCAGGCCGGGCCGGAGTGGACCGCGGCGGAGCAGACGCACAAGGCGAACCCGTTTTGCTCGGCGTCGCCCGCCACAGACGGCGAGCGCGTCATCGCATGGTTCGGCTCGGCGGGCCTGTATTCATGGGATCTGGCAGGCAAGGAGGAGTGGCATCTCGATCTCGGAAAACAGGATCACATCTGGGGATACGCGGGCGCTCCGGTGATTCATGGCGACCTGTGCATCCTGTATTTCGGACCGGGGCCGCGGTCATTTCTCGTCGCGGTGGAAAAGCGCACCGGCAAGGAAGTCTGGCGCGTGGATGCGCCGGAGAAAGTGACAAAGGACCGCACGGATGGTTTCGCCGGCAAGACCGGGGGCGTGGTCGGCACCTGGAGCGTGCCGCTGCTCGTGAAGGCGGGCGGGCGCGAGGAACTGGTGATGACCTTCGCGGAGTGGATGCGCGCCTATGACCCGAAGACCGGCAGGGAGCTGTGGTCGTGCGACGGGCTGAATCCGCTGATCTATTCTTCTCCGATGTACGGCGAGGGCGTGGTCATCGGCAGCGGCGGCTATGGCGGCAGCACCATCGCGGTGAAACCGGGCGGCTCCGGCGATGTGACCGCGAACCGTCTCTGGCACAAGGTCCGCGACAAGCAGCGCATCGGCTCGGGAGTGATCGCGGGAGGCTTTCTCTATATCCTGAACACACCCGGCACCGCGCAGTGCATCGACCTGAAAACGGGCGAGACAAAGTGGGAGGAGCGCCTCACCGGCGGCAGCGGGCGCTCGGAAAGCTGGGCTTCGATGGTGCTGGCGGGCGACCGCATCTACGTACCGAATCAGGGGAGCGACACGCTCGTCATCCGGGCCAGCCCGACGTTTGAAAAGCTCGCGGCGAACGCGCTCGGCGACGGCATGATGAACGCCTCGCTCGCCGTCAGCGACGGAGAGATCTTCATCCGCACGCACCGGCACCTCTGGTGCATCGGCGCGGCGAAATGACCCGGACGGATGCGCTCCCGCTCGTCCCTCCGGGTGTTTGGACGCGCGGGAGCGCGTCATTGCGGGAGATTCCATTCGCACCCGCCGCTTTCGCAGGCTAGAAGCCGCGATGCAGAAGAAACTATTTACCGAGCTCGGCCTTTCCCCTGAGCTGCTCAAGGCAGTCGCCAAGATGGGTTTTGAGGAGGCGTCGCCGATCCAGTCAGAGACCATTCCCTTCCTTCTCGAAGGCAAGGATGTCGTCGGACTTTCCCAGACCGGCTCCGGCAAGACCGCTGCCTTTGCACTCCCGGCCATCGAGAAGGTGGATGCCAGCCTGCGCGCCCCGCAGGTGCTCATCCTCTGTCCCACCCGCGAGCTGGCGATGCAGGTCGCCGAGGAGGTCGCGAAGCTCGCCCAGTTCAAACGCGGTGTGCGCGAGCTGCCGATCTACGGCGGGCAAAGCTACGACCGCCAGCTCCGCGGGCTCCGCGAGGGCGCGCAGATCATCATCGGCACACCGGGCCGCGTGATGGACCACCTCGAACGCAAAACGCTCAAGCTCGACGCGGTGAAAATGGTGATCCTCGACGAGGCCGACCGGATGCTCGACATGGGCTTTCGCGAGGACATCGAGACGGTGCTCAAGCAGGCGCCCGTCGAGCGGCAGACCGTGTTCTTCTCCGCGACGATGCCGCCGCCGATCCGCGCGCTGATCAAGCACTTCACGCGGGAGCCGGTGAATGTGCGCATCGAGGCGCAGGAGATGGTCGTCCCCGCGATCGAGCAGGTTTACTACGAAGTGGACCGCCGCTCGAAACTCGAGGTGCTCTGCCGGCTGATCGACATTCAGGACATCAAATACGGGATCATTTTCTGTGGCACGAAAATGATGTGCGACGAGCTCGCCGACCATCTCAAGGCGCGCGGCTACAGCTCCGACAAGCTGCACGGCGACATCTCGCAGCAGATGCGGGAGCGCGTGGTCGCAAAGTTCCGCAAGCGCGGCTTTGAGTTCCTCGTGGCCACCGACGTGGCGGCCCGCGGGCTGGACGTGGACGACATCGAGGTGGTCTTCAACTACGACCTGCCGCAGGACGCCGAGGACTACGTCCACCGCATCGGCCGCACGGGTCGCGCGGGGAAAACGGGGCGCGCGATCACCTTCGTGGCCGGGCGCGAGATTTGGAAGATGCAGCAGATCATCCGCTTCACGAAAGGGAAGGTGCGCCGGGAGAAAGTGCCGTCCGCCGAGGAGGTGGAGCAGAAGCGCACCAGCGCCTTTGTCGAGACGCTGCGCGAGACGCTGGAAAAGGGCGAATACAAGCGGCAGGACGAACTGATCGACCAGTTGCTCGGCGCAGGAAACTCCGCCACCGACATCGCCAGCGCGCTGCTGCACCTGCTTGGCGGGGACAAGCCCGCGCCGCAGCCGATCGTCGAGGAGCAGCAGCCGGCGCGGCGTGAATTCCGCGAGCAGCGCGGAGACCGTGGTTTTGAGTCCCGCACGCCGCGCGAGTATCCGAAATACGACCCCGTCTCCCGCCCGGTCGAACGCCGCGAGCCGCCACGCCGCGATCAGGAGCCCACCGCTTTCCGCTCCGGCAAACAGACCTTTCGCAAACCGACCGGCGAGACCCGGCCCATTTCTCCCGTCTCCCACGAGACCGGCATGGTGCGCCTGAGTTTCAATCTCGGCCACGACCAGCAGGTCGCTCCCGGCGATTTCGTCGGCGTCATCGCCGGCACCACGCGGCTGCCGAAAGAAGTCGTGGGCCGCATCGACATCGGCCCGCGCCAGACCTTCGTCGATGTGACCGACGAGAGCGCAAACTTCATTTTGAAGAAGCTCAACGGGATCAAATTCAAGGGCCACAAGCTCGCCGTCGCCGTAGCGCAGTAGAGAAAAATCAGGCGCCCAACCGGAGGGACGCGCTCCTGCGCGTCCGTAACATCGCGGAGGACGCGTCGCACGCAGGCGGACGCGCCATCTCAAGTTTCGGACGCGCAGGAGCGCGTCCCTCCGATATTGGCCTAAGCGCGGGCTTTCGGGGCGCGGGATTTCTTCGCGCCGTACTTCACGGGCTGGCGCTTGGGCTCGATCTTGGAGATGCCGGTGCCGGCCTTGAGTTCGGCGATCTGGTCGCGGAGGAGGGCGGCTTTTTCGTACTCGAGATTGCCGGATGCGGTGAGCATCTCGGCTTCGAGTTCGCGGAGGGTCTCGCTGAGGGAGAAGTTGCCGCCGCCTTCGCTGATGACGCTTGCCTCGACTTCGCGGGCTTTGAGCAGGGTGTGCAGGCTCGCCTGCACGGCGCGCTGGACGCTACGCGGGGTGATGCCATGCGCGTCGTTGTAGGCGATCTGGCGCGTGCGGCGGTAGTCGGTGATGGCCATGAGCGCCTGCATGCTTTTGGTGACGATGTCGGCGAAGAGATAGACCTCGCCATTCACATGGCGCGCGGCGCGGCCAGCGGTTTGGATGAGCGAGGTCTGCGAGCGGAGGTAGCCTTCCTTGTCGGCGTCGAGGATGCAGACGAGGGAGACCTCGGGGAGGTCGAGACCTTCGCGGAGGAGATTGATGCCGACGAGGATGTCGAACTCCGCAGCGCGCAGGGCGCGAAGAATCTCGACCCGCTCGATGGTGTCGATGTCGCTGTGCAGGTAGCGGACTTTGAGGCCCACGTCCTTGAGGTAGTCGGAGAGATCCTCGGCGGTGCGCTTGGTCAGCGTGGTGATGAGGACGCGCTCGTTTTTCTCCACGCGCTGGCGGCAGAGTTCGAGGGTGTCGTCGATCTGGTTCTTGAGCGGGAGGATGGTGATCTTCGGATCGAGCAGGCCGGTGGGGCGGATGATCTGCTCGACGACGAGCGGTGCGCCGGGCGTGTGCGTGTCGAATTGCTCGACCGGCGTGTCGGTGCGGGAAAGCTTCGCGGGCAGCGCGGCGACGGGGATGTCTTCGTCGGGCGCGTTTTTGTCGCGCTTGGGGATGTAGCCGGTGTTGCCGACGGTTGAGTTCTTGATCTCAAACTCGGCTGGCGTGGCGCTGATGTAGAGGATCTGGCCGGTGAGATCCATGAACTCGGGGAACTTCAGCGGGCGGTTGTCGAGCGCGCTGGGGAGGCGGAAACCGTATTCGACGAGCGTGTTTTTGCGCGAGCGGTCGCCCTCGTACATGCCGCCGATCTGCGGGACGCTGGCGTGGCTTTCATCAATGATGAGAAGGAAGTCGCGCGGGAAAAAATCGAGCAGCGTGAAGGGGCGCGAGCCGGGCGGGCGTCCGCTGAGATGGCGCGAGTAGTTTTCGATCCCCGAGCAGAAGCCCATCTCCTGCATCATTTCGAGGTCGTACTCGGTGCGCATCTTGATGCGCTGCGCCTCCAGCAGATGGCCGTGCTTTTCAAAGTGGATGACGCGCTCCTCCATCTCCGCGCGGATGGTGCGCTGGGCCTTTTGCAGCTTGTCGAAGGGCGTCACGAACTGCTTCGCGGGGTAGAGCGTGACCATCGTGAGCTGGTCGAGCGTGTGGCCGGTGAGCGGGTCGAAGCGGGTGATGCGGTCGATTTCGTCGCCGAAGAACTCCATGCGGATGCCGATCTCGTCGAGGTTGGCCGGGCGCACTTCCACCACATCGCCGCGGACGCGGAAACGGCCGCGCTCGAAGGCGATGTCGTTCCGCTCGTAGAGCATGTCCACGAGCTTCGCGAGCACGCCCTCGCGGCTGATCTGCTGGCCCACTTTCACGGTGAGCAGCATGTTCATGTAGTCCTCGGGCGAGCCGAGGCCGTAGATGCAGGAGACGCTGGCGATGACGATCACGTCTTTGCGCGAGAGCAGCGATGAGGTGGTGGAAAGGCGCAGGCGCTCTATCTCCTCGTTGATCGAGGAATCCTTCTCGATGTAGGTGTCCGAGCGCGGGATGTAGGCCTCGGGCTGGTAGTAATCGAAGTAGCTGACGAAATACTCGACGGCGTTGTTCGGGAAGAACTGCTTGAACTCGGAGTAGAGCTGCGCGGCGAGCGTCTTGTTGTGCGACATCACGAGCGTGGGTCTACCCACGTTTCGCAGCACGTTCGCGGCGGTGAAGGTCTTGCCCGAGCCGGTGACGCCGAGGAGCGTCTGGTGGCGGTTTCCGGCGAGGATGGACTTCGTCAGCTTGGCAATCGCCTGCGCCTGGTCGCCCTGGGGGGAGTAGTCGGAGGCGAGTTCAAAAGGCATCCGGCAGATGTAGCGGCGGACGGCACCCGGGGCAAACGGGAGCGCGCGCAAAGCAGCTTAAACTTCAGTCCAAACGGCGCGGTGTTTGGACTGAAGTCCAAGCTGCTTTGCGGCGTCGCCGCAGGAGCAGCGCGCCGCCGCCGAGGAGCGCGAGGATGGCGGTGGCGGGCTCGGGGATGGTGGGGACGCTGTTCGGATCGGCGGGCGTGAGGCCGTGGCGGTCGTACTGCTCTTTGCGCTCCAGCACCACGGCTCCGCTGACGGGGGTCACAAGTTGGAGGGCGAGCGCGAGTTTCACCGCGCGATCCGCGGCTCCGGCATCGGACGAGGCGGCGAGGCGCTCGACTTCGGTGAGGCCCCAGAGGCGTGAAATGTGGCTGCGCCCTTCGGTGACGGAACCCGTCGCTTCCGCGCGCGGCACGCGCTCGCGGACGAGGGTGAACTCCGCCGCGTCCCCGCGCCAGAGGGCGAGGAGGTGGTCGAGTTTCGCGGCGAGCGTGGCGCCGTCGCGCACGGTGCGGATGCCGCGGAAGCGGTCCAATTGCTCGATGACCCGATTCGGCCCCGCGGCGATGGCGATGTCGTAGATCAGCGGCGGGGTGCGCTCGCGCTCGGTGCGCTGGAGCAGCCGCTCGGGACTGCTGAGCAGCACGGGCTGCGGGCCGTGCAGCCAGACGACCGCGCCGCCGGGCTCCGTGGCGGCGAGATCCCAGGCGCGTTCGAGCGCGGGGAGGTTGTCGCGTCCGCCGGTGGCTTTCCGTTTTCGCATTGCGGCGGCGATCGTCGCTACATCGCGCCCGGCTTCCACGACCTCCAGCTCGTCGCCGGCAAATACGACCGCGAAGTCCCGGCCGACGGGCATCTTTCGCAATGCGTCGGCGATGACCGGCAGCTCGGATGCCATCGCTTTCGATCCATCGACGACGAGGATCACGCGTCTCGGCCCGGTGACGGCGGCGCGGCGCACGGTCTGGCGAATGACGAACGCCGGATCCGTGGGATCGTCCACCCAGCGCTCGCCCGCAGGCTCCGGCAGGCTGGCGTCAAAGCCCGGCGCGCTGCGCAGTTCGTCGTCGCGGAGCCGGAGCTTGGCGGTCTGGCCCCCGCCGCTGAGCGGGGTGTCGGATTCGATCCACACGTCGTGCGCGAAGTCCGGGCCCTGCTCGAAATTCGTCTCCAGAAACCGTGGCAGCAGCACCCTGCCCGCGTGCTCGCCCGTCAGCCGCAGCGGCGCGGTGATGCCGACGCGCACTTTCATCTCGCCGCCATTCGGCGGCACGGGGAAGCACTGCATGAGCACGCGATCCGGCCCGCTGGTCGTGACGAGCACCGGGTCGCGCCTCTGCTGCACGGCGACTTCCTGATATGCAGCGCGCACCTGGCCGCGCCCGCCGAACGCCGCCTCGCGCGGCTCGCCGTCGATCCACAGCGTGAGCCGCGAGACGACCGCGCCGGGCGGCAGCTCGATCTGCGCGCGCGCCTCGCTTTGGTTGCGCGCGATGTTTTTGAAAACCATCGTCCACTCCGTGTAGCTCGTGCCCGCCGCGGCCTCGACCTTTCCGTCGAGCCGCGAGCTGGTCATCGAGAGGCCCGGGACCCTGCTGGCGACCTTTGTGCCGCCGAGGTCGCTGTCGAAATTCCACATCCCGCGCCCGCCGCGGCCCGGCATCGAGACCGAGGCGGGAGCAGGGCGCGAATTGAACGGCTCGCCGGTGACGCGGTAGAAAATCGTGCGCGCGTCCTCCGCCGCGACGCCGCGGCCCGACTGGCGGATGCCGAAAAGTCCGCCCATGAATCCACCCATGAAACGGCCCCAGTCGTTCGTGACGTAGCAGGAGCGGAGGAGGCTGTCGCGCGAGCCGACCGCGCGCAGCAGCGTGACGCCGCGTCGGCTGGTCGCGGTGTCTTTGCTCGCGGCCATGCTGAGCATTTCGTCCGTGGCGAGATCGTGCATCTGCGGCAGCACGAGCGCGAGGACGCCGGCGGCGAAACCGATCCAGACTTTGGGGAGCGGCGTGGGCGCGATGTGGCCGCGCCGGAGCGCTCCGCGTGCGCGCGTGAGCATGAAGAATGAAATCAGCGGCGTGAGCGGCAGCAGGCCGAAGCCGTAGATCATCAGGCCAACAACGGCGAATGGAGTGATCGGGAGAAACATGGCCACCCAGACGGCGCTGACGCCGAGCGCGAAGGCATTTAGCTGCGAGATGCGCGGCAGCCATGCGTTCCTCCGACGCACGATGGCGAACCACGCGGAGAGATTCGCGGTGGGGACGAGCGCGGAGAGAAAGAGATGCCACCAGGACGGGATGGGATCGAACAGCGCCTCCGCGCACCAATGATACGTGGCTTCCAAGCCGATGGTGCACGCCGGCAGGATGATGCCGAAAAGCCAGAGCATCACCTCGCCGGCCGTGGTCAGCGCCGGCTTGGCGGGCCGATGCTCGCCGGGCGAACTGGCGACGGCCCCTGCGGCGGCGGTGGATGCGGTGGACTGGCCGGAAGCATTTCCAGCGGCGGAAGGACTGGAGGGGAGGTCGCTCATGCCGCGGCCTGTATCACGGTTGCCGGGCGCACGCCAGCGGTGGGTTGCGGAGGGCGAAACACGCCGCACCCAGAAGGCGCTCCCGGCACGCGGGCTGCATTGGGTGGGCGGCATGCCCTTTCGCCAAGTCCGCTCCCCTCGCCTGCTCCTCGCGGCGCTCGGCATCCTGCTGTGCGCGCAGTTTTCCGCCGCGGCGACGGAGGAGCCTGCGAATGGCGCGCTACCGGAACTCACGCTCGCGCAGCTCTCGGACCGGGCGCTGACGCCGCTTGGTCAGGCGGCGCTCGGCATCCGCGCGGGCGAATGGAAGCACGCGGAGACGGCGAATTTCGTGTATCACTTTTTCCACAGCTTCATCGCAGCGCCGGTGTCGGTGGAGGCCGAGTTTTACTACCGGGTGATCGCGAAGGAGCTGGAAAAAGACACGACGCAGTGGGAGCGGAAATGCCACATCTACATCTTCGAGAACCCAGCGGATTGGGCCGAGTTTCAGAAACGCGGGGCGCTCGATCCGTGGACCGGCGGCATCCACGCGGCGGGATCGCTTTTCATCCAGCGCGACCCGCAGGTGAAATGGAAGGGCAGCACGCTGGGGCACGAGGTGACGCATCTGGTGGTCGAGCGTTTTTTCGGTGGGGGCGTGCCGCTGTGGCTGAATGAAGGCTACGCGGAATACTCGGCGTCGCGCTGCTACGCGGCGTTCAACCGGGCGCGCGGTTACGCGGCGCGGCCGACCTCGCGCGGGGTGCCGGCGGGGATGTTCCTGCCGGTGGCACAGCTCACCGCGCTGCTCGCGTATCCGCAGGATCCGGCGCAGGTCGGCATCTTCTACAGCGAGTCCGAACGGCTCGTGCGTTTTCTGACCGCGACGGACAAGCGCGGGTTCGGCGCGTTCTTCGAGGCGATGTCAAAGGGCAACCGTTTCGACACGGCGCTCTCGAAAGGCTTCGGCGCGCGATTTATCAACTTGGACGCGCTGGAGCGGGAGTTTAAGCCTTACGCCATTCATGAAAATGGCGCATCGCAGCAAGACTGACCGCACCCGGAGGCGGCGAGCCTAGGATGGCCGCGACAAAGGCCACGGCTCAGGCGCAGATCTGCGCGGTGCTCGGCTCGGACGAGAGCGAGGTGAAACGCGTGGCGCGCGAGCGGGCGGACGCGATGACTCCGGCGGGCGGCGGCGACTTTGCCTGCGACGTGATCGACGGCGTGGCGGACAATGCGGACGCTGCAGCCGGGCGCATCCACCAGACGATCGAGGCGCTGCTGACGTTCCCGTTTTTCGGCGGGGAAAAACTCGTGTGGCTGAAGAGCGCGAGCTTTCTCGCCGATGACCCGACGGGCCGATCGGAGACGGTGACGGACGCGCTGGAAAAGCTCGCGGAGACCCTCGGCAGCGGGCTGCCGGAGAGCACGCGGTTCCTCCTCAGCGCGGTCGGCGTGGACAAGCGGCGCACGTTTTACAAAGGGCTCGCGAAGCTGGGAAAGGTGGAGGTTTTCGACAAGGTGGACGCGAGCAAGAGCGGCTGGGAGCAGGACGCCGCGGAGTTGGTCGAGCGCAGCGCCCGCGAACGCGGGCTGCGGCTGGCGGCGGAAGCGCTGGAGCTGTTCACGCTTTTCACCGGCGGCGAGCGCCGCGTGATCGAGAATGAGCTCGAAAAGATCGACCTCTACCTCGGCCCAGCGCGGCGCGAGGTGCATGCGGACGACGTGCGGCTGCTCGTGCCGCTCTCGCGCGCGGGCATCGTCTTCGAGCTTGGAAACGCGCTCGCCGAGCGGAATCTGCACCGCACGCTGGCGCTGCTGGACCAGCTTCTTTTCCAGGGCGAAACGGCGATTGGCATCCTGCTCGTGGCGATCATCCCGACCGTGCGAAATCTGCTGGTGGTGAAGGACCTCATGGCGCGGCACAAACTCCAGCGCCCGGCACAGCCCTTCTTTTTCGGCAAGACGCTGGAGCGGCTGCCGCCGGACGCCATCGCGCATCTGCCGCGGAAAAAGGACGGCGGCATCAATGCCTACTCGCTCGGAATCGCCGCCAGCCACGTCCAGCGTTACACGGCCGCCGAGCTGCGCGCCGCGCTCGACGCCTGCCTCGCGGCGAACATCCAGCTCGTGACATCGGGCCTCGAAGCGAAGATCGCGCTGAGCCAGCTCCTGGTGAAGATCATCGCGAAGCGGTAGCGGGGGGCGCCTGCAAATCGGTGTCATCCTGAGCGGAGTTCCGTTTGGCTTTGCAAACGGAACGGAGTCGAAGGACCCCGGCATTCACTGGCGATGTCGCACGGGATCGCCGGGGTCCTTCGACTGCGCTGCGCCCGCCTTTCCGCCTCCGCTCCGCTCAGGATGACACCCGCTACCGCGCCATCGCGCGCTCGATGAGGAGGGTGGCGAGGCGCTGGGTGGCGTCGTCGAGCGCGGTGTTCGCGCGCTTGAGCGGCTGGCCGGCTCCGGTGGCGATGGCGGCCTCCACTTCGGCCACGCGCTGTGCGATGAGCGCGCGCTCGTCGGCGGTGAGCGCTTCGCCGACCTGCGCGAGCGCCTGGCGGACGGCGGGGAGCAGCTCGTCGGACTTCATCTTCGCCTCCACGAAGACGCGGTCGCTCATGTCCTCGAAGGCGTGTTCCAGCGATTCTTCGAGCATCTTTTCCACGGCCTCGTCGGAGACATCCACGGCGCTCGTCATCTCCACGGTTTTCTGCGCGCCCGTTTTCGTGTCGCGCGCGAGGACATGGAGGATGCCGTTGGCGTCGATCTCGAACTGCACGCCGACGCGGGCGTGGCCGTTCGGCGCGCGCTCAAATTACAGCTCGAACGCGCCGAGCGGCCAGTTGTCGCGCGCCAGTTCGCGCTCGCCCTGGAGCACGGTGATCTTCATCGCGGCCTGCCCGGCGACGGCGTTCGTGAACATCTCGCCGGCCTTGATCGGGATGGTGGAGTTGCGCGGGATGATGACGTTCATCAGCCCGCCGAAGGTCTCGATGCCGAGCGAAAGCGGCGTCACGTCGAGGAGCACGACGTTTTGCACCGCGCCGCTGAGGACGCCGGCCTGGATGGTCGCGCCGAGCGCCACGGCCTCGTCGGGGTTTTGCAAAATGTTTGGCTCGCGCTGAAAGATCGCGCGCACCATTTCGCGGACGAGCGGCATGCGCGTCTGGCCGCCGACGAGGATCACCTCGTCGAGATCGGCGGGCGTGAGCTTCGCGTCCTCCAGCGCGCGCAGGCAGTGGGCGCGCGTCTTTTCCACGATGGGCCGCGCGATGCGCTCCAGCTCTGCGCGGGTGAGGACGTGCGAGAAATTTTCCTCGCCTGAAAAAAACGGGAGGTCGATGGGGGCGCTGTCTTCCGTCGAGAGAAGATGCTTCGCGGCGATGACCGCTTCGCGCAGGCGGGCCAAAGCAGGCGGGGCTCCCCAGCCCCGCGCGGGCGCAGGCGGCAGGCCCGCAGAACTTGCCGCGCGGGGCTGGGAAGCCCCGCCTACGTACTCGACCAGCGCCGCGTCGATGTCGTCGCCGCCGAGGCGGGTGTTTCCATTGGTCGCGAGGACTTGGAAGACGCCCTCGCTGAGTTCGAGGATCGAGATGTCGAAGGTGCCGCCGCCGAGGTCGAAGACGGCGATCTTTGAGCGGTCGCCGAGTTTGTCGAGGCCGTAGGCGAGCGCGGCGGCGGTGGGCTCATTGACGATGCGCTCGACGGTGAAGCCGGCGAGTTCGCCCGCGACTTTCGTGGCGTTGCGCTGGGCGTCATTGAAATAGGCGGGCACCGTAATGACGGCGCGCGTGACGTCGCAGCCGAGCGCGCGTTCCGCGTCGGCGCGGAGTTTCTTCAGGATGAGCGCGGAGATTTCCTCCGGCGAAAACTCCCGGTCGCGCACGCGCACGCGCACCGGAGCGCCGCGCTCGCCCGCGAGTGCGTAGCCCACGCCGTCGGCTTCCTCGCCCACGCGGCGTCCGATGAAGCGCTTCACGGACCAGATCGTCGCCGCCGGATCGAGCGCCCGCATGCGCGCGGCGGGCCGGCCGGCGAGCGGCTCACCCGCGGGCGGAAAGTGGACGACGGACGGCGTGAGGCGCTCGCCATCCGCGTCCGCGATCAGGATGGGAAAGCCGGCGTCCATCGCGCCGATGAGCGAGTTCGTGGTGCCGAGATCGATGCCGACGATGGGAGACATGAGGGAAAGCTCGAAGGGCAAAGCCCAAAGCTCAAAAGCCCGGTGGTTTGCTCGCCGCGAATCCCGCGGTTTTGAGCTTTGATATTTGAGCTTTGAGCTTTCTACCGCCGCGGCACCTGTGGCGGCTCGTCGCCACTGGGCGGCAGTTGCGGCGTCCGCGGGGCATTGCCGGCGGGGGCCGGCTCCATGGGAGCGCTGTCGCCGCTGGGCGGCTCGATCGACGACGCGGGATCCTCCGGTGCGACGGGTGCCGAACGGTCGCCGCGAGCCCAGCCATGCTGGCCGGCAAGCTTCTCGGCGAGCTCGAGCGGCCACTCGGGATTGAGGAAAAAATCGGTGTTCCCGCTTTCCCGGAGCTGGCGGTAGGTGGTGATGAAGATCTCGTTTTCCATCGAATCCTTGATAGCGAGAGCCGGGTAGCGGCGCATGGCCTCCATCTGCGCGCTGCGGGTGACGGCCACGAGATCGCCGGCTGTGCCGCCGTCGGCCTTTGGCGCCGGCGCGGGACTGGCGGCCTGCTCCGCCTTTGGTGCTTCCGCCGCGCGGACGGCGGCGAGGGCGGCGGCCATGGCCGATTCGCGCGTCTCCTTCGGCGTGGCTTCCTTTGCGGAGCTTTCCCTGCCGGGCTTGCCGCCGAGGATTTCCACCACGGCCATGGGAAGGGAGACATGGAGGTCGCGCACGGAGAATGTGGCCTCTCCCCCCTTTGCCTCGACGAGCGGAAAAACGTCGCCCGTTTTGATGATGAAAGGCTTCTCTCCGATGACCACGCGGGAATCCTTGATGACCTTCACCTGCGGCTGCGTGGCGTCGGGCTTGGCCAGCGCAAATGAGTCCGTCAGCAGCGGCGGCTCGGTATCCACCGGGCGCGGCGCGGGCGCGGCGCTGACCGCGGCGGCTGGCTGGGAGATGCCGGCAAGCGTCTCATAGCCGCGGTCGAGCAGCGGCATGATCGCGGCGAGGAGCACCACGATGCCGATCGCGAGGAAGCCGCCATTGCGCTGCCGGAAGACGTGCAGTCGCGCGAGGACGAAGAGCGCCGCGAAGGTGAAGAGGCACGCCGAGAGCGAAAGCACGGCCTTTTGCCCCGCCACGATGACCGCTGCGACCAGCAGCAGCAGCGCGAGGACGAGCGTGACGACGCCCCACACGAGATTGCGCCGGCCAAAGCCGTGCTCCCGGAGCGCGGGCACCTCGACGTAGCGCGGCTGAAACTTCTCGTCATGCTCTCCGGAGGGCGCGAGCGGATCGACGACATGCGGGATGTAGGAGCGCCCGCTCGGCTTCGGGGCGGGAGTTTCGGGGATTTTCACGGGCGGGGAGAATGCCACAGTTTTGCGGACTGGAAAGGGAAAGGTCCCGTGGAGTTCGCCGATTCATGGGCGCTTTGGATGCGGGGGACGGCAAGCCTCCCGGCTCCGCGCCGCGGGAACCAAAGCGCCGATAGATCGGCGCACTCCAAATTACAGGAACTCCGTCCGCCCGTCGTAGCCGTGGGTGACGTAGATGGGGTGGCCGATTTCGCCAAGGATCTGGCGGGTCAGGTTGAGCTTGTCTTCGAGAAAGGCGTCGTCGTGCATCGGGTCATGGTGCGTGATGACCCAGCGCGGCACTTTCGCGAGCTTCATCAGGACGCACGCGTTTGACACCGAGCTGTGACCCCAGCGGATCTTTTTGGGATACTCCCCGGGAGTGTACTGCGCCTCGTGGATGACCACGTCGGCGTCCGAAAGAAAGTCGATCATGGCGGCGTAGGGCAGCGCCAGCGGGTGGTCGCGGGTGATCTCCGCCGGGGAGCCGGTGTAGCCCTGGAGAAATTCGTTGTCGGGCACCCAGGCGATCTTTTTCCCGCCGATGCCGATCTTGTAGCCGACCGTGGCGCCGGGGTGCTGGGCAAACTCCCACGCCACCTGCGCGGAGCCGGCGCGCACGGGATTCGTGAGCAGGTGCCGGAACTGCAGGCGCGACTGCATGTCCTCCATCTGCACGGGGAAATACTCGCGGTCGAGCTGGCCGCGGAAGACGGCCTTGAGGTCTTTGCCAAAGCCCTCCGCGCCATAGATCAGGATCTCGAAGCCAGGGACGTAGGCGGGCGCGAAAAACGGGAAGCCCTGGATGTGGTCCCAGTGCGTGTGCGTGACGAAGAGATGCACCTTGCGCGGCGGCCCGGCGAGCAGCTCCAGCCCGAGGTCGCGGATGCCCGAGCCGGCGTCGAAAATGAAGAGTTCATCGCCGCATGAGACGGACATGCACGAGGTATTGCCGCCCGCGCGGAGGAAGCGCGCGCCCGGCGTGGGCGTGGAACCGCGCACACCCCAGAGGGTAAAGCGGGCACGCTCCGGATCGAGCACGGGATGGTAGGACTCGGGCGCGGGATCGACCGTGGGCTGGCTCATAGCGGCGCAGAGTAGAACCACAAAGCCCCGCCCGGCGAAAGGCCAAAGCCGCGCTTGCTTTGGCGGGCGTCATTCCTAGCCTCCCGCGATGCACGACACGCTCTCGACGCCGCCCGCCTCGACCCCTTTGGAAACCTCGATCCTCGCTCCCTGCGACACATTTCCGCGCCGCCATCTCGGCTCCGGTGAAACCGAGGTCGCCGAGATGCTGGCCACCCTCGGGCTGGAGTCGCTGGGCGCGCTGGTGGACGCCGCCGTGCCGGCGAAAATCCGCCTCACCGGGCCGATGAAGCTGCCCGCCGGACGCGGCGAGCACGAGTCGCTGGCCGAGTTGCGCGCCATCGCGGGGAAAAACAGGGTTTTCAAAAACCACATCGGCCAGGGCTACAGCGACTGCATCACGCCGCCCGTCATCCAGCGGAACATCCTCGAAAACCCCGGCTGGTACACCGCGTACACGCCGTATCAGGCGGAGATTTCCCAGGGGCGGATGGAGGCGCTGGTGAATTTCCAGCAGATGGTCACCGACCTCACCGGGCTCGACATCGCCAACGCCTCCATGCTCGACGAGGCGACCGCCGCCGCCGAGGCCATGCACATGGCGCACGCGGTCAGCAGACACGCGGATGCGAGCGCCATATTCGTCAGTGAACGCTGCCACCCGCAGACCATCGCCGTGGTGCAGACGCGCGCCGAACCGCTCGGGATCAAGGTGATCGTCGGTGACGAGGCGACGTTCGATTTCGCGGAAAAGCCCTTCGCCGTGCTGCTGCAATATCCCGACACGACAGGCGCGATTCACGACTACGCGCCCTTCATCGAACAGGCGCACGCCGCCGGCGCGCTGGCGATCGTCGCCGCGGATATCCTCGCGCTCACACTGCTGCGCCCGCCGGGGGAATTTGGCGCGGACATTGCCGTCGGCTCCACGCAGCGCTTCGGCGTGCCGCTCGGTTTCGGCGGCCCGCACGCCGCCTACATGGCGGTGAAGGACGCGTATAAACGACTGATGCCCGGCCGGCTCGTCGGCGTGAGCAAAGACGCGCACGGCAAGCCCGGCTACCGCCTTTCGCTGCAAACCCGCGAGCAGCACATCCGCCGCGACAAGGCCACGAGCAACATCTGCACGGCGCAGGTGCTCCTCGCCGTCATGGCGTCCATGTATGCCGTCTATCACGGACCCGAGGGGCTGAAAGCCATCGCCCGCCGCGTGCATCTCCACGCCGCCCTGCTCGCCGAGGGCCTCGACCGGATGGGCTACCCGATGAGCGCCGCCCCGTTCTTCGACACCGTCTGCGTGAGCGTGGACCCGACCCGCCGCACCGAGATCCTCGAAACCGCGCGCCAGACCGGGATCAATCTCCGCGCCTACGGCGACGACTCGATCCTCATCGCGCTCGACGAAACCACGGACGACCTCTCTCCGCTCTTCAGCATTTTCAATGACGGGAACCTGCCCGGCGAGGACACGCCGCTCGATTTCGACGCCGCCTCGCTCGCCGCAGAAATTGAGAATCCAAAATCGGAAATCGAAAATCGAACGTCCGCGTTCCTCACCCACCCGGTCTTCAACACCCACCACACCGAGCACGAGATGCTCCGCTACATCCGGCGACTGGAGGCGAAGGACCTCTCGCTCACCACGAGCATGATCCCCCTCGGCTCCTGCACGATGAAGCTGAACGCCACCAGCGAGATGCTCCCGGTGACGTGGCCCGAGTTTGGAAAGCTCCATCCCTTTGCGCCTGCCGAGCAGACCGGCGGCTACCGCCATCTCTGCACGCAGCTTGAGAAATGGCTCGCCGAGATCACCGGTTTCGCCGGCGTCTCGCTGGAGCCAAACGCCGGCTCGCAGGGCGAATACGCGGGCCTGCTCGTCATCCGCAAATACCACCAGTCGCGCGGCGAAGGGCACCGCGACATCTGCCTCATCCCCGCCAGCGCGCACGGCACGAACCCCGCCAGCGCCGTCATGGCCGGGATGAAGGTCGTGGGCATTCGCTGTCTCGAAGACGGCGACATCGACATGGACGACCTCACCGCCAAGGCTGACCAGCACAGGGATCAGCTCGCCGCGCTCATGGTCACCTACCCCAGCACGCACGGCGTTTTCGAGGAGACGATCGTCGAAATCTGCGAGCTGATCCATGCGCGCGGCGGGCAGGTCTATATGGACGGCGCGAATATGAACGCGCAGGTCGGCCTCACCTCGCCCGGCCGCATCGGCGCGGATGTCTGCCACCTGAATCTGCACAAAACCTTCTGCATCCCGCACGGCGGCGGCGGTCCCGGCATGGGCCCCATCGGCGTGGCTGCGCACCTCGTGGAATTCCTCTCCGCCATCGAGCGCAAAGGCCCGGATGAAAAAACCGGCTCCATCTCGGCCGCGCCTTTCAGCAGCGCGAGCATCCTCACCATCCCCTGGATGTACATCCGCATGATGGGCGGCGACGGCCTGACCGAAGCCACGCGCTTCGCCATCCTCAATGCCAACTACATGGCCCGCCGGATCGATCCGTATTTTCCCGTGCTTTTCAAAGGCGCGAACGGACTCGTCGCCCATGAGTGCATCATCGATCTCCGCGGCTTCCACAAGACGACCGCCGAAGACGTCGCCAAGCGCCTCATGGACTACGGCTTTCACGCCCCCACGCTGAGCTGGCCCGTCGTCGGCACG
Organism: Chthoniobacter sp.; assembly: GCA_031411535.1. Lineage (GTDB taxonomy): Bacteria > Verrucomicrobiota > Verrucomicrobiia > Chthoniobacterales > Chthoniobacteraceae > Chthoniobacter. The sequence continues at coordinate 25,581 of JANOBH010000021.1, read as the reverse complement.
CTCATGATCGAACCGACCGAGAGCGAATCGAAGGACGAACTCGACCGCTTCTGCGACGCGCTCATTTCCATCCACGCCGAGATGACCGCCGTGGAAAACGGCACCGCCGACGCGAAAGACAACCTGCTCAAGAACGCGCCCCACACCGCGCACTCGATCATCGCCGGAGAATGGCTCCACGCCTACACCCGCGAGCAGGCCGCCTATCCCGCGCCATGGCTCCGCGAGCACAAATTCTGGCCCGCCGTCGGCCGCATCGACAACGTCTGGGGCGACCGCAATCTCTTCTGCGCCTGCGTGCCGGTGGAGCCGCACGCGGGGTGACGGAAAACGGGCTGTGAACGTGAAACCGCTGCTCCTCATCGCGCTCCTCCTCAGCTTCCGCGCTTTTGCGGACGAGCCAAATGTCGCCGCGCTGGTCAGGCACGGCGACGCCGAGGAAAAGCAGGGCCGCACGAAGGCGGCGCTCACGGATTTCCGCGCCGCGGAGGGACTCGACGCGAAAAACGTGGGCGTGCTGCTGCGCATCTCGAAGGCGTATTCCGATCTCGTGGATGTCACCAAGCCGCCGGAGGTCGCCCAGCAGCTCGCGCAAAAGGCGCTGGACTACTCGCAGCGCGCGATCGCACTCGATCCAAAGGTCGCCAAGGCCCACCTCAGCCGCGCCATCGCCTACGGTAAGCTGACGGATTTCGTCGGAAACAAAACGAAGCTCGAATACTCGAAGATCATCAAGGAGGAGGCCGCCAAATCCATCGAGCTGGACCCGACCGACGACTTCGCGTGGCACGTCCTCGGGCGCTGGCACGCCGGCGTGGCGAATATCGGCGGCGTGCTCAAGGTGCTCGCCAAGGTCGTCTATGGCGGCGTGCCCGCGGCGAGCAACGAGGATGCCGCCAAGTGCCTGAAAAAAGCGTCCGAGATCGCACCGCAGCGCATCATGCACCGCGCCGAGCTGGCCCGGCTTTACAAGATCATGGGCAAACCTGACCTCGCCGCCAAAGAGTGGCAGGCGATTCTCACGCTGCCGTCCACCGACTCCGACGACGAAAAGGAAAAGACCGCAGCCCGCGCGGCGCTCGGGCTGCCGGCGGGCGCGGCGCACTGAGCCTTCCCCTAAGCGGTGTCATCCTGAGCGAAGCGGAGGCGGAAAGGCGGGCGCAGCGCAGTCGAAGGACCCCGCGCATTTAAGCGCAGTGTCGCACAGAATCGCCGGGGGCCTTCGACTCCGTTCCCGCCCCCTTCGCCCGCCGGGAACTCCGCTCAGGATGACGGAGTTTTTTCCACCACTCACGCGCGCGGCTTCCACGCCAGCGCCAGCCAGCCCGCGAGGAGACAGACGCCGCCGAGCGGCGTGATCGCGCCGAGCCATTTCACATTCGACAGCGCGAGCGTGTAGAGACTGCCGCTGAAGATCACGATCCCCGTGCCGAAGAGCGCGAACGGCACGCGTGCGACGACGGCCTTTTGCGCCATCACCAGCAGCACGACCGCATGCACGATGTGGTAGAGCGCCGCGGTGTGCCAGACCGCCAGCGTCCCGTTTTTCTCCAGCACCGGCTGCAAACCATGCGCCCCAAAAGCCCCGAGCGCGACGGCAAGGAAGCCGGCGAGAGCGGCAAGACGCTGGGCGGTGACGAAGGACACGTCGAGACGGATGCCGGATGACGAATCGAGAGGCAAGGCTTGTCTGGCGGCCGGCAAAGTAGCGCGGACTTCAGTCCAAACGCTGCGCGGTGCGACTGGACTGAAGTCCATGTTACATTCGTGCTTCCCTCGTCATTCCGCATTCGTCATTCGTCATTGATGGACTGGTCCTCATGGCAGCCGCGTGAGCGGGCCAATCTCTGCTTCATCGTCAAAGACGGGCGCATCCTGCTCATCCGCAAAAAGCGGGGGCTCGGCGCGGGGAAGATCAACGGCCCCGGCGGCAAGCTCGATCCCGGCGAGACGGCGCTCGCCTCGGCCATCCGCGAGACGCAGGAGGAGATCGGCGTCACCCCGCTGGCGATCGAGGAGCGCGGGGTGCTGCATTTCCAATTCACCGACGGCTACAGCCTGCATTGCGTCGTCTTCCTCGCCCGCGACTATCACGGCGAACCCGCGGAGACTGACGAGGCGACACCGCTGTGGTTCGAGCTCGACGCGATCCCCTATGACGAGATGTGGGCCGACGACCGCCACTGGCTCCCGCCCATGCTTGCGGGCGGGCGCTTCACGGCGTGGTTCGAGTTCGACGGCGACCGCATGGTCAGCCAGGACGTGCGGCTGGAAAGTCAAAGTAGCTTGGGCTTCAGCCCAAACAGCCGCGGCACTTTGGGCTGAAGCCCAAAGCTACTTTTCCGCCCGCAGCCGCTCCCAGTGCAGGCGCGCCACCTGCCACATGTAGCCGGGGCCGCCCGGTGCGCCGCGGCCCAGCGGACTCGCGACGGCCTTTTGCAAAAGCTCCAGCGCCCGCGCGCGGTGGCCGAGCATCTCCTCGCCGAGCCCGCAGTAGTAGTTGGCGAAAAAGGCGACTCCCTCTTTGTCGGCGAGCCCTTTCTTCTCGATCTCGGCGAGCACCTCGTCCGGCGTCTTCTTCCCCGCGAACATCTCGTAGAGCGACGGGAACGGCTCCCGGTCAAAGCGCGTATAGACGAGCATCTCAGCGCGCGCCTTTTCCGAACCGTCCGTCTTCACCTGCGCGAGGAATTTCCAGATCCCGTTCTCCCGGTCGCGCCCGTCGAACGGGTGGTACTTCTCAAATTGCCGCGCCGACTTCGCAAAATCCCCGGCGAAATAATACGCGATGCCGAGCCGCCAGTGCGGTGCATCCTGCGCCGGATCGAGCGCGATCATCTTCTCGAAATCCGCCACCGCCTCGGGAAACTCCCCGAGAAAAAGATGCGCGTCGCCGCGCGCGGAATACGCGCCGACCGCTCCCGGCTCCTTTGCCAGAGCGGCATCGCCGCCCGCGACCTGCTCTTTCCACTTCGCGATCATCCGCGAGCGCTCCGCCGCTGCGAGCGGTTCGGTATCCGCGGCCCAACCCGCGACGCCGAGCAATAGGAAAATCACCGCCATCGCCGTGTTCATCCCCTTCTCACGAAAAGGAAACCGAAGTTCGGAGTCGCGCCTTGAGAGTTCGTTGGCGGGATTCGCCCGCGAGTACAGAAGAAAAGGACGCCGATGAACGCGAGGAATGGCAGCCGTGTATTTCACGAGTTTTGGGGAAGCAAAATGCTACGCCGGATCGCGTGACCGCGTCCATCTCCAGCCCGCACCCCCATCTCGCGTAGCGCGGCGGGAAAGCCTCATGTGTTCCGGCGACGTTGGGCGGCGAGGAGCAGCGCGCCGAAACCCAGCAGAACGGCACTGGTGGGCTCGGGGACGAACTGCGTAATCCAGACATCTTTGCCATTCGCGCCGAGACTGGCGGAATCAGTAGTCCCGATCGCGTACAAACTGCCGTCCATGCTGTTCACTGTGATGTCGTTGAACACATCGGTCCCTGCACCGCCGAAAGTCTGCGAGTTCTGCACGGCGCCCGTAGTCGCATCCAGGCTGAGCAGAACCGCATCGCTTCCTTTGCGGCCCGCCGCGTAAAGGGAGCCGTTGACACCGACGATGCCGTTGAGCATGTCGCCCGCATAGGTTTGCGTCCAAAGCCGCAAGCCAGTGGTCGCATTGTAGCGGGAGACGATGCCGTTCGCACCGTTGACCCCGACCGCATAAATGTCGCCGTTGAATGAGGTGACGTTGTTGTAAGCACCGGTCACGGTTTCCTCCCCCCAAAGCGAACCAAGACTGCCGCTATAGGCTCGGATCAGTGCAGAGGGCCCACGGTTGCCCACGGCAAACACATTTCCACCCAGCGTCGTGACACCCGCGCCAGCAGTGAAGATGCCTCCCCCGCCGTAGGTCGCCGTGGTGACCACTCCGCCGGCTTCGTTGAGTTTCGCCAGCGTCATGCCGTAGTGCGAATACACGTTCCAAGCCTCCCCGACACCAACGGCGTAGATGGAATCCACACCGGCCGAATTGGAAATGGCGATGTCCCGCGCGTTTTCAGTGCCGCCATAGGCAAAAAAACCGGGAGCTGCCGGCGTCTGTGTGCGCCAGCTAAAAGCCCCGCCGCCGGTGCCGATGCTCCCTACCACCATCTTGTTTTCGGCCCCACCGACCGTGTCCACTGTGAGCACCGGCGGACGCGAGGATCCCGTCGTGTAAACGCTGTTCGACACGGCCACGCCCCAGATGTCGCCAAAGCTTCCACCCAGTGGCGTGGACCAGCTTTGCGCCGTCAGCGCACCGTTGTATCGGCCGACCACGCCGTCGTTGCTGTTATTTTGGGAATAGAAAACATTGCCGGCACTGATCGCCACGCCCGTGCCCTGCTGATCGCCTGCGCCGCCAAACACAACCTGTGCGGTCAAAGGCACGCCTTGGACAAGGCCCGCCGAGCCGAGCAGCATCAGTACGGCCGCCGGCGTAGCCAGGTGTGACCGCTTCTTTGCCTGCCTCCATGGAAGGAAACCGGCGAGCAGAGAGGCACACGGCAGGCCGCGGGTGAGGAGGGCAGATTTCTGAGGGGAGTTTGTGTTCATGGTGTCGTGGGTTCTGATCCGCTTTTCGGATCGTGGCGGGATGGTTTGGTTTACCCTGAGCCGCCACACCTCGGGGACAAGCGGTGAAATCCATCGGCCGGATGCAGGGAACCAAGCCGTCTCGGCCCCGTGAAACTGGGGCGCAGCAGCAGGCATGGAACGTCGCAAAGGACGAAAAATCGCGGCGAGAATGGAGCGCGCCGGAGCGTTGTCAATAGCAACGACGTGAGCCCGTGCGCTTGTCGAATTTACCGTCGCCTCCGTGTCCTCCATAGCGCGATGTCGCCGCGAAAGCCGTGCCCGCGAGCCCGGCGGCTACGACAAGGGCGACACCGAGCTTCATTTCACAAACGCGTCGTACTGCGCCTGCGCGGCCTTGCGAAACTCGGCGCGCTGCTCATCCGTCGGCTTCGCAGTCACGCCCGCGGCGGGTTCGGTGAGGAAGCGGTATTTGACTGTGAGCGTCTCGTCTTTCTTGAGCTGCTTCGTGAAAAAGAACCCGAAGCGCCCGTAGTCGCGCCACGATAGTTCATCGACGGGATTGGTCGGCGCGTTCAGCGCCGTGGCGTGGTAAAAGCGCTCGCCGATGGGAAAGGTGAGCCGCGCCCATTTCAGATCCTTGCCCACGACTTTTCCGCCCTTGCCCTCGATCTCCGGCTCCCACACGTAGGCTGTCTCCTTGTTGCGGGTGCCGACGGTGGCGGACGCGCGGAAGTGAATGCCCGCGTGCTGGAGATCGCCGCCGAGCGTGAGGTCGCGCGCCGGTTTCAAGACGAACTGCGCATCGACCTGCGTGGTCTTCGCCGCCGGACGCGAGACGGTGAGCGTGCGCGTCTCGGTGAGGAGCAGGTCGCTCCCGCTCTCGTCCTTTGCGCCTGCGCGCCACTCGATCGTGGCGACGATGGTCGCGGAATCTTTCCCGGCAGTCAGCTTGTCGAGTTTCACGAGCGTCATGGTGCCGCCGTTGTTGAAATGCCAGAGGTCATACGTCTTCGTGCCGCCGATGTCGGAGGCGATCTTGTTCCAGCCGATGTAGATGCCGCGGTGATGCGGGAACTGCTGCTTGGCGTCCCATTCGTTGAGGCCGTCGCCCTCCTCGCCCTGGACGCGGAGGTAAGGCTTGATCTGGCCCTCGCCGTAGATGAGCCGCGCGCGGAGGACGCCGTCCTGGCTGATGTCCACCTTGCGGCCCGGCAGATCGGTGTTGGCGTCGTCCTTCAGCGCCCAATCGGCCTGGGCGGAAGAGAGGACGGCGAGGAGGGTGATGAATGGCAGGAGTTTTTTCATGGGGATAATCGGGAGAGGGTTCTGCGAGCGCTGCCCGGAGGATCAGGCGTCTCCGGCGAATTCGCCGACGCGGCGGTATTTGGCGTAGCGCTGGGCGAGGAGTTCGTCGTGGGGGAGCTTTGAAAGCTCGTCGAGCTGCTGGCCGACGGCGCGCTTGAGATTCGAGATGGCGGCGGCGTGGTTCTGGTGGGCGCCGCCGAGCGGCTCGGGGATGATGTCGTCGATGAGCCGCATTTCGAGGAGGTCGCGTGCGGTGAGCTTGAGGGCGGCGGCGGCCTCCGGGGCGTGCTTGCGGTGTTTCCAGAGGATGGCGGCGCAACCCTCCGGCGAGATGACGGAATAGTAGGCGTTTTCCATCATCAGCACGCGGTCGGCGACGGCGATGCCGAGCGCGCCGCCACTGCCGCCTTCGCCGATGACCACGGCGACGGTCGGTGTGCGCAGGATCATCATCTCGCGGAGATTCACGGCGATGGCCTCGGAGATGTGCCGCTCCTCGGAACCGAGGCCGGGGTACGCGCCGGGCGTGTCGATGAGCGAGACAAAGGGCAGGCTGAATTTTTCCGCGAGCCGCATGAGGCGCAGCGCCTTGCGGTAGCCCTCGGGATTGGCGCAGCCGAAGTTGCGTTTGATGTTCTCCTTCAGCTCGCGGCCTTTCTGGTGGCCGATGACCACGCACTTCCGCGAACCGATGGTGGCGAAGCCGCCGGGCATGGCGCGGTCTTCGGCAAAAAGCCGGTCGCCGTGCAACTCGACGAAGCCGCTGAAGGAAAGTTGGATGTAGTCGAGCGCGAAGGGCCGCGCATTATGCCGGGCGATCTGCACGCGCTGCCAGGCGGTCAGGTTTTCGTAAATGACGCGCTTGGTGTCCTCGATCTTGCCCTCCATCCGGCGCACCTCGCTGTCGAAATTGATGTCGTTCGCCCGCGAGTGCCGTTTCAGATCTGCCAGCTTTTCCTCGAGCTCGACGATGGGTTTCTCAAATTCCAAGGGCTGAAGTTTCATGGGGATATTATTCGAGGGTCACGGCGTCGCCATTGCTCAGGAGCACGCCGATTTCGGCGAGCGCGGCGGGTGCCAGGGTGATGCCGCCGTTCGGCGGTTTCGAGTTTGGCTTCTCGGGGGCGCCGGTGACCGGCTCGGGGTAGAGCGTGCAGCCGCGGATGGTGATCTCAATCCAAAACTTCGCATTCCAAAATCCGGGGTCGATGAAGAACGCCCGCTGGCCGTCCACCCAGGCGATCCGGTCCTTCACCTTGCCTGCCTGCTTCGGCAGCGCTGGCGGTTTCCGCCCGTCGGTGCCCGGCGCTTTCGCGTAAATCGGCGGCCAGGAGAGGATGGGGTAGTGTTTGAAAAAGCGGCCCTTGTTCAGCAGCGTGACGCGGTCGGTCCGGCGGCTGATGACGACTGAAAAATCCGCGGGTGCGTAGGTGAGCTTCTGGCCGATCTGGAGCTTGTCGGTTTTCAGGTTGTTCGCCCGCATGAGCAGTTCCGGAGAGAGCGCCACTTTCTTGGCCACGCGGGTGATGACGTCCCCGGATTTCACCACGTAGGTCAGCTTCTCCTGCGCGGGCCGGGGGGAGAGAAAGAGCGTGGTGTTGATGTCGCCGAGCTGGTTCTTGGCTTCGTCGATCTTGCTCGATTCCGGGTAGCGCTCGACAAAACCCGCGAGGGCCTCGCGCGCCTCGATCAGCTTGCCCGTCTTGCGCACCGCCTCGGCCCTTTCAAACTCCGGCACTGTGGGATCGGGCGGCGGCGGCGGCGGCGGCAGATCCTTCTCGGCCGCCAGTTCCTGCTTCGGGCGGATGATCGTCTCGTACGTGAAATATGCGCCGGAGCCAAAAATGGCGAGGGCGAGGGCGATGAGGAAGACGGCTTTCACGGGCGAAAACGAGTGAAAGGGAAAGTGGAAATCGAGTCAACGCGCCGGCTTGCCGCTCACGCCCCGGCGGCCCACCGTCAAAGCAGCCCGCGCTTTTTGAAATCACCGAAGTTTCCCCCGGAGGATTCCTGAATCATGTCGGCGGCAAATTTCAAAAGGCAGATCTCCCATCCCTCGTCCACGCCGTGAATGACCGCGCTGAGCGGGTCCTCGGAGCGCTCCACGTCCTCGCGCAGGCGGCTGAGCACCTCGTCGAGCGTGCCGTGCAGCACGTTGTCGGAGACGTCGGTCTTGCGAAACTGGAAGCCGTATTTCAGCGCCGCGAGCTGCGGCGCATGCTCGCGCAGCCAGTCGGCGAAAGCCTCTGCGCGCTCGCCGAATCCCTCGAGGAGCATGCGGTGGATCTGCCCCGGCGTGACGATCTGCGGCCGCTCGGCGTGGAGCCGCCCGTCGCGCACGCGCACCTGGCCGGCGGTGTCCATGAGCTCGGTGACGAGGAAAAAGCGGAAGCTCGTGTCGCCGAACGTCGCGATGCGCCGCTGCGGGGCGACGACTACCTGGGTGTTGTCGATCGCGTACTGGATCGTGTCGTCGTTAAGCATGGCGGAATCGAACGTACGGGCGGGCGTGGGGCGCGCAACGGAATCTTTCTCCGGGCATCCGGCGGGCGCCTATCCGCGGGCGAGCAACTCGCGGATGGTGGCGATGAGGACCTCAAAATCGACCGGTTTCGTGAGGTGCCGGGCGAATCCCGCGTCGAGGGCGCGGCTCACGTCGTCCTCCATGCCAAAGCCGCTCAGCGCGATGCCGGTGAGGCCGCGCTTTTCCGCGAGTTCCCTCATCAGCACGGTGCCGCTGCCGTCGGGCAGGCCCAGGTCGCTGACGACGAGCCGGACGGGACGGAGGCGCCCGCTCCCGTCCACGGCCCCGGCTGCGGCCTCCGTCTCGGCGAGCGCCTGCGCGACGGTCGTGGCGACGGTGACCTGAAAGCCCGCGCGCCGCAGCATGCGGGCCAGTACTGCCGCCGTGTCCGCGTGGTCTTCGACAAGCAGCAGATGCGCGGTCTGCCCGCGTCCATATCGCTGCGGCGCCGGCGCCGGGCGCCGCACGGGCGGCATCTCGACCGCGGCAGTCGCATCCGCGGCGGCAGGCAGGCGCACGGTGAAAACCGCGCCTTTTCCCAGGCCTGCGCTCCGGGCGGTGATGGTCCCGCCGTGCGTCTCCATGATCGCGCGGCTGATCGCCAGTCCGAGTCCCAGTCCGCCGAACTGCCGCGTGATCACGCGCTCGCCCTGCTCGAACGCGTCAAAGATCCGTGGAAGCAGATCCGGCGCGATGCCCATGCCCGTGTCCTCGATTTCGACGGCGATCCACGCGTGCCCGCCCTCGCTTTCGCGCCGCGACCGCACAAACGTCTGCCCTCCGACGGGCGTGAATTTGATCGCGTTTTTCAGGACGTTCCAAAAAACCTGCGTCAGCCGCGCGGCATCCACGCGCGCGACGTGCGGGCCGTCGCCGAGCTGCTCGTGGCAGGTGATCATTTTCTCGGCCGCCTCATGCGCGCAGCAGGTCTTCACCGCGTGCCCGATGATCGGGCGGATATCGACGGCCTCCAGCCGCAGTTCGAGCTTGCCGCGGACGATGCGCGTGATGTCGAGCAAATCGTCGATGAGCCGCGCCTCAAGCTCGATATTGCGGGCGATGGTCGCGATGTCCTCCTGCACGTCCTGCGGCAGCCGCGCATCGGCCTGGAGTGCGGACACGAGCGCGAGCACGGGTGTGAGCGGCGTGCGCAGCTCGTGGCTCAGGGTGGCGAGAAAGTGATCCTTTGCCCGGCTGGCGGCCTCGACCTCCAAAAGCAGCCGCTCGCCTCGGACCTGCTGCATCACACGATCCACGGTCGGCGCGACGAGATCGATGAAGTTGGGCGTTTTGAGGATGAAGTCCCGCACGCCGGCGCGCATCGCCTCGAGGATGCGCGCCTCGTCGCCAAATCCAGTGACGAGAATGGCCGGCAGATCGCGCCCGTCGCGTTGCAGGGAGCGGTAGAACTGAATCCCGTTGACCGGCTCGTTGAGCTGGTAGTCGAGCACCAGGAGATCGATGCGCCCGGCGGCCAGCACGGCGCGCGCGGCCTCGGTGCCGGCCGCGAGTTCCACCTGGTAGCCGGCCCGCTCCAGATTGCGCTGCTGGAGGAAGCCCATGCCGGGCTCGTCCTCGAGCACCAGCACCGTACCGCGCGCTGCGGGCGTGCTCATGGCCTAGACCAGCCCGTTGCGCGGGCGCTGGACGATCTGCAGGAAAAGCCCGAGACGCCGGATCGCGTCGAGGAAGCCGTCCTGCTCGACCGGCTTGGTGACATAGACATTGCAGCCCAGTTCATAGCAGCGGTCGATTTCGCGCGGGTCATCCGTGGTGGTGAGCATGATGACGGGGATGCGGCGCGTCGCTGGGTCCGCCTTGATCTGCCGGAGCGCCTCGATGCCGTCGATGCGCGGCATATTGATGTCGAGCAGGATGACAAAGGCCTCGTGCAGCGCGTGCCCGTGGGAGGTGCCGCGCGTGCGCAGGCACTCGAGCAGCTCATGCCCGTCGCGCACGCGGAGGATGCCGTTGAGCACGCCGGCCCGTTCCAGATTGCGCTCCACAAGGCTCGCGTGTCCGTCGTCGTCCTCGGCGAGCAGGATGGTGATGGGCTCGGTCGTCATGCGGGTCGGGAGGCGACGCTAATGGATTCCTTGCGCGGAGCAACGCCCGCAAGCGGCGACGTCTCGCTGCTGCCGGGGAGCGCCACATAAAAAACCGAGCCCACGCCTGCCTGCGACTCGACCCACACGCGCCCGCCGTGCCGCTCGACGACGCGCCGCACGAGCGCCAGGCCCACGCCTTCCCCCACCGCCGCGTCGCCGTGCAGCCTTTGGAAGATGGCGAAAACTTTCGGCAGATACGCGGCCGCGATGCCGAGGCCGTTGTCCTTTACATAGACGGTCCGCGGGCTGGCCATGCCCTCGACCGGACGCTCGACGGTGCCGATCTCGATCACGCCGGGCCGGGCCGGATCGAGGTAGCTGACGGCGTTGCCGATGAGGTTCGCAAAGATCTGCTCGGCGGCAGTCGGATCGGCCCAGACCTGGGGAAGCGGGTGGATCGTGATTTCCGCGCCGCATTTCACGATGCTCCCGCGCATCGCCGCGACGATCCGCGCCACCACCGGGGCGAGCTCGACGAGCTTCGGGTGATACTCGACCCGCCCGGCGCGGGAGAGGCGGAGGAGCGCGTCGATGATGCCCGAAAGCCGCGTGACGGCTGTCTGGATGTAGCGGACCGACTCCGCGACATCGCGCTCGACGAGCGACTTCGCCTGCTCGCGCGCCGGCGCGGCGAAGTCGTCTGCAAACAGGCGGTGCAGTTCCTCCCGCGCACGCCCGAGTTCCTTGGAAAAGCCCTGCAGATTGACCAGCGGCGAGCGCAGGTCGTGCGAGACACTATAGACGAACATCTCGATCTCCTGGTTCTTCTGGTCGAGGTCGAGGTTCGCGCGGACCAGGTCGGCGGCGCGATGCTCAAGCGTCTCCTGATACACGCGCTCCCGCCGCCGGGACGCCGCGATCTCGTCGGCCATGAGGTGCAGTTTCGCGTCCAGTTCCGCGATCTCGTCGCTCCCCGCCACGACGGGCGGAAGCTCCTCGCCGCGCGTGATGCGGCGCGTGTTTCCGGCGACGGACTGGATGCGCGCGCCGATCTCGCGGCTGAACATCGCCGCCGCGAGTGCGCCGATGACTACATTGAAAAGGAGCCCGCCCACGAGCAGCCAGTTCTGCGCGCTGCTGGAGCGTTCCAGCCGGTTCAGGTGCTCCGCGGCGAGACTTTCCTCGGCTGCGCGGAATTCCTCGATCTTCGCCGAGAGCTGGTCGGTGAGAACCTTGCCCGGCATGTCCCGGTTCTCCGCCAGCACCTGCTGCTGTCCGACCTCGCGCAGCCGGGCGGTGACGCCGCGCTCAAAATCAAGCCGCGCATTCACGAGCGCGGCGATCCCGGCAAAGCGCTCCTGCTGCCGGGGGTTGTGCTGAATCAACTCCGCCATTTTCCGGAGTTCGGACGCGATGGCCTCTTCCGCGCCCGTCCTTTCCTGCGCGAAGACCTCGCGCCCGGTGAGAATGTAGCCGCGCAGATCGCTCTGCGACATGAGCACATGCCGGAGGATGGTGTCGGTCTGAATGAGCACGTCCTTCGTGTGCACGGCCCATCGCTGCGCCTGATTGTGGTCGTGCTGCCGCTTCAGGAGCAGCCCGATAAAGAGCGCCTGATAGAGCAGCGGGAGCGCGAGCACCATCAGTCCCTTGCGGAGGATGGTGACGCGGCGGGGTTTCATCTCGTCAAGCAATCGCCTGTCGGCACGCCGCCGGGCGCATCGGCGCAATCAATGAATCGCAGGGCGCACGCCCGCGCTGGCGCTTAGGCCGCGATTTCCTCGCCGACCATGTAGCGGAGGAAACGGCGGATCACGAGGTTGTCGCCGATTTCCTTGCTCTTCGCGGCGATGAGTTGGGCGATGGTCTGGTCGGGGTTCTTGATGAACGCCTGATCGACGAGGCACGCGCCGCTGTAAAATTTGATCATTTTCCCTTCGACGATTTTTTCGACCATCTCCGGTGTTTTGCCGGGCGGCACCTGCTCGCGGTAGATCGCGCGCTCGCGCTCGGCGAGGGCGGCGGGAACCTGGGAGCGGTCAACGCAGACCGGATTGGCGGCGGCGATTTGCAAGGTGATGTCGCGGACGAGCTGCTTGAATTCCTCCGTGTTCGCGGTGCCGTCCTTTTCCGAGCCGACCTCGACGAGCACGCCGACTTTGGAGCCGGTGTGGATGTAGGCGGCGAGCGAGCCGTGGCCGGTCACTTCCACTCGGGCGCTGCGGCGGATGCGGACGTTTTCGCCGATCTTCTGCACGGCGGCGACGCGTTCGCTCTCGAGGTCGACGTCGGGGTTCGAGGCAATCTTGCGGGCGATGTCGTCCGTGAAGGCGCGGAAGCTGTCGTTCTTTGCGACGAAATCCGTCTCGCAATTCACCTCGACGAGCACGCCGACTTTCGCGCCGGGCAGGATCGCTTGGGCGATGACGCCGTCCTTCGCTTCACGGTCGGCCTTCTTCGCTGCGCTGGCCGCACCTTTCGCGCGGAGCACGTCGATGGCGGCCTCGAGATCGCCGCCGGTTTCGGTGAGGGCGCGCTTGCATTCCATCAGTCCTGCGTTGGTTTTTTCGCGGAGGGTCTTGACGAGTTGTGCGTCGATGACGGTGGCTGTGCTCATAGGGATGTTAGGATGGCTAGGTTGAAAATGCGAAGAGACGAGAGCGCTGGGCCCTCGTCTCTCCGAAAGGGGTGTGCCGAGACGGCCGGGTTATTCGCTGACGCCAGCGAGAGCTTCCTGGTCTTTCTTCGAGCGGCCGGTGTTCGTCGAGACGATGGCGTCCACGAGCTTCTGGAGGACGATGCGGATGGCGCGGATGGCGTCGTCGTTTCCGGCGATGGGATACTTGATCAGGTCGGGGTCGGCGTTCGTATCGACGATGGCGACGACCGGGATCTTGAGGCGGTTGGCCTCGGCGACGGCGATGCTTTCGCGCATCGTGTCGATGATGACGATGGCGTCGGGAAATTTCTCCATGTCACGGATGCCTTCGAGGTTGCGCTTGAGCTTCTCGCCCTCGCGCCGGATCGCGGAAATCTCCTGCTTGCCCATCTTTGAATACTCGGGCTGCTTGTCGAGGTTCTCGATATACTTCATCCGCGCGATGCTCTTGCGGATGGTCGCGAGGTTGGTGAGCGTGCCGCCGAGCCAGCGCTGGTTCACGTAAAACTGTCCGCACGCGAGCGCGGCTTCCTTGATCGCCTCCTGCGCCTGCTTCTTGCAGCCGACAAAGAGCACCTTGCCGCGGCGGCCGGCGACCTCGCTCAGGAACTTCGTCGCGTCATCGAGCTGCTCGACGGTCTTGCCGAGATTGATGATGTAGATGGCGTTGCGCTTCTCGAAAATGAACGGCTTCATCTTCGGGTTCCAGCGTTTGGTCTGGTGGCCGAAGTGGACACCAGCCTCGAGAAGTTCCGTCATCAGTTCAGTGGACATAAAGGGTATGCAGGCGTGGTTCTTGGCGGTAAAAAATGGGCGGAAGGAGTAATGGGGTTTCCGAGCGAGTGCAATGGGAATTTTCCGAATATCAGCGCACCCCGGAGAGAGTCGCCGTTTTCCAGACCCACGGGATGCTGAGGGCGGCGGCGGCGTTCCACCCGAGGAAAAAAAGGCGCATCTGCCACGGGGCGTAGGGGCGTTCGCGCCAGAGGACGAGGGCGTCCGCGGTGAAAAAGCACGCGCCGACCAGGAGCGCGGCGGCGATCCACGGGTCACGCGCGCACTGCCACACCAGAGCCGCCTCGGCCAGCAGCAGCGCGATGAGCAGCGCCTTGGAAGGCAGGATGCCGATGGCCACGGCCGTGGTCCGGCGCCCGGCCGCGCGATCGGGCCCGGCGTCCATGATTTCGCCAAAAAGATGGGAGTGCATGGCAAAGAGCGCGCCGAACACGAAGGTGAACCACGGCAGTTGCGGGACGCGGCAAAGCCAGCTGCTGAGGACGAAGACTAGGAGGTAGCCGACCTGGTTCAGCAGATCGAGGCCCGGCCGGCCCTTGAAGCCGATGCCGGGGCCATTGTAGAGCGCCGTGGCCGCGCTGAGCGCTGCAAACCAGCCGAGCGCCTGCCACCCGACGATCCAGACGAACGCGGCGGCAAACGGCAACTGGACGAGCGCGATGGCCAGTGGCAGCCGCCGCATCTGCTCGGGCGTGGGGCGGGCGCCGAAGAGGAAGGTGTCTTTGCGCGGATTGAGCCGGTCGGTTTCAAAATCGACGAGGTCATTCCAGCCGTAGATGAGCATGCCGAGCGGAAACGTGACGAAGAAAAGGCCGAGCAGGAACGCGCCGCTGCCGAAGACCTCGCGCTGCCCGAGCGGCAGCAGATAGAACCAGACCGAGGTCAGCCAGAAACCTGGCCGCGAGACTTTGACCAGGAAGCGCAGTTCCCGGAGGAGCGGGGGCGAATGCCGGACGACGGATGCCGAGGTCGGCGGGGCACGGCGCACGGCGGGCGGTTTTTCATTCCGGTTTCTTCCGTCATCCGGCATTCGTCAATTTTTCCACCCGCCGCCTGCGCCCGGGATGACGGGAGGTTTTTCCTACCGCGACGCAAACTGCGCCACGCGGGAGTCGATGATCTTCTGGACGAAACCGGTGTTGTATTTCCCGCGCACGAAATCCGGGTCGCGCATGATCGCCTCCTGAAAGGGGATGGTCGTCTTGATGCCGGTGAGGATGTACTCGCTGAGCGCGCGGCTCATGCGGGCGATGGCGTTGGCGCGGGTGGTGCCCATGGCGATGACCTTGGCGATCATCGAGTCGTAATGCGGCGGCACGGTGTACCCGGCGTAGGCGTGCGAGTCGATGCGGATGCCACGGCCGCCGGGCGCGTAGTAGAGCTCGATCTTGCCGGGGCAGGGCTGGAAATTGTGGAACGGGTCCTCGGCGTTGATGCGGCACTCGATGGCGTGGTACTTCCGCTTCGCGTTGTGCATGTATTGCGAGAGCGGCTCGCCCGCCGCGATCTTGATCTGCTCTTTCACGAGATCGACGCCGTAGGCCTCCTCGGTGATGCAGTGCTCGACCTGGATGCGGGTGTTCATCTCCATGAAGTAGTAGTGCCCGTGGTCGTCCATCAGACACTCGATGGTGCCCGCGCCGACGTAGCCCACCTCCTTGGCCAGCCGCACGCAGTCTTCGCCCATGCGCTCGCGGATTTCGTCCGTCATGATCGGCGAGGGTGTCTCCTCGATGATCTTCTGGTTGCGGCGCTGCATGGAGCAGTCGCGCTCGCCGAGATGCACCACGTCGCCGTGCATGTCAGCCATGATCTGGAATTCGATGTGGTGCGGGTTCTCGATGAGCTTCTCGATATAGACGGCGGAGTTGCCGAACGCCTTTTCCGCCTCCTGCCGCGCGGCGTGGTAGCCGGACACGAGCGAGCTGTCATTGTGCGCCGCGCGCATGCCGCGGCCCCCGCCGCCGGCCGTCGCCTTGATCATCACCGGATAGCCCATCTTCCGGGAGATCTGCAGCGCCTCCTTTTCCGTCTCGACGATGCCGTCCGAGCCTGGCGTCACCGGCATCCCGGCGCGCTTCGCCGTGGCGCGGGCGGTGTTTTTATCGCCCATCGCGCGGATGGCGTCGGCGGGCGGCCCGATGAATTTGATATTGCAGCTCTCGCAGATGTCCGCGAAGTGCGCGTTCTCGCTCAGGAATCCGTAACCGGGATGGATCGCATCCACGTCGCCGATCTCCGCGGCGCTGATGATCCGGTCGATCTTCAGATAAGACTGCGCGCTCGCCGCCGGGCCGATGCAGATGGCCTCGTCCGCGAGCTGCACATGGAGCGAATCCACGTCCGCCTCGGAATACACGGCCAGCGTCTTGACCCCCAGTTCCTTGCATGCGCGGATGACGCGCAGGGCGATTTCGCCGCGGTTGGCGATGAGGACTTTGTTGAACATCGCAGCTTAACGCACCCGAAAAAGCGCCTGCCCGAACTGCACGGGCTTCCCGTTTTCCGCCACGACCTCGGCGATGACCCCGCGCACCTCGGCCTTGATCTCGTTCATCACCTTCATGGCCTCGATGATGCAGACGACGGTGTCCTCCGTGACCTCCTGCCCGACCGTGACGTAGGGTCCTGAGTCCGGCGAGGCCGAGCCGTAAAATGTGCCCACCATCGGCGAGGCGATCTCGCGCAGGGAGGCGGCGTCCTTCAGAGCGGCAGCGGCGTCCGGACCCGGCGCGGCGACCGCCGCGGGTGCGGCGACCAGAGCGGCGGGGGCCGTGGTGGTGATGACCGGCTGGAAGTCCGTGCCCTTTTTCAGGGTGATTTTGAAGCCCTCCTTCTCCATTTTGAAGACAGAGAGGTCGTTCTTCCTCATCAAGGCGATGAGTTCTTTGATTTCTTTTAAGTCCAAGGTGGTGTGGCTGCTAAATGGGGTGAGAAAGGCGCAGGCTAAGTGTCGATTCCGTGACGAGTCAAGGGCTCCGTGCCCTGCCTGGCGCGCGTCGGGTGAGACCACCGGTTGACCGTGTGCGGTCTGGCGTCCATGGTCGGCCGCCCCACCCATGTCCCCCCGTTTTTGCCGCCTCGTCCTCGCCTGCGCCCTCGTCTCCCTTGGCTTTATCGCGCGGGCGGACGCGGTAGACGCCGCGGTGATCATCAACGAAATCCACTATCACCAGGCCGCGGGCGACACCGAGTGGATCGAGCTGCACAGCCTTTCGGGCGTGGACATCGACCTGTCCGGCTGGCGGCTGGCGAATGCGGTGGACTACACGTTTCCAGAGGGGGCGAAAATCACGGGCCACGGCTATTTGATCGTAGCCGCGACGCCGGCTGCCAGCTCGCTTGCGGGCCTCGGCGCCCTCGGGCCATGGACCGGCGCACTGAACAACGCGGGCGAAACCCTCACGCTGCTCAACCGCAACGGGCGTGAAATGGACAGCGTCAACTACAGCGACGGCGGCGACTGGCCCGCCGGCGCGGACGGCTCCGGCGCCACGCTCGCGCGGCGCAACAGCGAATCCGCCAATGAGGACGCCGCTAGCTGGGCGGCGAGCGCGGATGCGGGCGGGACGCCTGGCCGCGTGAATTTTGCCGTCGCCGGGCAGGCGCCGACTGTCACCACCCCGGTGCAGCTCGATTCGGTGTGGAAATACCTCACCGGCACGCCGACCGCCGGCTGGGAGCAGCCTGCTTTCAACGACACCGCATGGGCCTCAGGCCAGTCCGCGCTCTACTTCGGCACACCCGCGCTCGCCGGCGGGAGCGACGGCCTGCTCGGCTACTGGCCGCTGGATTCGATCAGCAGCGGGCAGACGCCTAACCTCGCGCCGGGCGGCGTCGCGGCCACGGTCACAGGCAGCCCCGCCATCGTCAGCGATACGGCACCACGCAGCAGCGTGATCCAGTTCACCGGCACCGGCCAGCAGGTGTATGCCGGAAGTGGGATCATCCCCGTGATGACTCTCACGAACGATTTCACATGGTCCTTCTGGGCCAGTTCCACGCAAGCCCCGAGCAACAACATCATCGTAGGCAACCGCTACTCGCCGAGTGCGGGCGTCAGTTGGAGTCCGCTCGAATTCATCAAATTCACCCCTTACCAGTTGGAGTTCTACGACAACGGCTCCCAGCAGGGGATCGACTACGCGGACATAGCGGCGAACAGCGGCTGGATGCACCACGCGCTGGTCAAGACCGGCAGCACGCTCACCTACTATCGCAATGGGGCGATCACCGGGACGCGCACGATCAATGCCCCGCTGGTCCATCCGCAGTCGCTCTACTTCGGCGGCGAACAGACCGACGAGTACTGGAACGGCAATCTCGACGACGTGGCGATCTGGACAAAGGCGCTCACCGGCACGCAGGTCGGCAGTCTGTACAGCGGCACCGCCACCCCGCTGAATGTCACCAGTGTCGCCACGCTGCGCACCGCGCTCGCGGGCGCGGCGACCTACCAGTTCCGCCGCGCGTTCACCTTCGCCGGCGTGCCGTCGCGCACGGCGCTGTCGCTCAAAATGCTCGTCGAGGACGGCTGCACGGTCTGGCTGAACGGCACCCAGATTTATACGCAAAACAACCCGCCCGCCTCCGGCACCGCGACGGCGAATCTCACCGCCGACATCCCGATTTCAAACAGCCTGCTCGTCACCGGCACAAACGTGCTCGCCGTGCAGGCGGCCACCTTCGCCAGCGATCCCGACATGGTTTTCGCCGCGCAGCTCACGCTCACCGAGACGGCGCCGACGCCGGCGGACCAGACGCCCGGGCTGGTGCTGAACGAAATCAGCGCGGGCGGCGCGGGCTTTCAGCTCGAACTCGCAAACCTGTCCGCCAGCGCGCTCAACCTCACCGGCTACACGATTCGCAGCTCGACGCCCGGCACGAGCTACGCGCTCTCGGGCACGCTGAATTCCGGCACGCTCCTCGTGCTCAATGCCGCCCAACTCGGCTTCACGCCGGCGAACGGCGACAAACTTTTCGTCGTGAAAGCGGGCGGCATCGAGGTGCTCGACACGCGGGAGGTGACGAACCGCCTGCGGGGCCGCGCGACACAATTCCCCGGGCGCTGGCTGTATCCCACGAGCGCGACTTTCGGCGCGGCGAATGCGTTCACCTTCAGCACCGATCTCGTCATCAACGAGGTCATGTATCACCCACGCCCGCTCACGCAGACGCCGTCCTTTGCCGAGGACCCCGAGCAGTGGGTCGAAATCCACAACCGCAGCGCAGCGCCGGTCCTCCTCACCGGCTGGAGTTTTTCCAGCGGCATCGGCTTCAGCTTTGCCGCGGGCACCACGATCCCGGTGGGCGGCCATCTCGTCGTCTCAAACAACGCCGCCGCGCTGCAAGCCAAGTGGCCCGCGGTCGCGAGCAAGATCGTCGGCAACTTCACCGGTTCGATCAAAAACGGCGGCGAACAGCTCCAGCTCACCGACGCGAACGGCAACCCGGTCAGTGCGGTCGCCTTTGCCAACGACGCCCCGTGGCCCATCCCGGCAAATGGCGGCGGCTCCTCCATCGAGCTGCGCGATCCGCGCGCGGACACCTCGCGCCCCGAGGCGTGGGCGGCGAGCAGCGAGGCATACCGCGGTTCGTGGCAGCCCTACACTTTCACCGCGACCGCGACGCCCGGCGTGAGCAACGATCCGACGGCGTGGAATGAATTCGTCTTCGGCCTGCTCGGCGCGGGCTCGGTGATGATCGACGACGTGAGCGTGACGCAAGGCGCCACGCAGCTCATCGCAAACGGCACCTTCGGCACCAATACCGCGAGCTGGCGCTTCCTCGGCACGCACAGCCGCGCCACCCGCATCACCGATCCCTTTGGCACCGGCAGCGTGCTGCGCGTCGATGCCTCGGACTCCTGCGAGCACATGCACAACCACGCCGAGACGATGCTCCAGTCCGGCGCGGTCGAGCACACGATCAACAGCGGTCTCTCGTACACCGTCAGCTTCCGAGCCCGCTGGGTCAGCGGCTCGAACCAGCTCAACACGCGGCTCTACTTCGACCGCATCGCCCGCACCTCGCTGCTGCCGGTCGCCAGTGGCGGCGGCACGCCCGGCTCGGCGAATTCCGCGTTCATTGCAAATCTCGGCCCGACTTTCACCGGACTCACGCACTCGCCCGCCGTGCCCGCCGCGAGCCAGCCCGCCACCGTGAGCGTGACCGCCAGCGATCCCGACGGCCTCGGCGCGGTGTCGCTTTTCTACGCGGTAAACGGCGGCGCATTCACCAGCATCGCGATGGCAAACCAGGGCGCGGGCCGCTTCACCGCGACGGTCCCCGGACAGGCCGCAGGCGCCAAGGTGCAATTCTACGTGCAGGCCGCCGACGGGCTTGGGGCCTTGGGTTTCGCCCCGCCGCTCGGCGCCAGCTCGCGCGCCATGATCCCGTGGGACGACGGCCAGGCGCGGCTCACGCTCAATGGCGTGCAGCCAAATAACATCCGCATCGTCATGACCGCCGCCGACACCACGACGCTGCACACCGTCACCAATGTGATGAGCAACGACCGCCTGCCCTGCACCGTCATCTGGAACGAGCGCGACGTTCACTACGACTGCGGCGTCCACCTCCACGGCAGCGAGCGCGGGCGAAACCAGCCGCTGCGCGTCAGCTTCAACGTGCGCTTCCCGTCCACGAATCTCCTGCTCGGCGCGGTGGACTCCGTAGTCATCGACCGCAGCGGCGCGGGCAACCAGTCCTCGGAAAAGGAAATCCTCATCAAGCGCGCGATCACCCACGCCGGCGGGCTGCCGGGCAGCGAGGACGACCTCTGCCGCGTCATCGCCCCGCAGACCGTGCAGACCGGCGCGGCGATCTTCGGCCGGCAGCGCATCGTCACCGGCGAATACCTCAGCAGCGCGTACGCCAGCGGCAGCGACGGCAGCCTTTTCAAATACGAGCTGATCTACTACCCGACGACCACGTCTGACGGGAACCGGCAGAGCCTCAAACTGCCCGAGCCCGACGGCGTCGCCGGCGTGGGCCTCTCCAGCCTCGGCACGGACAAGGAGGCCTACCGCTGGCACTGGCTGATCGCGAACCGCGAGGAAGCCGACGACTACAGCGCGCTCATCACTTTCCTCACCGCGTTTGGCCGGACAAACGACGCGCAATATTTCACCGATACGAACGCCATGATCGACGTGAGCGAATGGCTGCGCGGTTACGCCATCGCGACGCTCTTCGGTGTCGGCGATAACTACGCGACCGGCGGGCAGCACAATTTCTACATGTACCGCCGCCCATCCGACGGCCGCTGGGTCTTCTTCCCTTACGATTTGGATTTCTCGTTCAGCCTCGGCACCACCTCGACGATGACCCCGAACGCCGACCTCACCAAACTCATCACCACCGCCCAGCCGCAGGGCGTCTCAAACCGGCGCACGTACTGGAGCCACGTGTACGACATCTGCCAGACCACGTTTTCCAGCAGCTACCTCTCAGCATGGGCCACGCACTACAACGCCTTCGTCAGCGAGGATCTCACGCAGCACATGAGCTACATCGACGCGCGCCGCGCCTCCGCACTCAGCCAGCTCAACACGGCGATCCCGACGACCTCCTTCGCCATCACGACCCCCAGCGGCTCCGCGCCGGTCCCGGTGAAAACGATCGCCGGCACCGCCTGGGTGGACGTCGCCGAGATGCGCCTCGCCGGCTCCAGCGTGCCGCTCAGCCTCACCTGGACCGGCACCACGGCCTGGCAGACGAGCGTCACGATCGCACCTGGCGCGAACACCATCACCATCAATGCCTACGATTCCCTCGGCGCGCAGATCGGCACCGCCAGCGTGAACATCACCGGCACCGGCACCATCGTCCCCGCCAGCGCCACCAATCTCGCCATCTCCGAGATCATGTATCACCCCGCCGACCCGAGCCCCGGCGAAATCGGCGCAGGCTACACCGACGGCGAGGCGTTTGAATTCATCGAGCTGCAAAACATCGGCGCCACGAACACCATCTCGCTGGCGAATTGCGTCTTCACCGCAGGCATCGCACTCACGCTTCCAAACACCACCCTCGCCCCCGGCGCACGCGCGCTCGTCGTCGGAAACTCGGGCGCATTCACCCAGCGCTACGGCTCCGGTTTCACGATCCTCGGCACCTACCAGCCCGCCAGTTTCCTCGCCAACAGCGGCGACCGCATCACCCTCCTCGACTCGCAGGGCGCCCCCATCCGCGACTTCAGCTACGGCGACTCCACGCCCTGGCCGTCCTCGCCCGACGGCGGCGGATTCAGCCTCGTCCTCATAAAGCCCACATCTAATCCCGACCACGCCAACCCCGCCAGTTGGCGCGCGAGCACCGCCATCAATGGCAACCCCGGCGGAAGCGACGCGACCGCTTTCACCGGCAGCCCCACCGCCGACGATGACCAGAACGGCATCCCGAATTTCCTGCAATACGCCACGGGCGCCACGAGCGTCGCGCAGCTTCCCGCCAGCGCGAACAACGGCGGCTTTCTCACCCTCGCCGTCCGCCGCAATCTCGCCGCCGACGACGTGACGCTCTGGGTCGAGCGCTCCACGAATCTGTTCAACTGGCCCGGCAGCCCCGGTGACGTGGTCTATGTGGGCGAAGTCCACAACCCCGACGGCACCTCCACCTACACGTTCCGCTCGATCTATCCCTTCGGCACGGGAACGAGCGAGTTTCTCCGCGCACGCTTCACAAAGCCGTAGCGACCGCCCGGCCGCTCACAAGGCCGCTTTCAGCGCGGCGAGCGCGTGGTCGAGTTCGGACGCGGTGTTGTAGAAGTGGGGGCTGAAGCGGAGGTAGTCGCGGCCTTCGCGGTCGTAGCGGAGCGAGGCGATGACGTGCGCTTTCTCCAAAGCGGTGAATAGCGCGGTGCTGCTGGCAGTGGCGTGACGGAAGGTGGTGATGCTGGTGGCCGCCGCGCCTTCGCGGGGGCCGAGGATGGTGAAGCCGAGCGCGTCGAGCTGACGGACGAGGTGGGCTTTCAACTCCATGAGGCGCGCGGCGACGGTGTCCATGCCGTGCGCGAGGAAGGCGTCGAGCGCGGCGCGCATGCCGAGGATGCCGGCGATATTCAGCACGCCGGGCTCGTAGCGCTGGGCGGTGGGGACGAACTCGATGCGGTCCTGCGCGATGAAGTTTGGCGCCTGCACATTCCACGCGCCGAGCAGCGTGGGGCGAAGCTGCCCGAAGCGCTCGCGGCGCACATAGACGATGCCGATGGCGAGCGGGCCGAGCATCCACTTGTGCGCATCCGCGCTGAGGAAATCGACGTGCGCCTTTTCCACGTCGAGCGGGAAGGCGCCGAGGGTCTGGATGGCATCGAGGGAGAAAAGGATGCCGCGCGAGTGGAGCAGCGCGCCGATGGCCTCGATGTCGATCCGGTAGCCGGTGAAAAAGTGGGCGCTGGCGAGGGCGACGAGTTTCGTCCGTGGCGAAAGCGACTGCGCGACCAGCTCGGGCGTAATCTCGCCGGGCGCGGCGGGTTCGAGGTAGCGGACGATGACGCCGCGGCGGCGCAGGTCGATCCACGGATAGACGTTCGCCGGGTAGTCGCCGGCGTAGCACAGCACCTCGTCGCCGGGCTGCCAGTCGAGGCCGTTGGCAAAGAGAGAGAGGCCGAGCGAGGTGGGGCCGAGGAGGGCGATTTCGTCGGCATGCGCGCCGATGAACTCCGCGCAAACCCGGCGCGTCTGCTTCACGTCGCGGAGCACGTCGCCGAATTCCTGGTGGTTCTGCGAGGAGGCGCGCGTGTAGTCGCACACGGCGTCGGCGACGTAGCCCGGCAGTGCGGTGACGCCGGCGTGCGCGAAAAACGCCTTGTCGCGGCAGATCGGGAAGAGTTCGCGGCGGCGGGCTTCGTCGGGGAAGGTGTTCATAAAGTCGGTGCACCGCATGCGGCGGCGGGAGCATTTCCAAATCGCGTGTCATCCTGAGCGGAGCGGCGGCGGAAAGGCGGGCGCAGCGCAGTCGAAGGACCCCGCGGAATCACAGGCGGCGTCGCACGCAATCGCCGGGGTCCTTCGACTGAGTTCCGTCCCACCTGCCGCCCCCCACTGCGCCCCACCGCCGCGTCGGCCCGCGACGGAACTCCGCTCAGGATGACTGCCATTTGGGGATGCTTCCCCTCCCTTTCCATCCTCATGGCTCCGCGAGGCGCGGCGTTTCCGGCGGAGGGGTGGCCGGGGCGGGGGCGAATTTCGTGGTGACGGTGATCTCGCGGTAGGTGGTTTTTTCACCCGTCTCGGGATCGGTGACGGTCGTGGCGCGCGCGGAAAAGTTTGGCTTCGGCGGGAGCGCGATCTCCGGCGTGCGGCGGAGGCTGGCGATCAGCATGACGATGCCGAGATAGGTCGTGAAGACGCCCATCGCGACGCAGATCACCAGCCGGAAGTTCACCGCTTCTTCCTCGTTTTCTCGGCCTCCTCGATGAGCTTCCAAAAGCCCTCTTTCTGCCCGAGCTGGTCGTCCTCGGTCATCGGCAGTTTGGTGCGGAAAAGGAAATCGCGGATGGTATTTTTGTGCAGCACGCGGTGAACGGTGATCCCCTCCCCGGTCTTCGCGAAATAGATGCGGTAGTCCTTTGCCCGGTAGCGGAAGAGCTGCTTCCCGTCGCGCTCGACAACGCCGAATTTCTCGGTGTCCAGCTTGTCCATTTCGTCGGGCAGAAACTGGAATTCCGCGAGGAGGTCGAGCTGCATGAGCTTGGGGAGTGCGGCCATCTCGGCGGCGCTGATTTCATTGAAGACGATCTGGAGCACGATTGGGGAATTTAGGATTTCAGATTTAGGATTTAGGAAGTGGGGGCGCGTGTTCCTATCACTTCCTAAATCTTAAATCCTACTTCCCAAATAAATAGATTCTTTCCACGCGTGGGCCGACGCCGGTGAAAATCTCCCAGGCGATGGTGCCGGACTTTTCGGCGAGTTCGGCGGCGAGGATTTCCTCGGCGCCCTGCCGCCCCATGAGCACGGCCTCGTCGCCGACGGCGGCGTCGGGGAGCGCGGTCACGTCGGCGATGATCTGGTCCATGGTGACGCGGCCGAGCACGGGGCAGCGGCGGCCACGGATGAGGACGTGCGCGCCGCGGCCGGAGAGGTGGCGCTGGTAGCCGTCCGCGTAGCCGACGGCGAGCGTGGCGACGCGCACGGGCTGCGCGGGCCGGAAGGTGCGCCCGTAGCTGATGCCGTGGCCGGCGGGCGCGGTGCGCAGGAGGGTGATGCGCGACTTCCAAGTCATCGCGGCGCGGAGCCGCGGCTGGAATTCCGCGCGCGGCGCGCTGCCGTAGAGCATGAGCCCGGCGCGCACCATGTCACCCGCCAGTTCGGGGAAGCCGATGATGCCGGCGCTGTTCTCGACATGCACGAGCGGGTCCGCGATGCCGAGGGCGCGGAGGCGGTCGGCGGTGGAGTGGAAACGCGTGAGCTGCGCGCGGGTGAAGGCGTCGTCTTCATCCGCGACGGGCAGATGGGAGGCGAGGCCGGTGATCCGCAGTCCCGGCAGGGCGAGAATCTCGCGCGCGGCCTCGTCGGCGTCGCTTTCCCAAATGCCGACGCGGCCCATGCCGGTGTCGATTTTCACGTGCACGGCGAGCGGCTCCACGCCGGCGAGCGCGGAGTAGGCGCGCGCTTCCTCGACGCTGCAAATCGCCGCGATGAACCGGTGCGCGACAATCTCCGCGCGCTCCTCCGC
>JANOBH010000020.1:0-5241 GCA_031411535.1 Chthoniobacter sp. | reverse complement strand
CCGCAGAAGCCGTCGCCGGGGACATAGGCCGGGCACCGAAGGCAGACCTGGCCCGCTCCTAATTGGCGAGCAGCTTCACCAGCTGTTCGTTGACGAAGAGGATTTCCTTGCCGGCTTTCACTTTCGCCACGAGGCCGGCGTCGGCCAGGTCGTGGAGGTAGCGGGAGGCGGAGACGCGGTTGCCGAGGCCGGCTTCCTCGAGGTGGCGGATTTTGCAGTAGGGGCGGACGAAGAGCTGCTCGATGAGTTCCTTGGAAAAGGTGCGCTTGGGCAGTTTGAGCCGGCCTTCCTCGACGAGGCTGGTGAGCAGGTCGCCGATGGCTTCGATTTTCAGCACGGTGGTCTCGGCGGTCGTCTCGACGGCGCGGAGGACGTAGAGAATCCACGGCTCCCAGGCGCCGGTCTCGGTCACGTCGCGGAGGTGGCGGTAGTAGTGGCTTTTGTTTTCGATGATGTAGCGGCTGAGGAAAAGGATGGGCTGCTCGAGCAGGCGCTGCTGGAGGAGGAAAAGGATGAGCAGGATGCGCCCGGTGCGGCCGTTGCCATCGGAGAAGGGGTGGATGGCCTCGAACTGGTAGTGGAGCACGGCGAGCTTCACGAGCGGGTCGAGCCCGTCCTCGGTGCCGTTGATGAATTGCTCCAGATTCGCCAGCAGCGCGCGGATGCGCGGAGCGCCGTCAGGCGGCGTATAGACGACCTCGCCCGTGGCGCGGTTCTTCAGGTCCGCGCCGGGATGCGCGCGGATGCCGGGCACGTCGGCCTTGATCATGCGGACGATTTCGATGGTGAGCGCGGCGGAAAGCGGGCGGTGGTCGCGCAGGGCGGCGGCCCCGTGCCAGAGCGCTTCGTTGTAATGCAGCACCTCCTTGGCGTGCGGGCTGACTTCCGGCGAATCCGCGCTCAAGCCGCGATACAGTTCGTCGCTGGTGGTGAAGATGTTCTCGATCTCGGAACTCGCCCGCGCTTCCTGAATGGCGATGGTGTTCAGCAGGATCGAGGCGTTCGGCACCGTGCGCGTGCGGCCTTTCAGCTCCGCGAGACTGCGGCTGGCGCGGATGGCGGCTTTGAGAACGGCGGGAGTCTCCAGCTCCGGCGCGGGCGGGAGCAGGGGGAGATCATTGTAAGGCTTGGTGCGGTCGAATGTGGGCACGGCGTGGACATGTAGCGGGGAACGTGTTCACGAAACAGGATAATTTGCACATGAGCGGGCGGACATGTGCGTTTCGTGGACATGAAATGAGTCCCAAGGTGGATGGCGTCGCTCCGCGCGCCATGCCAAAAACCCAGCGCGTCAGCGCCACACTCAGAAATATGGGCCTTCGGCGCAGGCTGACGCATGGCGCGCGGAGCGACGCCATCCACCGGGCACCGATTCATCATAGGGTGAGCGCTGCGCCGCCTCCTTTGCGTCCTCTGCGTCTCTGCGTTGACACGAATATCGCGATCTGTGCGCGCGTGCGGGACGGGGTCGCCGCATTCCGGCGGTGAATCTGATATTGGAATCGCGCCCAGCCGCTGGCAGTCTGCGCGCCCGCGGCGGAGGGCATTCGCCACGCGCATGAGCACGACACAAAATCCATCAACCGCCCGGCCTTTCACCAAGGCTCAGCCCGTGCCTTTTCGGAAAACTCCCGTGACCGCCACCATCACCGCGCGCCGCGCCCGGCAGCCCTTTCGCGAACCCCTTTCAACCCACACATGAAACGCATCGGCATCCTCACCGCAGGCGGCGACACGCCCGCCCTCAACGCCACCATCCAGGGCGCAGTCGTCCGCGCCAATCAGATGAAGATCGAGATTTTCGGTCTTATCAAAGGCTTCAACTGCCTCTTCAACCCGCGCGTCCCGCACGTCCATCTCAACCCGCTTTACCACGAGATCCCCGAGTTGGACCCAACCAAAGGCGGCACACTCATCGGCTCCTCGCGCGATTTCGTGGACCCCGAGAAAAAGGAGGACCTCGACATGATCGTGTCGCGTCTCCAGCAGCTCGGCATCGAGGGGCTCATCTGTGTCGGCGGCGATGGCACGCTCAACGGCCTGCAACCGCTCGCCGAGCGCCTGCCCACCGTCCTCGCGCCCAAGACCATCGACAACGACCTGGGCCTCAACTACCCGAGCGAGCCCGACGAATGGGCGCGCGTCAGCGACCCCGCCAGCCCCGGCGGCTTCCGCTACACGCGCACGGAGTCGCGGACGGTTTTCGACCAGAACCAGATCGTCAATTACGTCACGCCCGGCTACGCCACCTCCGTCTTCGTCTCCGCGGGCGGCGTCGGGCGCATCCGCACCACCGCCGAGAGCCACCGGCGCATCGCCATCATCGAGGTCATGGGCCGGCACTCCGGCTACATCGCGCTCGGCACCGCGTACGGCCAGCCGGACATCATCCTCGTGCCTGAGCACCCGATCGACCTTGAGCGCATGGTCGAGCGCGTGAAGCAGATCTACGACTTGCAAAAGAACGTCGTCATCGTCTGCGGCGAGGGCATCGTGGACGAGCAGGGGCGCGAGCTGGGTTCCGAGATGAAAACCACCGATCCCTCGGGAAACATGGTCCTCACCGGCGCCGCAGAGGCACTGCGCACAAAGCTCATCCAGCTCATCGGCGACAAATACTTCCAGCTCTACCGCCGCGGCGAGTCCGCGCGCGAGGCCATCTTCGTCCGCAAAGTCGGGCACACTCAGCGCGGCGGGCGGCCCATTCTCTTCGACCGCTTCTACGCCGCGCAGCTCGGCGCGAAAGCCGTCGAACTGCTCGCCGAAGGCCAGAACAACGCCGTCTCCATCCTCCAGTACAACGCCACCCGCGGCTTTTACGTGGACGGCTACGACGCGAACCGCTTCCGCGACCGCTGGGGGCTGATCCACGCGCGCCACATGCACCCCGCGTTTTACGACCCCGTCCTCATGAGACCGTCGCGCGCAGGCATCGACTACCTCCTGCCGATCTTCAGCGACGCCATCGGCGAGGACGACATGGAGCACATGCGCCAGACCCTCTTCGCCGCCGGAAACCTGACCCAGCCCTATCGCTCCATTAACACCGACATCAACAAACGCATCCGCTACATCTCCTGACCGCGTCAGGGAGGAGCGCGATTTTGAAAGGCACGCGCGCATGCGATGCCTTTGGATTTCCCGCGATCATCACTCCGGTTCGGCAACTCTCGGGTAGGCTGTCAGCTTCCCCTACAATGGCGCGCGGCCTGGCTCGCGGGCGTTGGTGGCGGGGCGGTTGGTGAGTTTGTCGCCGAGGTCGGCGCGGGCGGTTTCGGCGAGCGCTTCGAGGCGCTTCACGATGTCGGGATTTTCGGAGGCGACGTCCTTCGTTTCGCCGATGTCTTCGCGGAGGTTGTAGAGCGCCTGGGTCACGGGGAGCGGGCGGTATTTGCCGGGCTTGCCGTCTTTGCCGGGTTCCTGGCCGAGCATGGTGCGCGAGGTGTGCGGGAAGAAGAGCTTCCACTCGCCGCTGCGCACGGCCTGGAGTTCGTTCTGGTTGTAGTAAAAGAAGTAGGCGTCGTGCGGGTTATTCGCGCCGGGCTC
Organism: Chthoniobacter sp.; assembly: GCA_031411535.1. Classification (GTDB taxonomy): domain Bacteria; phylum Verrucomicrobiota; class Verrucomicrobiia; order Chthoniobacterales; family Chthoniobacteraceae; genus Chthoniobacter. Next base: position 1,695 of record JANOBH010000020.1, on the reverse strand, counting down.
GCCGGTGAAGAGCGGCCAGATGTCGAGCCCGTCGATCTTGTGCGCGGGCAGCTCGGCGCCGATCAGGCGGGCGATGGTGGGGAAAAGGTCGATCGTCATCGCGGGCTCGGCGCACTCGGTGCCGGCGGGGATTTTCCCCGGCCAGCGCGCGATGAACGGCTCGCGGTGTCCGCCGTCGAAGCTCGTGCCTTTCCCCTCGCGCAGCGGCGCGGCGGAGCCGGCGTGGTTGCCGTAGCTGAGCCACGGGCCGTTGTCGGAGCTGAAAATGACGAGCGTGTTTTCATCGAGGCCGTTCTGCTTCAGCGCGCCGAGGATTTCGCCGACGAGCCAGTCGATCTCCATGATCACGTCGCCGTAGAGGCCGCTCTCGGATTTGCCGCGAAACTTGTCGCTCACATAGAGGGGGACGTGCGGCATGTTCGGCGTGACGTAGAGGAAAAAGGGCTGCGCCTTGTTTTTCTCGATGAAGGCGACGGCGCGCTCCGCGTACTGGGTGGTGAGCTGCTCCTGATCCTCGGGCGTGAGGCCGACTTTGATCTGCTTTTCGCCGTCGTAAAGCGGCAGCGGCGGATACGCGCCGGGCTTGGCCTCGGGGTGATGCGGCCACATGTCGCCGGAGTAGGGGAGGCCGAAGTATTCGTCGAAACCGTGCCGTGCGGGGAGAAACTGCGGGCGGTCGCCGAGGTGCCATTTGCCAAAGGTCGCGGTCGCGTAGCCGCGCAATTTCACGAGCCTGGCGATCGTCACTTCCTTGTCGCTCAGTCCGACCCGCGAACCTGGCGGGAACGCGCCGTGGATGCCGATGCGGTTCGGGTAGCAGCCGGTGAGCAGCGCGGCGCGCGAGGCGGAGCACACGGCCTGCGCCGCGTGGAAATCCGTGAAGCGGCGCCCTTCCTTTGCCATGCGGTCGAGGTTCGGCGTGGTGAAACCTTTCGCGCCAAAGCTGCCGACGTCGGCGTAGCCCTGGTCGTCGGTGAAGATGATGACGACATTTGGCCGCGCGGGATCGGCGGACGCGGGCGATGCGACGGCGACGAGTGCGGCGAGGAGGAGAAGGAAGGTGCGCATGGTGTGGGATCAGTCGCGGGCGGCGGGCGGGAGGGTGGAGACGAGCCGGTCGAGCCCGGCGAGGTTGTCGCGCAGCGCGGCCTCGGCATCGAGTTCTGGGCGGTGATTGATGATGCCGACCGGGCCGCGCCAGCCGCTGTCGCGGATCACGCGGAGCATGGCGGATTCCTCGGTGCCCGCGCCGAGCGTGAGAATCTTGCGCCCTGTGGTTTCGCCGTCGGCGACCATGCCGTTGAGGTTCACCGCGAGCAGGTGCGGCTGCATCTTTCGCCACAGCCCGGCGAAGCGCGCGAGGTGCGCGTGTCCGTGGTGAAAGTTATAGACGATTCCCACATTCGGCAGCGCGAGCTTCTCGATGATCGCGATCTGATTCTCCGGCTCGCCGAACCAAGCGCCGTGATTGTAGAGCGCGACCTTGCAGCCGAGCTGCGCCGCCGCCTCGGCGATCGGGCGGATGCGCGCCGCCTCCTGCTCCACGCGCTGCGCCTGCTCCTCGGGAGATTTCACGGGCGCGCCGCCGCCGCTGATCCAGAGCTGCGGATGCGCGCCGTGCCGGCCGATGACTGCGAGGATGTTCTTCGCCTCGTCATTCAGCGCGCCGGGAAACCACCACGCCGTCAGCTCGAT
>JANOBH010000019.1:0-5106 GCA_031411535.1 Chthoniobacter sp. | reverse complement strand
CTTGGCTCCGCGTTGGGGCTCTGCGGAGCCAAGCGCTCCTGCGCGCCGGCCCGGCGCTTCTGCGCCAGGATCTGCTGGAGGCAGTATGGCCGACCTCTTTCCCAACCTCCAATTCGGAGCGCTTCGCGAGCGGTCGCGGCGTTGACATCGCCGCGCGTGTTTCGTCTCTTCGCGCCACGTATGATCTGCCGTCTTCCCCTCGTTTTCGCGCTGCTCACAGCGGGCGCGCTCGCCGATCCGGTCGCCGAGATGTCGGCGTTCGCCTCGCTAAAGAATACCGACCTCGCCAAGCTCGCGGGCGGCGAAATCCAGTCGGGGCGCGGCCCGACAATGAGCTTCCCGCGCGGCCTCGCCATCGAGACCGCCTATGTGGTGAAAGCGCCCGTCGCGAAGACGCTCGAACTCCAGCGCCACTGGTCCGCTGTCGGCAGCTCCGGCCCGCGCGTGTATCTCCACGGCGATCTTTCGGCGAAGCCGGGGCCCGACGACTTCCGCAAGCTCGCGTCCGCGCCATCGAGCGGGCCGGTGAAGGCGCTCATCGCCGCGACGGAGAAATTCGATCCCGCGAAGCCTGCCATCGGCATCAGCGCGGACGAGGCAAAGGGAATCGACAAGGCGCCCGCGGCATCGTGGGGCGGGCCGCTCACGGGCACCGTGGGCGGATTCTGGGGCGGCCTGCTCGCGGCGCGCGCGCAGGCTTTCAATGCCGGCGGAGTCGCGCGGCAGCCGGCGTATTCGTGGAAGGGCGAGAGCATCTCCGCAGCGGATGAAATCGGACGCCTGCTCAAGGAGGTGCCGAAGGTGCGCGCGCAGTTCTCCGGCCTCGCCGGGGCGCTGACCGGCGGCGGAGCGCCGGCAAAGACGGCGCACTATTGGGAGCTGTCCGAGATCGAGGGACAGGCCGCGTTTTCGCTCGGCGCGACGCTCGAGAAGGCAGCCGGCGGCGGCGCTCAGACGGCTGACGTGCAGTACTACGCGAGCAGCGGCTACTTCGTCCTCGTGACATTCAGCCAGCTCTGGCCGGTCGAGATCGACGGCAAGAGCGCCACGCTCGTCTGGCGCGGCGACGTCATCGCGTCGCCCACGCTCGGCGAACTCCGCGGCGTGGAGCGCATGGGATCGAGCGCCGCGATGATGAAGCAGGTGAAGCAAAGCGTGTCCGCCTTTCTCAAAGACTCCGCCCGATGAAACACGCCGCGCTTCTCGCCATCCTCCCGCTCTGCGCCCAAGCCTACGGCGGCGCGGAAATCTCCAGCCAGACTGATGCGGAATACTCCCTCTCCAGCGGCATGCGCACGGATCTCGGCCACGACCGCTCCGGGGATGTCTCGGGCCAGTCCGGCCTCATCCGCGAGGTCGTCTCCACGCGCCTCGGCGAGGGGCCGCTTCTCCGGCTGGGCTTTGAATGGCAGCGGTTTTCTTTCGGCCTGCCCGAGCGTGCGCCGCTGCCGAATACGCTCCAGTCGCTGAGCGCCGTCATCGGCCTGGACATGCAGCTTTTCGACTCGTGGCTCGTGCGGATCGAGGCGCAGCCCGGCTTTTACAGCGCCTCCGGCAGCCTCTCCGGCGACGACTTCAATGTCCCCTTCGTCATCGGCGGCTCCTACATCGCGAGCGCCGACCTCCAGTGGATCCTCGGCGTCAGCGTGGACGTGAACCGGGCGATCCCCGTCTTCCCCGGCCTCGGCGTGCGGTGGAAGTTCTCCGACCAATGGGTGCTCAACGCCGTGCTGCCGCGCCCGCGGCTCGAATACGAATGGAGCAAGGAACTCACAGTCTTTGGCGGGGCCGATCTCCGCGGTTCATCCTTCCGCGTGAGCCGGGATTTCGGCGACACCCACGGCGATTCCCGCCTGAACCGCGCGGTCGTGGACCTCATCGAGATTCGCGCCGGCGTCGGAGCGTCGTGGAAAGTCTCGTCATGGCTCCGCGCGGACATCGAGACCGGCGTCGTCGCCTACCGGGACTTCGATTTTCACCGCGCCGACCAGAACTACCAAAGCAAAGGCGGCGCCGCCTACGGGCAGGTCGTCATCGGTGCGAAATTCTAGACTCACATCTCCCGCGCCCACTCCGGCCGCTCGCGGAGGTGGCAGAGCATCTCGCCGGCTTTGGGGACTAGGAGCACGCCGTCGTCTTCTCGGTGGTCGAATTCGCCGACATTGATCGTGGCGGGGTCGCGGTAGCCGAGGTTGATCTCCTCACAGATCTCGCGCGGGATGCCGGTCGCGAGCGTCACTTTCACACGGCATTTCTCCACGCCGTCCTCATACGTGCCGATGCCGCGGACGTGCGTGCTATGCGCGAGCGTGCCCCACGGCACGTCTTTGAATTTGTCCCATTGCTTGAGGAAGTAGTCCCGGCAGTGGTAGCCGATCTGCCGGATGAGATGCCCGTGCGTGACGCTGATCTCGTGGATGTGCGGCGCGTAGATGATCAGCTCGCCGCCGTCCGCGACGACCGGCTCCAGCTTGTACATGCACTTTCCGCCGACCCACAGCTCGTCATACATCTTCGGCGCGCAGGAGAGGACGGTGTGAAAAGGGCGGTCCTTGTATTCGATGTGCAGCTTCTTCGAAAGGTCGGACGCCTCATCCCATGAGCCTTCCGGGCTGCCGATGAAAAGCCCGGCGAGCTGCGCGTGATCCACCACCATGCTGATGCACAGCTTCGGCACCGTGACCATCGCTCCCACGCGATCCACCACGCGGCGCACCGGCGTCCACTTGTTGCCGATGATCATCGGGTTCGTCACGACCGCGCCGAGCCAGTGGAAAAAATTCAGCACCTCCGCGCCGCTGATGCCGGGGAAGAGGTATTTGTTTCCGCCGGAAAAGCCGACGACCTCGTGCGGGAAGACCGGCCCGCAGATGACGAGCTGGTCGTAGTCGAAGATGCGCGCGTTGATTTTCACCGGCACCTCCATCTCGAAAAGCCCGTCGGTCAGCGCACGGGTGTCGTCGAACGTGAGGTCGCCGATCTGGCGCAGCGCGGCGTCATTGTCCCACTCATGGTTGAATAACCGGACGTTCGCGTAGGTCGTGCGCCGCTCCTCGGGCGTGATCTCCAGCCGCTCGCAGATCGCCTCCTCGCTCATCGGCTGATGCGTGCCGAGCGCGATCATCACGTCGAAGTTTTTCGTCGCGCCGCCTATCTGCGCGTGCAGCCCGGCGAAGATCATCCCGAGCGGACACGTCCGCGTCGCATCCGGCACGATGAGGAGAATTTTCTTGTCGCGATAATCCTTCGCCGGACACGCCTGCGCGATCAGTTCGCGGGCCTGGGCGGCATCGAGATACGTTCCGGCTGGGGGGATGTGGGAGAGCGTGGACATGCGGGCAATTTACACATCGCATTGCGGCGGGGGCACGGAGTTTTCACGATGAATCACCGTTTGGCGCGAACCGGTTCCGGGTGCATTGTTGCCCTGTCAGAAGAGCGAAAGGAGGCATTCATATGTCCGACGAAAACGCATTCATGGGCCTTTACCGGCAGATTTCCGGCGGTTCGGAGAACGAGGCTCGGTCAGCGTTCATTCTTCACGACGCCCTCGACTTGGACGCGTCATTCGCGGTCCCGCCAAAGACCGCCGCTCCCGCTGATGCGCCGCTGAATCATGCCGAAAGTGCGTGCGTCCATGACGACACCGCGAAACTGGCGGCGTGACTGGAAAACCCGCCGCTCCCTGTCAGCCTCTTGAAAATCGAGAGTTGGTGGATGGTGTCGCTTCGCGCGCCATGCCAAAACACAGCGCGCCAGCGCCACTCTGGATGGGCCTTCGGCGCAGGCTTACGCATGGCGCGCGGAGCGACGCCATCCACCAGCGCTCACACAGTTTTCAAAAGGCTCCTACGGCGTGCGTGCTTCGCCGGCGTGCCATCAGCGCTGAAGAGCAGCTTGCGGTTTGCTCCGCGGGGAAAACGGCCGGGTAACTTCGGGCTTGTCTCGCGGCGGACTTCGCGTCCCCAATCGCTCCGCCATGCGCTACCTCCCCCGACCGCTCGCCACCGCCCTCGTCGCATTCTTCGCCGGCGCTTCGGCATTTGCCGGAGAGGCCGATCGCACGCTCGACATCTACTGGGTGGATGTGGAAGGCGGCGGCGCCACGCTCATCGTGACCCCCTCGGGCGAATCGGTGCTGATCGACTCCGGCAACCCGTTCGAGCGCGATCCGGGCCGCATTCACAAGCTGGCCACCGAAGTCGCCGGCCTGAGGAAGATCGATCACCTCGTCACCACGCACTTTCACGTCGATCACTTCGGCGGCGCAGCGGAACTCTCCGCGCTCATACCGATCGGGCATGTGCATGACAAAGGCATCCCAGATACCGACCCGGACGGCCGCCCGGACAACTCGCGCTGGGCGATCTCCAGCCAGCCGTACCGCAATTTCAAGGCGGACGGGCGAACCGTCATCCGCGCCGGAGACGAGATCGCCCTGAAACAATCCGGCGCCCTCAAACTCACGCTGCGCTGCCTCGCGGCGAACCAGCAGCTCATCGAAGCCCCCGCTGACGCGAATCCGAATCCGCTCGCCGGGAACCACATCGAGAAACCCAAGGACACAAGCGACAACGCCAACAGCGTCGCCCTGCGGCTCGACTTCGGCGGCTTCCGCTTCTTCGACGGCGGCGACCTCACATGGAATGTCGAGGCCGCGCTCGTCACCCCGGTCAACCGCGTCGGCCCGGTCGATGTCTATCAGGTCAATCACCACGGCCTCGACGTAAGTAACAACCCAGTACTGGTCCACAGTCTCGCGCCGACGGTCTCCGTGATGAACAACGGCCCGAAGAAAGGCACCGGCGCCTCGACGATGGCCGCGCTGAAATCCTCGCCCGGCTTGCAGGCGATGTATCAAGTCCACAAGAATGTGCGCGCCGATGCCGAGAATAACACCGCCGACGAGTTCATCGCCAACCGCGACGAGAACTGCGCGGCGAATTACCTCAAGCTTACCGTCGCGCCCGACGGTCGGAGTTACACCGTCTCGATCCCCGCCACCGGTCATGCCCGCACTTATTCGACTCGGGCGAAGTGATCTATCACTTCCGGTAAGAACATCCCAGCGGATATGAAGTGCTGCTCCTTCCTCACCGTCGCGCT
>JANOBH010000018.1:0-8895 GCA_031411535.1 Chthoniobacter sp. | reverse complement strand
CAATCGTCGGTGCTTCCCAGTTGAAGACGGTGGCGGCGGTGGCGGCGGCGGTGGTGGCGGCGGTGGTGGTGCCGGTGGTCGTGCCGGTGGTCGTGCCGGTGGTCGTGCCGGTGGTTGTGCCGGTGGTCGTGCCGATGGTCGTGCCGATGGTCGTGCCGGTGCCGGGCGTTGTCGTTTCCGTGTCGGTGCTCGGTAACGGCGTATCGGTCTTGGCCTTGCTTGTGGGGAGTGTTCCGCTGCTGAGCAGGGCTAACTGACTGGCAAAGGGTGCTGACCCGGCTGCATCGGTGGACGCAGTCGCCGGTGCAGCGCCCGTTCCTTCCTGGAGCGCGATTTCCTTCTCGATGAGAGGCATGCTGGGCAGTGCTGCGACGGCGGTCTTCGATTCCCCTTTGAATACCTGCGGATCAATCAGCGCCGAGGTTTGCACCAGCTTGCGCAGGTTCACGTCCGTGGGTTTGGGCAGTTCCTTGGCGTCCGGTGGAATGACGACCGTCTTCCCCGCCGTGAGCATGAGGCTGGCGCGAGGCCGGTTTTCCAGACCCACGCGCAGGCTGCCTTCGAGTACGGTGAGTTTCACCCTTTTCCCGGCGAGGTGCTCCACCATGATCGTGGTGCCGGTGATCGAGGCGCTCACGGAGGCGGCGCGAATCCTGGCACCGCCGAGGTTTTTCGGCACCTGCAGGAGCATGGAGCCGCGCTCGAGATTGATGTTCCGGGTGCCGGGCTGAAAGCTGAAGAAGGTCTCCGCACCGAGGCGCGTGAGGGTTTCGTCCTGAAAGAGCAGTTCAGCGCGCGACTGGACGCCGGTGGCGACGCCGAGGTCGTTCTTGATCATCTCCTCGAGCGCCGCCGGCCGCGCGCCCGTGCGCGGTTCGACCACTTTCACGTCATTCACGATGCGATTGATCCTTGCCTCCTTGAGAGGTCCGGCGAGCGCATGGGATGCGAGGACGGTGAGAACGGCGAGCGTTAGCGAAGTGGATTTCATAACGCCTAAAAACAGCACTATGCGGGCCACAATTATGGAAATTATAGACCCAAGGAGGCCGACTGCCGCTACCGGAGCGGGTGCCGGCGGAGTTTTTTCCCCGCCTTATCAGTCCTCGCGCTGATCGCTCCCGGTCTCCGTGGCCACGATCTTTCCCGCGGACGCAGGCAGTGGCGGCGAAAGTGGTGCGGGCTCGCCCGGCGCAGCAGCCGGTGGCGCGGCGGGGATGACCACGGTGGTCCCGCTGCCGAGGATCTGGAGATTCGTCGGGAAAAGCGTGCGCGCTTTCACCAATCCGGCCTGGCGCTCGATCGTCCGGGCGATGAGCGGCATGCTGGGGAGCGGGGCCACGGCAAAGTCGGAGTCGCCCCGGAATAGAGTGGAGACGATGAGCGACGAGGTCTGGGTGAGCGTGCGGAGGTCCACGTCCACGGGATCGGGGATGCGCCGCACATCGGGTTTCGTGATGAGCATTTTTCCGGGCGGGAGGAGGATGCTGTCGCCGAGAAAGCCGTTTGCAGAAATGCGAAGGTCGCCTTCGAGCACCACGACCTTCACGCTGCTCTGCGGCAGGTGCTCGATGAGAAGCGTGGCGCCGCCGGCCGACGCGGTGAGCGAGCCGGTGAGGATGCGCGCGCCGCCGCGGAGCTTCGGGATCTGGATCAGGAGCGTGCCGCGGTCGAGCACGAGGTCGCGTGTGCCGGGCTTGATGCGAAGCGAGGTCTCGGCACCCAGACGCACGAGAGTCCTGTCGGGAAAGTTGAGTTCAGCGCGCGAGCCGGTGCCGGTGAGGATCGTCGATCCGTCGCGGAGGACTTCCCGCGCGGCGGCGGGATGGGTGCGCTCCGCCGTGTCCAGCACGCGCACGTCATTCAGCGCGTGGCGGACTTCGGCGTCCCTGAGCGACGCTGCGAGAGCGGGCGGCGTTCCCGCGGCGAGCAGGAAGAGGCTGAGGAGCAGACGGAGGTTCATCGGAAGATTAAACCGCTGTGAAAAAGCATCTGCCGAGCCGCGTGGGTGTCGCGGATCAAAACCGCACCGAAAACTGGAGCCCGACGCCCGCATTGGCCACGTCGTAGTCAAAGGCGGGCCGGTTCGAGCGGTTCGCTCCGACAAAGCCCGTCGCCGACAGCGAGAGCCAATCCGTGGGCGTGTAGTGGAGCGAAAGCGAGACGGTCTGGCTGTTGTCGTGCCGCCCGCTCCCATAGCGGTAAACGTATCGGCCGTAGCGGTAGAAAAGGTCGGCATCCACGTGCCGGGTGAGCTGGGCGCGGTAGCCGGCATAGACGGTGTATTCGTCGCGCCCGGCGGGCTTGGGATCGGCGAAGCTCCACTGGGCGCTCGTACCGAAATAGACGGCCTGCGATCTCGTGAATGGCACGACTTTCTGCACGCCGAGCAGGACCGCGTGGTTTTTGTAAAACTCGCGGACGCGCTCGGCGGTGGTCAGGTCGGTGAAGGTGTAGCGCAGGAGCACATCCGCGCCGCGCAACTGCGGGGGCGACCACGCCACGCCCGCGGAGAGATCGGTGCTCTGGAAGTCGAGCTGCGGGAATTTGTCGTAGCGATAGGCTGAAGCCTGGGCGCTGGCTTCGAAGCGCATGTTGAACGCGAAGCGTTGGGTGAATGACGCTCCAGCGGTCGCGACGAGGAAGCCGTCCTGCAGCGGATCGACTTTTGTAAGGGCGACGTTGTTTGTAATGAACGCCCCGATCTCGGCGAACGCATTGAAGGGGCGCGGCTTGTCCAGACGCTTGATGATGACCTGGGTGCCGAAGGCGTCATCGGCCGTGCCCACACTCTCAAACGGTCCCGCCGTTGGCGCATTGCGCTGGCCCTGCAGATCGATGGTGCCCGGGAGTCCGGTGAACTGGCGCGACTGCTCGACCTGCGGGAGGACAGGTGTCTGGGCAAGCAGGAACGCAGGCAGCGTCAGCAGCGCAGCCGCGCAAGTGATGGAGCGTCGGGCCATTTTCGGAAAACGGGATAGCAGGGCGTATGCCCGGCCCGGAATGGGCACGCTTCCCGCTTTCGATCTACCTCCAATGCTCAAACCGCGATCCTATGCGCACATCCTGGCCGTGCTCGCGTTTGCCCTGATCGCAGGGTGCGCCCACTTCGGCAGCGTGGCTTGGCTGCATGAGGTGGAGCTTTCCGTGCAGGACGCGCTGACGCGCTTTGGGCGGCACGCACCGGTCGATCCGAAGCTCGTCTTTCTTGCGCGAGACACCGCGTCGGCCAACCTCGAGGCTGCGGACATAGAGCGGCTGTTCGATCTCCGTGAGGCGGACTCCGACTCGCGCCGCGCCCTGAGCCTGATGGTTCACGAATGGCCGTGGCCGCGGGACGTCTATGCCTTGGTCCTGGAGCGGCTGATTGGCGCCGGAGCCCGCGCGGTGATCTTTGACTTTACCTATCCCAAGTCGTCCCCACGCGACGATGCCTTTCGCGAGAGCCTAGATCGGCACCGGGACCGGGTCGTGGTCGTCGGGAATATCACCGATGACCTCGACGGGGACGCATCCGTCTTCAGCGCACCTACCACCACACTCATCCCGCAGACCTCGCCGCGCGACTCGCGCGTGGGATTCGACAATTTCTGGACCGATGCCGATGGGACCGTCCGTCACGCGCAGTATCGCTGGTCGGTGAAACATGGAGTCTGGGAAGGCGGCGAGGAGTTCTCGCTGGCTGCGCGACTGCTTCAGAAAACCGGCCATGGCGATGCTGTCCCAGCCGGACGGGAAAGCTACCGGATGCGGCTTGCCGGCCCGCCGGGCACCTTCCGCCCCTACTCCATCCACGAGATCTTCGTCCCCGAGTACTGGAAACGGAACTATGCGGGCGGAGCCTTTTTCCGGGACAAGGTCGTCATCATCGGCGCTTCGGGTAACTGGCAGCACGACGAGCACCAGACCGCGCTCGGCCTGATGGGTGGTCCGGAGCTTCAGCTCAATGCCATCAATGCCGCGCTCCACCGGGAGTTTCTGTGGGTCGCCCCCTGGCAGATGTCACTGGCGATGTGGGGCGCGATCACCATGTTTTCTGTTGGCTGCTGCCTGCTGGTCCGGTCGCCGTTTCCGCGCATGGCTTTGATATTGGCCGGTGCCGCGGTGTGGGCCGGTATGCAGGTCATCCTCTACAATTGGAAGGGCGTATACATCCCGATTGTGGCGCCGGTGGCCATCCTCACACTGACCGGCGTTTTCAGCATCACCTACGATCTCGTCTGCGCGGGTGCCGAGCATATGCGCCTGCGCCGGAACATCAGCGAGCGCAAGCAGGCCCAGGAGATTCTGCAGGGCGCGAATGACGAGTTGGAGAGGCGCGTGACGGAGCGGACGGTAGAGCTTTCCCGCGCGAACCAATCCCTGACGGCCCTGCTGGCAGAGAAGGATGTGCTGCTGAAAGAGATTCAACACCGGGTGAAGAAAAACCTTCAGACGATCTCGAGTCTGCTGAATCTCCAGTCCGCTAACATCAAGGATCCGGATGCCCTCCGCCTCTTCATGGAGACGCGCTACCGGGTGCGGTCGATGTCTCTGATCCATGAAAAGCTTTACCAGTCCCACGACCTCTCCCGCATCGACTTTGCGGACTATCTCAAGACGCTGACGAGCGGCCTCGCCGGCAGCTTTGCCGGACCCTCTTCCGCCGTGCGGATCTCCGTGGATGTCGAGGAGATCATGCTGGGCGTGGATTCCGCGGTTCCCTGCGGGCTCATCGTCAATGAACTGGTCACGAATTGTTTCAAATATGCATTCACGGGGGGCAGGGCAGGGGAAATCAAGATCCGGATGGCACGGTCCGCCGAGGCGCGACTGCAACTGAGCGTGGCCGACGACGGCGTCGGCTTTCCAAAGGGCTTGGACTTCCGCGAGACGGAGTCTTTGGGGATGCAACTGATCACCACGCTTACCGAGCAACTGGATGGAAGCATCGAACTCACGAACGGCACTGGAACCAAATTCGAAATCACGTTTCCCGATACGACTCACTGACGAGAGATGAAAAAGACGCAAATTCTAATCGTCGAAGACGAAGGCATCATCGCGAAGGATCTCCAGTCCATGCTGCGGCGACTGGGCTATGAAGTGCCTGTCACGGTGGGGACCGGAGAGAAAGCGATTCAGATGGCGGCTGAAAACAAGCCGGACCTGATCCTGATGGATATCAATCTGAGGGGGGGCATCGACGGTGTGCAGGCGGCCACGACGATCAGCGCGCAACAGAACGTGCCCATCGTCTATCTCACGGCCAACTCCGACGAGGCCACGATGCAGAGGGCCAAGGTGACCGACCCATTTGGATTCCTGATCAAGCCCTTTGAAGAGCGGGCGCTGCATGCGGGAATCGAGATGGCGCTTTATAAGCACCGGACCGAAAGACAAACCAGGGAGCGGGAGGAATGGCTGGCCACCACGCTGACGAGCATCGCCGACGCTGTGATAACGACTGATCGGGATGGCACGGTCACATTTCTCAATGCAGCCGCTGAAAAGCTCTCGGGATGGAGGCATGCCGATGCGCTGGGCCGGGCGTGCGCGGAGGTGTTTCACATTCTGGACGAGACGACGCGAACGATCCCGCAGGACCGGGTCGCGGCGGCGCTTTCCGCAGGTGAGAGTGGAAATTCCTGCAGCGAGACGCTGCTTCTGAAACGCGATGGGTCCGAGATCCCCATCGAACTCAGCGTCGCGCCGATCCGACAGGGCGAGCAGGGACAGATCAACGGATGCGTCATTGTATTCAGCGATGTCTCCGGGCGGAAGGCGCTGGAGGAGCAGCTTCGCCAGGTGCAAAAGATGGACGCCATCGGCAAGCTCGCCGGCGGGATCGCGCATGACTTCAACAACGCGATCACCGCAATCCTGGGATACGCGGAATTGATCCTTCGCCGGGTGGATGAGGCGGGTCCGCTCCGTTCGGACGTGAAGCAGATCGTCCGGGCCGCGGAGCACTCGGCGCGGCTGACCCATCAGTTGCTGGCGTTCAGCCGCAAGCAGGTGCTCCAGCCGCGCTGCATCAATCTCGGCGGCGAACTGAGCGACATGGAAGGCATGGTGCGCCGCCTGATTGGCGCCGATATCCAGCTCGTGACCGAGGTCGCGCCGGACCTTTGGAACACGCTGGCGGACGCGGGGCAGGTGCAGCAGGTCGTGCTCAACATGGCCGTCAACGCCAAGGACGCGATGCCCGATGGCGGGCGACTGACGCTCAAGCTCTGCAATACGACTGTGACTGCCGTGGACGCGCTGCGGATTCCGGAGGCGTATCCGGGCGAGTTTGTCCTTTTCACGGTCAGCGACACCGGCAGCGGGATGAGCGAGGAGGTGATCCAGCGGATCTTCGAGCCGTTCTTTACCACCAAGGATCCGGGCAAGGGCACGGGTCTCGGTTTGGCGACGTGCTACGGGATCATCAAGCAAACGTCCGGCATGATCTCCGTCGGGAGCGTGCCCGGCGAGGGAACGACATTTTCGATCTACCTCCCCAAAGCAGCGGGTGCAGGTCCGACAGCGGTGCGGGGGCTCGACGACGACGAGCTTCCCCGCGGGACAGAGACGATCCTGGTCGTGGAGGATGAGGAAATCCTCCGCGAGTTGGCGGTTCAGGTCCTCGAAAGTCTCGGCTACGACGTGCTCACTGCGGAAGACGGCGCGAACGCTGTCACGATTCTTCGCGCAGACACGGCGGGCCGCATCCGGTTGGTCGCTACCGATCTCGTGATGCCGCGCATGAGCGGACGTGAGCTCGGAGAGTGGATCGCCCGGGACTTCGGGCAGATGCGAGTGCTATTCATGTCCGGCTACACGGACGACGAAATCCTCCGCCACGCCGTGAAAGGCGCCCAGGTCGAATACATCCAGAAGCCCTTCACACCGAAAGCGCTCGCCCAAAAGATCCGGGAAGTGCTGGACCGGCCGCTGGCCGTTGAAAGCGCAGCCGCGTGATCAAAGGGCGCGGTCTTGTCTGGCGGCTGAAGATTTTTTCCGGGGAGGGTGGCGGGTGCGGAATTACCGCTCTGTCAGGGCCGCCCGCATCCACGCGAGTTTGCCGGGGATCTCCGCGGGGTCGGTGACGGTGCGGGCGATTTCCGCCTCAAGCCGTTCGCGGAATTTGCGCCGCAGCCGGTAGATGAGCAGTCGCGCGGAGCCTTCGGTCGAGCCGAGTTGCGCGGCGAATTCGCGGTAGGGCGCGCGGTCTTCGTCGGGGGTGAGGTACGGCTCGATCGCGGCGTAGTTCCTGGCCGGATGGCGGGCGATAAAGGCGGTGCGCACCTGCGTCCGCACGTTCTCGAGAAGACCCCGCGCCCACGCCCGGGAGTAGAGCGTCTCGGGGTCGAGGGCATCCGCCGGTTCGACGGAATAGCGCAGCTCGGCTTCGTTCCATTCGATCGGAATCAGCACCTCGCCGCCGCCGCGTTTGGCGGCGTAGGCGACGCGGCCGTGGTCGGCGAGGTGGCGCTTTAAGCTGCCGAGCAGGAAGCTGCGCAACGGGCCTTTCTCCGACGAGGCGGCGTGCAGGATTTCCTTCGACAGCACGCGGAGAAAGAAGCCCTGCGTCACGCCATCCGCATCGTGCGGGCGCACGCCGCTGCGACGCAGGAAAGCGTAGAGCGGATACCAATAGCTCCGGCAGATTTCCTCCAGCGCCGCGGCCGAGTCCGCGTCCTCGGCCCGCACGCGCGCGATGAGGCTCCAGCGCGTGGCGGGAAAGACGGCGTGGGTTCGGGCGGGATGGCGTGGTGGGGGGCGATCGGGCATCGCGGCGTCCTGTTTAGCAATCTGCGGCCTAAAGGCACGCCTGCGTTTCGCCGGTTCGGACAAATCCGGCTGCGGAAAGGCATCCTCCCATCCATTCCACGCTCGCCAGCGTCAGCACGCCGTCACCAGTCCTTCGCGATGCCGGACGCCCATCATCCCGCCAAATCGTCCGCTCCCGATGGCGGGGAAACGCGTGGCTGGACGCCGCCGGCACCGGAGGAAATCGCGCGGCTGCTGCCAAATTACGATGTGCTCTCCCTCCTCGGGCGCGGCGGCATGGGCGCGGTCTATCTCGCCGTGCAGACGGCGCTGGACCGCGAGGTCGCCATCAAACTGCTGCCGGTCGAAGTCAGCGCCGACCCGGATTTCGCCGATCGCTTCGTGCGCGAAGCGCGGGCGTTGGCGAAGCTCAGCCACCCGCACATCGTCGCGGTGCATGATTTTGGGAAGACGGCCGAGGGGCATCTTTACATCGTGATGGAGTATGTGGATGGCGCGAACCTGGCGGAGATGATCCATGGCCCGGGGCTTGCGCCGGCGCGGGCACTGCACATCGCGGCGCAGGTCTGCGAAGCGCTCGACTACGCGCACGCGCAGGGCGTGGTGCATCGCGACATCAAGCCGGTGAACGTGCTGGTGGACCAGAACGGCCAGGCGAAGGTCGCCGACTTCGGCCTCGCGCGGCTGACCGATCCGACCGCCGAGCACCTGGGCAGCACGATGACGGGCACGGTCATGGGCACGCCCGACTACATGGCGCCCGAGCAGCGGAAAGGGGATGCAGGTCGATCACCGCGCGGACATCTACAGCCTCGGCGTGATGCTTTACGAGATGCTCTGCGGGGAAGTGCCGCGCGGCGTCTTCGAGCCGCCGTCGAGCCGCGTGGAGTGCGACCCGCGGGTGGATCAAGTCGTCACGCGGGCGATGCAGCAGGAGCCCCGGCTGCGTTACCAAAGCACGCAGGAGATGAAGGCCGACATGGACGCCGTGCGCACGCCGCTGGACAAGGCGGAGCGCAAAACGACCCGCACCCGCGTCGCCGCCATCGTCGCCGCGGGCCTCGTCCTCGTGAGCGCGGCCGTTTTTTCCCTCTGGGAAAAAGGGAACGCGTCCCGTGCTGCGCGCGCGCCGGAAAG
>JANOBH010000017.1:0-1688 GCA_031411535.1 Chthoniobacter sp. | reverse complement strand
GGGCTGCTGGGCTTCGAGCATCAGGCCGTCACTCATCTGACCGGCACCACGTCCATGCTGGCGGCGGCCCTGGCGTCCCTCGACGGCGCGGCGGCTCTCCACTTTGCCGCCATCATCGGCTCTTTCGTCGCGGGCACGGTGTTGAGTGGCTTTCTCATTCAGGACAGCACTCTCCGGCTCGGACGCCGCTACGGCGTGGCCCTGCTTTTGGAGTCCCTTTTGCTTTGCGTTGCTGTCCCGCTCCTCAAGCGCGACAGCATCTTCGGCATTTACTCCGCGTCGTGCGCCTGCGGCCTCCAGAATGCGATGGTGAGCACTTACAGCGGCGCAGTCGTCCGCACGACGCACCTTTCCGGCATGTTCACCGACCTCGGCATCTTTCTCGGCCACTCTCTGCGAGGGCTGCCCGTGGACATGCGGCGGTTGCGGCTCTGCTTTCTCATCATCACCGGATTTCTCTGCGGCGGCGTTGCGGGCGCTGCCGCTTTCCATCGGCTCAGCTATTCTGCTCTTTTCATCCCGGCCGCCCTCACAGCCGGCACCTCGTTTGCGTATGGCATTTACCATCTCCGCAAGCCCCGCGACGCCTAACCCCGGCAAACTGCAGCCGGCCTACCCCGCCTTCCGCGGCTCCTGCAACCAGCTCCGCAGCCTGATGGCGGATGACTATGCGGAGAAAGCGGGCGCGCTTCTCCGCCAGGCGCTCGACGGCCAGCAGCGCGCGCTCACGGATGCGGAGATCGACGCGGCGCGGATGGAAAGGGCGATCCGCGATCTGGAGCACGAGCACACCGAGGCGCTGCGGCAGCGGGCCGCCTAGCCCGCCGTGCCGCTCGCCTCCGCGCTGTCCGGGCCCTCGCCCGTCGCATTGAGCGCGCGCATCGTCAGCGTCACACTCTCGCCGGGCGTAAAGCCATCGAGTATCGCCGGCCCGCCCGTCGCCGCGCGGAAAACCCCGTCGCGGTAAACGTGATAGCCCGTGACCTCCTCCGCCGGCGGAGCCGGGTCCAGCGAGATCACCACCGCCCCGCTGTCCGGATCGCCCGTCGTCAGCACCACATTCTGCGGCGCACCCGGCAGCGGCAGCGGCCCGCTGCTGCTGCTGGAGGAGCTGGAGCTGCTCGATCCGCCCCCGCCGCCCGCCGGTTCCGTCGGGATAGCGTCGATGATTTCCCGCTCCGCCGAGCCCTCCTCGTACTGCGAGCGGCCCAGCTCCAGCGCTGCCGTCACGAAGTCCTGAATCTCCGCCATCTTCACATGCACCTCCGCCTCCGCCGACTGGAAATCCTGATCCGTCGGCGGGATTGCCCCGTCCGCCGCGCCCGCCGCCGTCATCAGCGACTGGAAACCCGCCAGCGTCAGCGAGGCCGTGCCCTGACCCACGGCAAAGGCCGCCAGCGGCGAGCCCACCTGCGGCAGCGTCGCCCACATCGCCGCATTCTCCGCCGCGCGCTCCATCGTCTCCTGGAAAGTCTGATCCTGCACCGCCAGCCGCGCAAAGCGCTCCATCAGCGTCGGGTCCTTGCGAAACCGCGAGCGGCCCTGCGCGAGGAAATCGATGCACGCCTCATGCAGCGTGTCGATCGTCGTCCGGCGCAGCGCCCGCGCCGCGTCGATCGCGTTCTTTTTCGTCACATACGCCTGGCGCACCGGCGTGGCGCTGTCCACGCGCGCCTGCACCTGCGTGG
>JANOBH010000016.1:0-3667 GCA_031411535.1 Chthoniobacter sp. | reverse complement strand
CGCTTCGGCACTTTCGCGAGGTCGATCTCCACGCCGGTGCCGCCGCGGCTCGCGGTCTCGCACGTCGAGCAAGTCAGCCCCGCCGCGCCCATGTCCTGGATGCCGGCGACGGCGTCGGTGGCGAGCAGCTCGAGGCAGGCTTCGAGCAGCAGCTTCTCCTTGAAGGGATCGCCGACCTGCACGGCGGGTCGGTCCTGTTTGCTCTCCTCGGTCAGTTCGCGCGAGGCGAAGGCCGCGCCCGCAAGTCCGTCGCGCCCCGTCTCCGCGCCGACGTAAAAGACCGGATTGCCGATGCCCTTCGCCGCGCCGCGCGCGATTTGCTCGTGCCGCAGGATGCCGAGGTTGAAGACGTTCACGAGCGGGTTGCCCTCGTAGCTTTCGTCGAAATAGACCTCGCCGCCGATGGTCGGGATGCCGATGCAATTGCCGTAATGCGCGATGCCCGCGACCACGCCCGCGAACAGGCGGCGGTTCGTTTTCACGTTCGCGCCGTCGCCGGTGATCGGGCCGAAGCGCAGCGAGTTCAGCGAGAAAACCGGGCGCGCGCCCATCGTGAAAATATCGCGGATGATCCCGCCCACGCCCGTCGCTGCGCCTTGGAACGGCTCGATGGCGCTCGGGTGATTGTGGCTCTCCATCTTGAACGCGATCCCCCAGCCGTCGCCGATGTCGATCACGCCCGCGTTTTCCTCGCCCGCTTTCACCAGCACCGTCGGACCCGTCGTCGGGAATTTCCGCAACTCGCGCTTCGAGTTTTTATACGAGCAGTGCTCGCTCCACATGACCGAGAAGATGCCCAGTTCCGTGAAGTTCGGCGCGCGTCCGAGAATCGTTTCGATGCGCTCGTATTCGTCCGGCGTGATGCCGTGTTTGGCGATGATGGCGGGTGTGATTTGCGGCTCGGTCATATGCGTTATGCCGCTTTGCGGACGCCCAGCGTAGCCAGGATCGACTCGAAAATCACCCGCCCGTCGATGCTGCCGAGGCGCGCATCGCAGGCGCGTTCGGGGTGGGGCATGAGGCCGAAGACGTTGCGGGCGGCGTTACAGATTCCGGCGATGTTTTCGGCGGAGCCGTTGGGATTGGCGGAGTCGAGGGCCGCACCATTCGCGTCGGTGTAGCGGAGGAGAATGCGGCCGGTCTGATTCAGCTCAGCGAGGGCGGCCGCGTCGGCGGTGTAGCTGCCTTCGCCGTGGGCGATGGGGATGCGGAGCAGCTCGCCCGTCTTGGTCTCGTGGAGGAAAGGATTCGCGACATCCTCCACGCGGACGTGGAGATGCTCGCAGCGGAAATGCAGGTCGCGGTTGCGGATGAGCGCGCCGGGCAGCAGGCCGGCCTCGCAGAGGATCTGGAAGCCGTTGCAGATGCCGAGCACGAGCGTGCCGGCGGCAGCGGCGGCCTTGACGGCTTTCATGATCGGTGAAAAGCGCGCGATGGCCCCGCAGCGGAGGTAGTCGCCGTAGGAAAATCCACCGGGCAGCGCGATGAGATCGTAGCCCGCGACGGACTCGTCTTTGTGCCAGACGAAATCGGTTTCGACCCCGAGCTCGCGCAGGGCGAGGACGAGGTCCTGATCACAGTTGGAACCGGGAAAACGGATGACGGCGGCTTTCAAAGCGGTGGAGAGTTGGGAGCTGAGGGTTGGGTGACGTGCCCGGTTTGCGGGGCGGGTTAGTGGCGGAGGTCCTTCACGATTTCGCGGAGGCGCTTTTCGTTCTTATAGTCGCTGACGACGAAAAACGCGTGGATCACCCCCGGCAGCCAGCCAAGGAGCGTGAGGAGGAGGCTGAGAAAAAAGCTTCCCATCCGCCCGGTGAAAAACACCGCAAGCGGCGGGAGCAAAACGCAGAGGAAAAAGAGCATGGCGTGGTGCGCGGAATGGAAGCCGACCGTGTCGGCTCCGGACGCTCGGCTTTCAACCCTCAACAATCAGCCGGTAGTCCTCGATCACCGGATTGCTCAGCAGGTCGCGGCAGACCTCGTGGAGCTGCGCCTCGGTCTGCGTTCCATCGAGTTCCAGTTCGATGAATTTGCCGACGCGCGCCGCTTTCACCGCCGGCACGCCGTGGTGATGGATGGCGTCGCGCACGGCCACGCCCTGCGGGTCGAGCACGGTCTGTTTCGGCATCACGATGACTTGGGCTTTCATAGGCGGCGCAGGGTAGGGAGCGGGAGTGAAAGGGAAAGTGGAAAGTGAACGCGCGGGCGTGCTTTGCACTCTCATCCGGCACTTTGCACTTTCACTCCCGCTCCCGCTCCCGCTAACGTCCGCCCATGATTCCCACTCTCCGCATCTTTGCGGGCGGCCTCGCGGCCGTCTGTCTATGCGCCTCCGCGGTCGCCGACCCGACGCCGCTCACCTCCGAGGAAATCGCCGCTGCAACGAAGACGGACGACCTTTCCATCCCGATGCCGGGCGAGTTCATGGCCTCGCTGAACAAGCTCGGAAAGATCGACTGGACGAAGATGTTCCGCCCGCCCATTGCGACCAATTACACCAGCCGCGAGCAGATGGCGCTGAACCTCGGCGGACTCATCGCCGACGGCTACGTGGCGATCGAGGCGGAGGATTCGCCGCAGGTGAAAAACATCGGCAAAGACATCGTCGCCATCGCCAAGACGCTCGGCGTGAGCAAGGACGTGATCGAGCGGGGCGGCAGCATCGTGAATTTCGCCGACCAGAAGCAGTGGGATCAGCTCAAGGAAGAGCTCGAAGCCACGCAGAATGAAGTGAAATCCGCCATGACCGAACGCAAGGACTCGGACCTCGTCACCCTCGTCACCGTGGGCGGCTGGCTGCGCGCCACGGAAGTGATGAGCGGCTACATCGCCAAAAACTACACCGAGGCCGGGGCGAAGATTCTCCGCCAGCCGGGCGTCGTCTCCTTTCTGAACAAGCGGCTCGAAAAGCTCGGCGAAAAGGTGCGCGGCGATGCGAGCGTGGCAGTCGTGCAGAAGGCGATGGTCGGACTGGAGAAGCTCATCGCCTTCCCGCCCGACCACGCGCCCAGCGCGGAGGACGTGAAGCAGCTCAACAGCCTCACCTCCGAGGTCGTGAAGGAAATCACCCGGAAACAAACCAAATGAAGCGCCTCCTTTTCTCCCTCGCCCTCGCCGCCGCCACGGCCGCGACCCCGCTCCGCGCCGCTGGCGACGACGAAGTCGCCGCCCGCAAGCTCGCGCTCGAAATCGCCGGCGCCTTCTCGAATGACGGCTTCAAGATCCGCGACGGCAACTGGTCCGGGAAGTTCGCGGCCGGCAAGTCGCCGCTCATCCAGGTGAACCTCTACGCGGGCAACCAGTACTGGTTCACCGTCGGCGCCGGCGAGACCGCGAAAAAAGTGGCGATCACCGTCTTTGATGAAACCGGCAAGCCGGTCGCCACCGAGCCTTTCTCGGACACCTCGGTCGCCGCCGCGGGTTTTGCGCCGAGCGTCAGCGGGCCGTATTATATCAAGCTGGAGCTTGCCGAAGGCGAACCCTCCGCTTTCTGCCTCATCTACAGCTACCGCTAAGCCCGATGCCCTTCGAATCCTCACAAACCACCGAGAAGCTGGGCGGCCAGCGCGTCACGCAGTTCTCCATCTTTCTCCCAAACCGTGTCGGCACGCTGCTCGATGTCGTGCGCGTGCTCAATGAGCGCCACATCCACGTCCTCGCCATCAGC
>JANOBH010000015.1:0-2001 GCA_031411535.1 Chthoniobacter sp. | reverse complement strand
GGTGAAAGCGGACGGCGCCGTCGTCTATCACAAGGCCGGGCCCTGGCGCTCGCTCACCCTGCTGCTGCCGCAGAATGAGCCGGGACACCGCTACGAGCTGAGCGTGGATGGGCGTCCGCCGGTGCTGCTCGATGCCGGCCTCCAGGCCGTGAAGCTCGGCAATCCGCGCGAGATGCCCTTCGCGATGAAGACGACGCTCGCGGGCGACGGGCCGCGGATCACGGTGCAAAACCTCGCGCGTCCCGAGCACTTTCCGAATCCGAAGGAATGGGCCGCCGACCTCGCCGCGCTCGCGCAGCCGTGGCCGGTGCCGCCCGTGCCGGAGCCGCTCGCCGGGCTGGCACGGCATTTCGGGAAAGACGTCGCGCGCTCTCCGCTCACGCTCTACGCGGCGGCGCTCCCGCACGGGAGGAGCGGCGGGTTTTTCAAGAAAGGCGACAACGCCGCCGACTACGCCGCTCGCGTCGCGGATCTCGGCTACGACACGATTTTCGATCCGGCGCAGGCGCTTCCCGCGCCCGGCGATCCCGAGAGCTTCGAGCAACGCGCGGATGCGCTCGTGCGCCGCGGCGTGCGGCTCGGCCTGCAATATGACAACCGCTGGAGCCGCCCGTCGCTTCAGCATCCGAACGTCGCCTTCTTCGCGCACACGCTGCCGGACTGGCACGCGCCGCTCTACCGCAGCCTCTCGCTGGCGGCGCAGCGCTTTGCGCGGCTGCCGGGTTTCGCCGGCTTCGACATCGGCTCGGACAATGGCGGCTACGTCTCCCACTGGCAGTGGGCGCCGCCGATTCCCGACCGTCCGTGGGGGGAGGCGATAAGCGCCTTTCTCGACTCGCCGCAGCCGCGCATTCCCCGCGCAGCGAGCCTCGGTCCGCGTGAGCTGCCGTACGAGGAGCCGGTGAAAACGCAGGCGGAATTCATCAAGCACGTCGAGCACTACGACACGTCTTTCCGGCAGTACGGCTACTTCGCCGAGGCCGTGCGAGAGGTCGATCCGGCGCTGGTTTTCACGACGGGCTCGTATGGAAGTTCGCCCGGCGCCGGCGGGCGCGGCGGCTGGCCGTGGGCGAGCATCCCGGGCCGGATCATCTTCGAGGGGCTGGCCACGCAGCAGGCCTACGACTGGAATGAACTCCACGCCTCGAAGCCGCTCCACAACGTCGCGCTCGTCGATCGCCTCCGCAGCTATGCACCCACGAAGCGGACGTGGACGATCCTGGACAACTTCCAGTTCCTGTTCGGCCGGGAGGCGTACCAGCGGGCCGCCGCGCTCGCCCTCACGCGCGGTGTGCAGGGCATCGGCACGAACTTTCTCGCCAACACCGCCGGCGACGGAGCGCGGCCCGACGTGGCCGCGTGGCAGCAGGAGCAGAATGCGTGGATGCGGAAATACGGCGGCGTCTATGCGCGCACCGAGCCGCAGCCGGTGATCGGCATTTTCTTCGGCCACCTCCAGTCCGTGCAGCGCCGCATCCTTGCGACTGAGGACGCGAGCCCGGAGGCGCTGCTCAAGGGCTCGCACGAGGGCAAGGTCACCGAGGCGCTTTTCCTCTGCCATGCCGCGGGCTGGCCGGCGCGGGTCATCACGTACCAGGAGCTCCGGCGCGGCCCGCTCCCGCCCTCGATGAAAGCGATCGTGCTCACCGGCCTCGATCAGGCCGACGCGACATGGACGTGGGGTCCCGGCCTCGAAAAGCCGCTCCAGGATTTTCTCGACCGCGGAGGGCGCATCCTCGCCGACGACGAATCGGTGTGCCCCGTGCCGTTCACGAAGACCGGCATGCAGGTCGCCGCCTACACGCCGCAGACGAATGTGGACGCGACTCCTCTGCTCCTCGCGCGCAATGCCGCCAATATCGAAAAACTGCGCGCCGCGATGTCAGGCGTCGCGGCGCCGGTCGCCTCGTCCGGGAACCCGCTGCTGTGGGCGATTCCCACGGAATGCGCGGACACGCAGTACGTGACCGTCGTCAACCAGGCGTTCGCGGACGGCGAGGA
>JANOBH010000014.1:0-5789 GCA_031411535.1 Chthoniobacter sp. | reverse complement strand
CATCTGGAACAGCCACGGCGACAAGCTCACCAAGCTCCCCCGCGGCTTCCGCACCGTCGCCACCACGGACAATTCGCCCTTCGCCGCCATCGAGCAGCCGAAGAAGAAATTCTACGGCCTCCAGTTTCACCCCGAGGTCGTCCACACCCCGCGCGGCAAGGAACTCATCGCCAACTTTCTCTACGAAATCTGCGGCTGCAAAATGGATTGGACCATGGGCAGCTTCATCGACCACATCTGCGCGCAGATCCGGCAGCAGGTGGGAAAAGACCACGTCCTCCTCGGCCTCAGCGGCGGTGTGGACAGCAGCGTCGCGGCCGCGCTTTTGCACAAAGCCATCGGCGACCAGCTCACCTGCGTCTTCGTGGACAATGGCCTCCTCCGCTCCAATGAAGCCGAGGCCGTCCAGCGCCTCTTTGGCGACAACTTTCACATCAAGCTCAAGACCGTCCACGCTGCCGCGCGCTTCCTTGGCCGCTTGAAAGGCGTCACGTCCCCCGAGCGCAAACGCAAAATCATTGGCAACGAATTCGTCCGCGTCTTCGACGACGCCGTGAAGTCGCTGACCAAAGCTGGAACCAAAACCCGCTTCAAATTCCTCGCCCAAGGCACGCTCTACCCCGACGTCATCGAAAGCGTCGCCATCGCCGGCAACCCCGCCGCTTTAATCAAGAGCCACCACAACGTCGGCGGCCTGCCGAAGAACATGAAGCTCAAGCTCGTGGAGCCGCTCCGCGAGCTTTTCAAAGACGAAGTCCGCGAAGTCGGCGCGCAGCTCGGCCTGCCAAAGGAGGTCACTCTCCGCCAGCCCTTTCCCGGCCCCGGCCTCGCCGTCCGCATCCTCGGCGAGATCACCCGCGAGCGCCTCCGCATCCTGCGCGATGCCGACGCCATCGTCGTCTCCGAGATGAAAGCCAGCGAATGGTACTACCGCGTCTGGCAAAGCTTCGCCGTCCTCCTGCCCGTGAAAAGCGTGGGCGTGATGGGCGACGAGCGCACCTACGAAAACACCATCGCCCTCCGCATCGTGGAGAGCCAGGACGGCATGACCGCCGACTGGGTGCGCCTGCCTTACGAACTGCTCGCCAAAATCAGCACCCGCATCATCAACGAAGTCAAAGGCGTCAACCGCGTCTGCTACGACATCAGCAGCAAACCGCCCGCGACCATCGAGTGGGAGTAAAGGCGAGCCGCCGCGCGTCGCTAGGCCCGTCCCTCGGCGCGGAGCGCTTCGTACACAAACGGATGATGCACTTTGAGGCATTCAGGGCAGATCCCGTGACTGAAGGTTACATCCGAGTGCGTCCTCACGTAGCCTTCGATATCCTGCCAGTATCCGACGTCGTTTCGGATTCCCTTGCAGTGGGAGCAGATCGGGAGCAGCCCGCGCAGCGTGTGGATGTCCGTGAGCGCCTCCGCTAGATCGGCGGAGGTGCGGCGCAGCTCCAGTTGCGAGATCGCCTGCCGGGCCAGCGCCAGCAAAGCCTTGCGCTGATCTGCACTGAGGCTCCGTGGGTGGCGGTCGATCACGCAGAGCGTGCCCAGGGCGTGCCCCTCGCCATCGATCAGCGGAGCGCCTGCGTAGAACCGGATGTACGGCGCGGCGGTCACCAGTGGATTGTGGGAGAAACGTTCGTCGGAAGCGGCGTCCTCCACCACCATCACGCTGTCGCCCAGAATCGTGTGGGCACAGAAGGCGTGTTCGCGCGGAGTTTCCGTGACGTCGAGGCCGACGCCGGCTTTGAACCACTGCCGCTCGGAATCCACAAAAGTCATCAGTGCGACGGGCGTCTCACAGATCGTGGAGGCGAGAAAGGCGAAGTCGTCAAAAGCCTGCTCCGCCGGAGTATCGAGGATGCGATAGCGCAGGAGCGCGTTGAGCCGTTTGGTTTCGTTGGTCGGTAGTGAGGCAGCCATTTGGTCCGTAAATATTGGCGAAAGAGTAACATGGGCGGCGGAGGCGGGGAAAGCGTTTTGCCGGAGACCGCTTTGGCGGGAGGGGAGGCGATGCGAATTGCCGGGCGCGAGGCGAAACGCTTACAAGTGCGCGATGCCAGCAAACACCCGAGCGATTTCCAAAAAACCCGTAATCTACGTCTGGCGAAAGCTGAGCGGGGCGCAGTGGGAGGACGCGTGGTGGGACCGGCTGGCTGGCGTGCGCGAGCGGCTGGCGATCACGGCGCTGGCCGGCGCTAAGACGATCCGGCTGGAGGCGTTCGCGCTCACGCGGGCGCAGGCGGAGCGGCTGCGCCAGGCGTTCGGCGGCTCCGTGCAGGTGCAGAAGGCGCCTCGCGCCGTGAGCGCCGCGGTGCGTGCGCCGATCCGCGTGCGCGGAAAGCTGGTAGTCGTCGCGAGCGCCGACGCGAAGACGACGGGCGCGGCGCGGAGGCTCGTCATCCCGGCCGGCATGGCATTTGGCACGGGCGATCACGCCACGACCTCGACGTGCCTGCGCTTCATCGCCGACGTGAGCGGGGAACTCTCGGACGAGCCGTGGGAGATGCTCGATCTCGGCTGCGGGAGCGGCATCCTGGCGATCGCCGCCCGCATGCTCGGCGCGCGCCGCGCGGACGCCGGCGATTTCGATCCGCACGCCGTCCGCACTGCGAAGGAAAACGTGCGCCTCAACGGCGTGACCGGCGTGACCGTGAAGAAGTTGGATGTGCGCGCATGGGAGACGGAGCGGACATGGCAGGTGGTGGCGGCGAATCTTTTCAGCGGCCTGCTCGTGGAGGTCGCGCCCAAGATCGCGGCTGCTGTGGCTCCCGGCGGGCGGCTGGTTTTTTCCGGCGTCCTCCGCGTCCAGGAGGCGGAGGTCGCCGCCGCATTCCGCGCCGCGGGTCTGACGATCGACCGCGTGGTGAGGAAGGGGAAATGGGTGAGCGGGCTGGCGACGATGCCGGCCTGACGTCGCCCATTTTGAAATGCGGAGACGCGGGGGAGACAGGACGAACCCCGTTTTCCTAATCTCCGCGCCGCTGCGTCTCCGCGTTTATTCCGGGGGGGAGAAATCCGTTGACGCCCCACTGCGCGGGCCGATAGCTTGCCCGCCCGCAAATTTAACCCGAAATATTTCCACAAAATCCCTGCCTGCGTGGATTCCTGGTCGCGAAAAGCTGATTTTCCGCCGGGCCGCGCGGGCACTTTTTATCTATGGCCGAAGAACTTTCCTACGTGCTCGTCACTCCTTACTCGATCCGCAAATCGAGGACCGGCGGCATTCTCGCACGGCTGATCTCCCGCACCGGCCTCGAGGTCGTCGCCGCGCGGATGTTCGCGCCGAGCGCGGAGTTGGTGGAAAAGTACGCGGCCACGATCGTCAATGACCCGGAGCCGCGGCATCGCGCCACGCAGGAGCTGATCAAAAAGTACGTCCTCAAGAACTTCGGCCCCGCCACGCCTGGCACCCGCCCCCGGGTGCTGCTGCTGGTTTTCAAAGGCGAGGACGCGGTCAGCAAGCTGCGCTCGACCGTCGGCCACATCGTCAACGAGCGCACCAGCGGTGAGACGATCCGCGACACCTACGGCGACTATCTTGCGGACGAAAACGGGAACGCATCCTACTTCGAGCCCGGCGTGCTCGCGCCGCCGGACGCGGCCAGCGCCGAGGCCGACCTGCGGCTGTGGGCATCGTATTCCGACACGGACGGCGGGCTGCTCGACGAGGCGATCTCCTATCCCACGGGCGCGAAAGCCGAGAAGACGCTCGTGCTCATCAAGCCCGACAACTTCCGCTTTCCGAACGCGCGCCCCGGCGGCGTGATCGATCTCTTTTCGCGCACGGGCCTCTACATCATCGCGTGCAAGGTGCATCGCATGAGCGTGGCGCAGGCCGAGGAATTTTACGGCCCGGTGCTCGAGGTCCTCCAGGACAAACTCCGCGGACGCTCCGCCGAAGTCGCGACGCCGCTGCTGGAGAAGGCGTTTTCCGTCACCCTCAGCGAGGAGGACCGGACGAAGCTCGGCGACCTGCTCGGACCGATCAACGGACGCGAAAACTGGGAGCAGATCGTGAAATTCATGGCCGGCATGAAGCCGAGCGACTGCCCGGCCGACAAACGCAATGAGCCGGGCACCGAAAAGTGCATCGCGCTCTGCTACCAGGGCATCGACGCCGTGCGGAAGATCCGCGAGGTGCTCGGGCCGACCGATCCCTCGAAAGCGCCTCCCGGCACGATCCGGCGCGAGTTTGGCCAGACCATCATGGTCAATGCCGCGCACGCCTCGGACTCAGCGGAAAACGCCCAGCGCGAAATGGGCATCGTGCAGATCAAAGAGAACAACCTGAAGCCGCTGATCGAAAGCTGGTTTGGCAACTGAGCGCGCGGCCTTTCCTCAAATCCTAAATCTCAAATCCTAAATCCCACACCTCATGGAACTCTCCCAACGCGCTACGATCCTCACTCCCTCGCTCACCCTCAGCATCGACTCGAAAGCCAAGGCAATGAAGGCGGAAGGCCTCGACGTCTGCGGCTTTGGGGCAGGCGAGCCGGACTTTGACACGCCCGAGCACATCAAGGCGGCCGCGCAGGCGGGACTCGAGATGGGCTTCACAAAATACACGCCCAGCTCCGGCACCCCCGAGCTGCGCCAGGCGATCTCCGACAAGTTCAAGGCGGACAACGGCCTCGACTACAAGCCTTCGCAGGTCATCGTCAGCAACGGCGCAAAGCACTCGTGCTACAACGCGATCCTCGCCACCTGCCAGCCGGGCGACGAAGTCATCATCCCCGCGCCCTACTGGCTGAGCTACCCGGAGATGGTGCGCCTCGCAGGCGCCGACCCCGTCTTTGTCCAGACGACCGAGGCGAACGGCTGGAAGATGACCGCCGACGAAATGCAGGACGCGATGACCCCGCGGACGAAGATGGTGATCATCAACTCGCCCGGCAACCCGACCGGCGCGGTCTATACCCGAGAGGAACTGCAGGCCATCGTCGATGTCTGCGTGGACGAGGAGATCCTCATCCTGTCCGACGAAATCTACGAGAAGCTGACCTACGACGGCGCAGAGCACGTCAGCGTCGCCAGCCTTTCCCAGGCGGCGTACGATCTCACGATCACGATCAACGGCTTCTCCAAAGCCTACTCGATGACCGGCTGGCGGCTCGGCTACCTCGGCGCGCCCGACGCGATCGCCAAGGCCATCGACGCGATCCAGAGCCACAGCACTTCGAACCCGTGCTCCTTCGCGCAAAAGGGCGGCCTCGCCGCGCTGAAAGGCGATCAACAACCGGTTAGCGACATGCGCGAGGAATTCGACCTGCGCCGCCAGTACATGGTGGGCCGTCTCTCCGCGATGGACCGCGTGAGTGTGGTCAAGCCGCAGGGCGCCTTCTACGTGCTGGTCAACATCAGCAAACTCGGGCTGAACTCGACAAACTTCGCCGACCGCCTGCTGAGCAAGCACCACGTCGCCGTGGTCCCCGGCGTCGCCTTCGGCAACGATGCGACGATCCGCCTGAGCTACGCGACCAGCATGGACGTCATCAAGAAGGGCCTCGACCGGATCGAGGAATTCTCGAAGACGCTGTAAGCGAAACCTCGAACGATTCAAAACACGCGCCGCACCGGAAACGGTGCGGCGCGTTATTTTTTGCCGATGACGTTCCGAACGCCGCCGGCGCTACCCAGCGACGTCGCGCACCTCGGTCTCGTAGGTATGAAAGGGATCAGGCATCGGCAGATAGTCCCCGTTTTCGAGCGAGATCGAATCCCAATTGATTACATAAGGGAGCTGGCGGCCTTGAAAGAGCGAGACGGCCAGTCCGCGACCGTGGGCGCGGGTG
>JANOBH010000013.1:0-13943 GCA_031411535.1 Chthoniobacter sp. | reverse complement strand
GCGGCGTCGGTGAGGGGGGAAGGTTGAGGGTTGAGGGTTGATGGTTGATGGAGGGGACGGGCGAAGACCTGGTCGATGATGGCGGCGGCGTCGGCGACCTGGTCGAGGCCGATGAAGGCATCCACCTCCGGCATCTCGGTGGCGAGCTGGGTGGAGAAGCGCTGGGCCATGCAGCCGGAGACGATGAGCTTCTGGCCTGCGCGCTTTTTCAGACCGCGGGACTGGTGGGCTTCGAGGATGGCTTCGATGGACTCCTCTTTCGCGGTGTCGATGAAGGCGCAGGTGTTGACGATGAGGACGTCGGCTTCATCGGCGTCACCGGTGATCTCCATGCCGCGGGCGAGGATGCCTCCGAGCATGAGTTCGGCGTCGACCAGATTCTTGGCGCAGCCGAGGGAGATCATGCCGATCTTTTTGGGCTTCGCGGAGATGGGAGATGGAAGATGGGAGATCGGGGCAGGCATGGCGAAAGTGGGGCAGTTAGTCAGCCCGAATGGCCCGGGCGTCAAATCCGTCCGGAATCCCGGCCTCCGATCCTGCGCCGCGATCTCCGATTACTGGATCGGCACGCCGGGGGCCTGGTAGGCGATGGGGAGGCCGTTCTTGGTGATCTGGACGGCGCCGGGCTCGCGGGCCTCGATGAAGAAGCGGGCGCCGCGGAGCTTGAGCGGGCGGGTGTCGGGATAGACGAAGTCGTCGAAAATGGGCGGCGCCTTTGGGTCGTCCTTGCGGACGGTGATCCACGTTTTTTTCAAGGAGGCGACGAGGATTTCATTCATGCCGCTCTGCGGGGTGACGGCGGCGGCGGGGTCGGCGCTAGGGATCGCGACGGGTGTGACGAAGTCGCGGTCGGCGGGGTTGGAGGTCGGGCCGGGTTCGATCACGGCGCGGTCCTCGGCGAGGGTGGGCGAGGCTGGGCGCATCTCCTCCGGGGCGGGAGCGGCTGGGGAGCCATCGAGGGTGAAGGTGGCCGGGGCGCTGAAATCCGCCGGGATGCCGGACAGCGCCGGAGGGGCGAGGGCGGCTGCGGGGGTCGCGGGTACCGGTGGATAAAGGGGATCGGCCACCGCCTGCTGCCGTGCCACGGGACGCTGGGCGGGCACGCTGAAGATGCGCTGGAAATTTGCGTAGATCCAAAAGCCCATGACTCCGGTGGCAAGGACCAGGACGACGACGAGGATCGGCATAACCGACGGCGGCTTGCGGTCGCGGCGGAGCAGGATGATGTCCGCGGGGCGCTCGGGGGCGTTGTTCAGGTACTGGTAGTCGGCGATGCTGATGGGGAGCGTGCTGTCGAGGGCGTTGAGGAAGGGGTCCACATTGACGCCGAGGTAGCGGGCGTAGTTTTTGAGGAAGCCTTTCGCGTAGGCGTTGCTGGGAAAGCTGGCGTAGTCGTCGCTTTCGAGCGCGACGATCTTATCCGGGCGCACCTTGGTGGCGTGGGCCGCCTCATCGATCGTCAAGCCGCGCTTGAGGCGGGCTTGCGAGAGTTTTTTACCTGCGGAGTCGGACATGTCGGAAATGAATCTACTGCGGCTTCATGGATAGCACGAACGGGCGGCGGTTACAGCGCGCGCTTCGGGCAAAGCAATCGGTGAACCGCCCGCCGGTTTTTCACGCGATGGCGTCGAGATCGACGAGGATTTCGCGCGGCTTGGCGCCTTCGCCGGGACCGACGTAGCCGCGGGCTTCGAGGATGTCCAGGATCCGCGCGGCGCGCGTGTAGCCGAGGCGGAGGCGGCGCTGGAAAAGCGAGGTGCTGGCCTTTTTCTCCTGCCGCATAACCTCGATGCACTTGTCCACGAGGTCCTCGTCCTCGTCGCTGACTTCCTCCTCTTCATCGCCGCCGTCGCCTGACTGGAGGCGCTCGTGGATGGAGTTTTCAAATGCGGGCTCGCTCTGCGCGGAGGCGTGCTCGACGACTTTGCGAATCTCCTCGTCGGTGACGAGCACGCCCTGCGCGCGGATCATGCGGGAGGTGCCGGGCGGGCGGTACATCATGTCGCCCTGGCCGAGCAGCCGCTCGGCGCCGTTTTCATCGAGGATGACGCGCGAATCCAGCGCGCTGGCGACCTGGAAGGCGATGCGGCACGGGACGTTCGCCTTGATGACGCCGGTGATGACGTCGGCGCGCGGGGTCTGCGTGGCGATGATCATGTGGATGCCGGCGGCGCGCGCTTTCTGCGTGATGCGGGCGATGGCGCTCTCGACGTCGGCGGGCGCGGTCTGCATGAGGTCGGCGAGCTCGTCCACGATGATGACGATGAAGGGCATGCGATCCGGGATGATGAGGTCGTGGTCGCGGATGTTTTTGACCGTGGTCATTCGCTCGATGCGCTCCTGGCTGGTCAGCGATTCGGGATCGACGGGCTCGGCGGCGTTGTCGGCGGTGGCGTCGGGAAAGATGTCCGCGTCCGCTGCAAATGGGGTGTCGAGCGGGAGTTCGACTTCCTTTGCGGCCTCGATGGCGTCGAGCTCGGCCTGGGTTTTCGGCAGCGGGCGCTCGTTGAAGCTGCTGATGTTTCGCACGCCGGTCTTGGCGAAAATGGCGTATCGCTTTTCCATCTCGTCGATGGCCCAGCGGAGGGCGAGGAGCACTTTTTTCGGATCGGTGACGACGGGGACGACGAGGTGCGGCAGGGAGTTGTAGATCTGCATCTCGACGACCTTCGGGTCGATCATGATGAAGCGCAGATCCTCCGGGGTGAAGCGGTAGAGGATGGAGGCGATGATCGAGTTGATGCACACGCTTTTGCCCGAGCCGGTGGTGCCGGCGACGAGGCCGTGCGGCATGGCGGCGAGGTCGGCGATGATCGTCTTTCCGTACACGTCCTTGCCGAGGGCGAGCGGGATTTTTGCCTTGGCGTGCATGAAGTCGTCGCTCTCCAGCAGTTCGCGCAGCGTGACCTTTTGCTTTTTGGAGTTGGCGATCTCGATTCCGACGGTGTCCTTGCCGGGGATGGGCGCGAGGATATTGATGCGCTCGGCGCAGGTGGCGCGGGCGATGTCGCGCTCGAGGGCGGTGATCTTGTCCACGCGCACGCCTTTCGCAGGGTAAACCTCGTAGCGTGTGATGGTGGGGCCGCGGGTGATGTCGCCGCGCGAAACGCTGATGCCAAACTGCGCGAGGGTCTCGATGACGGTGTCCTGGATGGCGAGGAGCTCGCCGGGGTCGGCGGCCTGGCGGTCGGCGGTGTCGAGGGGATCGAGGAGGTCAAAGGACGGCAGCTCGTAGTTTTCGCAGGAGACGGAGGTGAGCGGCGCGAATTTGTCCTTCTTCGCCTTCTCGCGCTTGGGGGGCGGAGGGAGTGTGCTGTCGATGATCTGCGGCGCGGGCCGGGGCGCCTCCTCGTCGGCGATGAAGGTGAGAGTCTGCTGCTCGGCGGTCTCCGGCGCGGAATCGGCGGGGAGCGCGGCACCGCGTTTGGTGAGCGTTTTCTCCAGTTTCCGGCGCTCGCGGGCGAGGCGCTCGGCTTCCAGCACGAGGCGCTTTTCCTCGTTCGCGTCCGCCATTTTCCTGGCCTCCCACTTTTCGCGCAGACGGGAGGGCAGCGTCATGATCTCGCGCACGGCGGCGATGGGATGGATGCCGGTGAGGAGGACGATGCTGGCGGTGTAGAGCAGGAGGAAAATGATCGGCGCACCGATGGGGCCGAAGAGTTTCCCGACGAGCAGCCGGCCGATCCATTCGCCGACCAAACCGCCCTGGCCGGCGATGTTCAAGCGGGTCATGTCGAGCAGCGGGAAAGGCAGGGCCTGGGCGAGGCACGCGCCGGAGACGACGAAGGCGACGCTCCAGAAGGCGCGTGAGGTGACGCGGCTCTCGGGATTCAGCAGCCTCGCGCTGCCGTAGCCGAGCAGGAGCGCAGCGACGAGGTACGAGGCCGCGCCGAGAAACGCGTAGCTGGTGCAGGCGATGATGGCGCCGACGCTGCCGATGAAATTCAGCACCGGCCCGCGCGCGGTGGCGATGCTGCTGAGCGGAAACCAGCTCGGCACGTCCGCGGGCGTGTAGGAAATGAGCGCGAGGAAAAGCAGGGTGCCCGAGCCGAGGAGGGCGAGGCTGAGGACTTCGTGAAAAGTTTCGGTAGGTTGGGCTTGGGCGCGCGCCATTGGGCGGACAGTAGCGGGAGCGGGTGGGGTTTCAATACGGGAACTAGGGGGCAGAAAACTCGAAATCCGAATGTCGAAATCCGAAACAATTCCGAAAAGCGTAAAGCCAGGAAATTGAGGAGGTTCGCCGCCCGCCGTTTTTCGGCATTTCCATTCCTTCGGATTTGTTTCGGATTTCGGGTTTCGACATTCGGATTTCTCCCGATGGCTTGTCTCACCCGGCTGGCGCTCTACGGTCGGCGGCGTGCGACGTGCGATTCTGTTTTTTGTGAAATACCCCGAGCCGGGAAAGGTGAAGACGCGGCTGGCGGCGACGGTGGGTGCGGAGCGGGCGGCGGCGATCTACCGGCGGCTTGTGGCGGCGGTGCTGGCGGGGCTGCCGCGCGAGGATGAGCTGATCGTCGTCTTCGATCCGGCGGAAATGCAGGCGGAGGTCGCCGATTGGCTGCGCCCGTCGCTGGCCGGGCGGCCCGCGCATTTCACGCCGCAGGCGGAGGGCGATCTTGGGGCGCGGCTGGAGCGGGCTTTTGAAGGGGCATTCGCGCTCGGCTTCGGGAAGGTCGCGGTCATCGGCAGCGATTGCATCGAGATGACGCAGGCGACTTTCTCCGCGACTTGGGCGGCGCTGGACGCACACGACGCGGTGCTCGGACCGAGCACGGATGGCGGCTACTACCTGCTCGCGCTCCGGCGGCCGTACGCGGCGCTCTTTCACGGAATCGCATGGAGCACGGACGCCGTGCGCTCGCAGACGCTGGCACAGGCGTCCGCGGCGGGGCTGGGCGTGCAAGAGCTGCCCGCGCTGGCGGACATCGACACCGAGGCGGACTGGCGGCGCGCGACGGAAAAGTTGAGAGTTGATGGTTGAGTGCCGCCGACTGACTCTCGCCCCCGCTTTTTCAAAGCCGCCGCATTTCCGGTCGATCAACAATCAACCCCCACCCATCAACCCTCCCATGACTCCCCCGCTCGTCTTTGAACCGCTTTTCATGGAACGCATCTGGGGCGGGCGCCGTCTGGAGACGCTGCTGGGCAAAAGGCTCCAGCCCGGCGTGCGCATCGGCGAGTCGTGGGAGATCGTGGATCGCGAGGACGCGCAGAGCGTGGTGCATGAGGGGGTGCTGCGCGGGCTCACGCTGCACGAGCTTTGGACCGGCCAGCGGGAGACGATCTTCGGGCCGGGGCTGCCGGCCACGCGGCGCTTTCCGCTGCTTTTCAAAATCCTCGACGCTCAGGACCGCCTCTCCGTGCAGGTGCATCCGCCCGCGTCGGTCGCCCCGCGGCTCGGCGGCGAACCGAAGACGGAGATGTGGTTCATCCTCGATGCGCTGCTCGACAGCGATCTCTACGCCGGGCTGAAGCGCGGCGTCACGCGCGCGGATTTCGAGGCGGCGCTGCACGACGGAACGGTCGCTGAAAAGATCCACAGTTTTCCGATCAAGGCCGGCGACGCCATGTTCATCCCCAGCGGGCGCATCCACGCCATCGGCGCGGGCAATCTCATCGTCGAGGTGCAGCAGAACAGCGACACCACCTATCGCGTCTTTGACTGGAACCGGCGCGGCGCCGACGGCAAGCCGCGCGAGCTGCACGTCGCCGAATCGCTGGAGTCCATCG
This sequence comes from Chthoniobacter sp., assembly GCA_031411535.1. Taxonomy (GTDB): domain Bacteria; phylum Verrucomicrobiota; class Verrucomicrobiia; order Chthoniobacterales; family Chthoniobacteraceae; genus Chthoniobacter. The sequence goes on along the minus strand of JANOBH010000013.1, from coordinate 8,213 downwards.
ACTTCGCCGACCCCGAGCCGTGCATCGCCCAGCCGGACGGCGACGCGGTGGTGGATTGTGAGTTTTTCCGGGTGGAAAAGTGGACGCTCGATCAGCCTCGGACCAGCACCGGCAAAGGCTTCGCGGTCTTCTCGGTCATCGACGGCAGCGTCCGCTGCGGCGGGCGTGAATTTGCGCGCGGCTCCTTTTTTCTCCTCCCCGCCAGTGCCGCCGACCGCGAAATCCAGCCGGTCACACCCGGTGCGAGCGTCCTGCGGACGACGGTGCCGGGGCAGGGGTAGGCACGCTTTTCTCCCGAGCGAGGACGCGACCCGGAAGTGGGCGGTATTTCCCTACGACCGCATCCCGCCCAGCCGCCGGCCGGCGGGCCAGCGGCGGAGGACGCGCGCACCGTCGATCTTCCAGACATCGTCCTCATTCACGAGGCTGTAGATGCAGGGGATGATGTCGCCATCATCCATGAAAAGGTAGGCCGGGATGATCGCGCGGCCTCCGTCGAACCGCACCGCGCCGAACTCCACCCGCTGCGCGCGGCGCACGCCGGGATAGTCGGTCCGCACGAGGTCGGAGAAGGCCTCGATGTTGAATTTCTCCTGAAAGCTGGCGGACACCTGCCGGTAGGCGCTGGCGTAGTCGTCCTCGCGAAAGGCGACGATCTGCTTCCAGACGACGGCGTAGAGCGCATTCGGCGACACGGACTGGCGCCGGCGCTCGGCCTGGCTTTGCAGGATCGCGCCCGCGCCGCAGACGGCGAAAAGTCCGGCGAGGAGGAGGAGTCGGGCGGTGCGGTTCATGGGGCGCGGCCGGGCGCTGGCTCCGCGGCGAGCCGGCGCAGGTAGGGGAAAGTGTAGAGGCCGGTGCCGTGGCCGTCCGCCCACGCAGGCTGGAGGGCGTACCCGCCCACCACCTGCCAGCCGGTCAGGACAAAGCTCTGCGGCGTGTGGGTGACCTGCGGGAGGACGACATGCCCGAGCACATCCGGCTCGCCGCCGCATGCCGCGCACGGGCAAGCGCGGCGCAGCGCGGCGAGCGGGAGATACGACTCGGTGCCGTCGCTCCACGCGACGGCGAGTTCGCCGCCGATCTGCTGGATGAGTGTGGGTGTGAGCCGGCTGGACATGCGTCAGTCCTCATACGATGGGCCGTCCGCCGCAGGTTTCCAAGCCTTCCCGCTTCGCGTCCCGAAAATCGCCGTGCCCACGCGGACCAGCGTCGCGCCTTCCTCTACCGCCACGGCGAAATCGCCGCTCATCCCCATCGAAAGCCGCGGCAGCGGGACGCGAAACTCCGTCTGCAGCCGATCGCGCAGCTCCCGCAGCGCCACGAAAAACGGGCGCGACGCCTCGGCCTCGGGCGCAAAAGGCGGCAGCGCCATCAGCCCCTCGACCTGCAGCCGCCCGAGCGCCAGCAGCTCCTCCATTTGCGCGCGCACCTTTTCCGGCGAAAAGCCGAACTTGCTCCCCTCGCCCGCCACATTCACCTCCAGCAGCACCCGCGGAAACGCGCCCGCCTCGTCCGCGATCCGGTCCAGCTCGCGCGCCAGCTCCAGCGTGTCGATCCCGTGAAACAGCTCCAAGCCCAGCGCGAGCGCGTGGCGAATCTTGTTCTTCTGCAAATGCCCGACCAGATGCCAGCGCGCCCGCCCCGGCAGCAGCGGGATTTTCGCCCTCGCCTCCTGCACGCGGTTTTCGCCAAAGAGCGTCTGCCCGGCGTCCAGCGCCTCATGCAGCGTCTCGGGCGGGTGCGTTTTCGAGACCGCCACCAGCTCGATTTCCTCAGGCGACCGGCCCGCCCGCGCGGCTGCGGCGGCGATCTCGGCGCGAACCGCATCGAGGTTTTCAGCGACAGTGCTCATTTGTAAAAATGATGTCCGTTGACACAAGAATAAGGAAGCCTTACGTGCCTACGGGAAGTCATGTATATCGATACGTTCAAAGTTTTCTGTGATCTCGTGGAAACCGGCAGCTTTTCCAAGGCTGGAGTGCTGAACTCCATCACCCAGAGCGCCGTGAGCCAGCAGATTCGCGCGATCGAGGACCGATACCAAGTCCGGCTCGTCGAGCGCGGGCGCCGAAACTTTGCGCTGACACCGGAGGGCAGCGCCTTTCTCAACGCCAGCCGCGAAATCCTCGACGTCTATAACAACCTCGACGACCGCCTGCACGAGCTGCGCAACGTCGTCGCGGGCGAGCTGCGCATCGCCTCCATCTACAGCATCGGGCTGCACGAACTGCCGCCCTATTTGAAGACATTCCGTGAGAAATATCCGGGCTTGGAACTCCATGTGGAGTACCGCCGGTCTCCCCAGGTCTATGCCCAGGTCGCGGACGGCGACGTGGACCTCGGCCTCGTCGCCTATCCGGTGAAGCGCAACGGCCTCCAGGTGGATATTTTCAGCGAAGACCGCATGGTGCTCATCTGCCACCCGAACCACGCGCTCGCGCGGCGCCCGACGATGCGGATCGAGGAGTTGAACGGCGAGAAATTCATCGCCTTCGAGCCCGATCAGCCGACGCGCAAGGTCATCGACCGGCATCTGCGGGAGCATGGCGTGGAGATCGAGCACGCCATGGAGTTCGACAACATCGAGACGGTGAAAAGGGCCGTCGAGGTCGAGGGCGGCGTCTCCATCGTCCCGTCGAATACCGTGCGCCAGGAAGTCGAGGGCGGCGTGCTCTGCGCCGTCCAGTTCGAAGGCTTGGAAATGTCCCGTCCGCTCGGCGTCCTCACCCGGCGCAACCGCGCCCGCTCCCCCGCGCACAAGGAATTCGTCGAGGCGCTGAAGGCGGGCTTTGGCGTGGAGTAAAGGCGCGGGCCGCCGGCGGTAAAGCGCGGCCGAGGCGGGCGACGATTCCCATTTTCAAAGCCCCTCCAGCCGCCTATCTCTCGCCGCCATGACAGCACCAGCGATCGGCATCATCGGCGGCAGCGGCCTCTATCAGATGGACGGGCTCACGGACATCTCGGAGCACGCCGTCGAGACGCCGTTCGGAGCGCCGTCGGACGTGGTCTTCGGCGGCCAGCTCGCCGGGCGGCAGGTTTATTTCCTCCCGCGGCACGCGCGCGGGCACCGGCTACTCCCGCATGAGCTGAACCACCGCGCGAACATCTACGCGCTGCGCTCGCTCAATGTGCGCTGGATCCTCTGCGTCACCGCCGTCGGCTCGCTCCAGGAGCAATACGAGCCGCGCCACATCGTGCTGCCGTCGCAGTTTTTCGACCGCACCAGCCAGGGCGCATCGCACACCTTTTTCGGCGGCGGCATCGCCGCGCACGTCAGCTTCGCCGATCCCACCTGCTCGCCGCTGCGCCAGCTCATCGCAAACGCCGCGCGCGACCTCGGCCTGCCCGTTCACAATGGCGGCACCTACGTGAACATGGACGGCCCCGCCTTTTCCACCCGCGCCGAATCCGAGACGCACCGCAAGCTCGGCTTCGACGTCATCGGCATGACGAACCTCGGCGAAGTCCGCCTCGCCCGCGAAGCCGAGATCGCCGTGGCCACCATGGCGATGATCACCGACTACGACTGCTGGAAGATCGAGGAGGAAGCCGTCACCGCCGACGCCGTGATCGCGCACCTCGTGGCAAACGCCGACGCCGCAAAGAAAATCCTCGCCCGCGTCATCCCTCACATTCCCGCCGAGCCGGACTACCCCGAGCACCGCGCCCTCGACAGCGCACTCGTCACCGACCGCAAGCTCTGGCCGCCGGAGACCGTGCGAAAACTCGGCGTCATCCTGGAGCGCTTCACCCATGCCTGAGGCGGCGCCCGGACTTCCCAATGCCATCCCCCTTTCCTTCTTTCCCGCGGCAAAAATTCCGCTAGTTAGTGCCCGCCATGATTCGTCTCCTGCCCGCGATATTCCTCTGCTTCGCCACGACCCTCCACAGCGCCGAGCCGGCACCTTGGAAAAAGCCGGAAAAGTGGGAAGGCCCCGTCCTGCTGGCGGCAGCCACCCCGAAGCCCGCCGCCGCTCCCGCGCCGGCCACGCCGCTCCCCGCAGAGACCGCCACACCGCCCGCCGCCGCCGCACCGAAAACCACCTTCTCCCAATGCCACGTCGAAGGCCCGTACGTCGCCATGACCTTCGACGACGGCCCGCACGCCGCGAACACCCCGCGCCTGCTCGACATGCTCAAGCAGCGCAAAATCCACGCGACCTTTTTCATGGTCGGCCAGTGCGTCGCAGAGTTTCCCGACATCGTGAAAAGGATCGTCGCCGAAGGGCACGAGGTCGCCAACCACTCGTGGTCGCACCCGCAGCTTTCCAGCATGTCCGAAAGCTCCGTCCGCGATCAGCTTCAGAAAACGCACGACGCCATCATCGCCGCCTGCGGCGTCACGCCGAAAGTCATGCGCCCGCCGTATGGCGCCTTTACCGCGCGGCAGCGCGCGTGGTCGCATGGCGAATGGGGCTACAAGTGCATCCTCTGGGATGTCGATCCCCTCGACTGGAAAGTGCGCAACGCCGAGCACGTCAAAAACGAAATCCTGAAAGCCACCGTCCCCGGCTCCATCATCCTCGCGCACGACATCCACAAGAGCACCATCGACGCCATGCCCGAGACGCTCGACGGCCTGCTGGCGAAAGGCTTCAAGTTCGTCACGGTCTCCGAACTTCTCGCGATGGACAAACCGCTCCCGCCAAAGCCCAAAGCGACGCCCGCTCCGAAAGCCGACGCGCCCGCAGCGCCCAAGACGGAGCCTGTTGCAGCGGCCGCGCCGGCACCCGTGGCCAAGCCGAAGCAATAAGGCGGCTCATCGCCGCCTCCTCGCTCCCAAGCTCCAGCTTGGGAGCGCACTTGCCTGCGAAGCTCCGCTTCGTCGGCTCGGTTCAAGCGGGAGCGTTTCATTCCAAATGCCGCCTCGGGGAAGCAGAGCTTCCAAGACAATGGCATGACCAGGCGGGAGCTTGGTCACGAGGGGACGCCACCTTCCCCGGAAGCTCAGCTTCGCCGACCAGCGCATTCCGAAGTGCAACTTCGGAACGAGAGGCAAAACTGCGGACAACGTGTCGAGATACAACAGTTAGGCGCCTTCATGGTTGTGCCAAGGCGCTTCCCATTGCCTGGACGCGGGCGTCTCCTTCGCCCCGCGTGGGGCAAAGCCATCCTCCTTCGTCGTGTTCGTTCCAAGCGTAGATAATGACCGCCTGTGCTTCCGCATTGGTTGGGTGGTTGCGCGTCCACTCCACGGCTTTCCTGACGTGATTGCCAATCTCCGCAGGTTTCGGTCGTTGATAGAACCTCTCAATATCTGCGTCCCATCCTTGGTTGTGCTCCCAAAAGACTGGCCTCTCAATCCGTGGCCGACGATCCCATCCAGTCATCGCAAGCGGGACGACTTTCGCGCCCGTGTCCATGCTGCGCTTCCAGAAGTCTTCGACATAGGTCGTCAGCTCCGCGAAAGGAGCATCCTTGCCACCAGCCTGCACCGCGTAGGCACTGATGGCGTCGCAGCCGCTGGCGTCAGCAAATGCCTTGGCCTTGTCGGGCCACGGGATCATCGCCACACAATAAGGTTCCGGCAGTCCTCGAACGCGGGCGGCGGCGCGAAGCGCCTCGACCGCCTTGCGGAAACCACCGGCGTTCGCCCATGCTGCCTCGTTGGCTTCCAAGGCTAGGTTCAAAATGTAGAAGAGCGGACGCCCGTTAAGGACTGTTTGGTAGTTTGGTCGCCCCATGAGATCTCCAAATCGTGCCGCTTCAGACTCTAAGTTGTCCGGGCTCCAATGACTCGCGTCACCAATCATGCAAAAGCGCACCTTGTCGCGGGCCGGATTTCCCAGATAACGCTTCAGCGCGCGGCTCATCGGGTCGTCTGCGCCGTAGGCGACGAAAGCCCAGTAATCGAGCCGCGCCGCCTGCGCATAAGCAATCTCGCGTGCCATTACCGCATCGGTATCTCCGGCGATTGACACAACCCCATCCTTGGCCACCTCGGCAAAGAACGGGAGTCGCCATTGCCAATGTTTCGGCGAAAGACTCTTCTGCATGGCGCGACCGATCTCGCTCGCTTCACCGTGCCACGCATCCCAACGGATGGCGCCCACAGCAACGCCGCTTGCGGCTGCTCGCTCAGATGCAGGACTCGATGGCAGCGCAATGAGTAGCGACGCCAGCAGCGCCAGAATCAATCGTGTTGTCATTCGGGAGCCGTCGCTAAGTCGCCTAGCCTTGAATTGAGCCACCGCCTTTCGCAGTGCTGTCGGCAAACCGGCGGCAACTGGCGATGGTGTTCGCCATGAGCATGGCGATGGTCATGGGGCCGACGCCGCCGGGGACGGGGGTGATGGCGCGGCAGCGCGGGGCGACTTCGGCGAAGGCGACGTCGCCGGTGAGGCGGTAGCCTTTCGGCGCGGTGGCGTCGTCCACGCGGTTGATGCCCACGTCGATGACGACGGCTCCGTCTTTCACAAAGTCCGCGCGCACAAACTCGGGCCGGCCGATGGCGGCGATGAGGATGTCGGCGGTGCGGCAGACGGCGGCGAGATTTTTGGTGCGGGAGTGGGCGACGGTGACGGTGGCGTCGCCGCCGGGGCCTTTGTTCATCAGCAGGAGGGCCATCGGTTTGCCGACGATCATGGAGCGGCCGAGGACGACGACGTTTGCGCCTGCGGTCTCGATGCCGCTCTCGATGAGGAGCCGCTGGCAGCCGAGCGGGGTGCAGGGGACGAAGCCGTCGGGGTCGCCGAGGGTGAGCTTGGCGACGTTGAGCGGGTGGAAGCCGTCCACGTCCTTGCGCGGGTCGATGGCGTCGATGACGGCGCGCTCGTCGATGTGCGGCGGCGGCGGCGACTGGACGAGGATGCCGTGGATGGCGGGGTCGGCATTGAGCTGGCGGACGATGGCGATGAGGTCGGCCTGCGAGGTGGTGGCGGGCAGCTCGTGCTTCACGGAGTGCATGCCGAGTTCGAGGCACATCTTGTCCTTTGAGCGCACGTAAGCCTGCGAGGCGGGATCGGCCCCGACGAGGACGACGGCGAGGCCGGGGGTGAAGCCGCGCGCTTTCAACTCGGCGGCGGCTGCGCGCGACTCCGCGTGGGTTTTCTGGGCGATGGCTTTGCCGTCGATGAGAGTCGGGGAATTTAGCATTTTGGATTTAGGATTTAGGAAGTGGGCAGCCGCGCAGTTTTTAAATGCTAAATGCCAAATCCGAAATCCGAAATCGCCTCAAGCCCCGTGCTGCGGGCGCATCATCCGCTCCAGCCGAATGCGCTGGGCTTCAAAGAGCGCCTCGTCTGCGGTGGCGGGGATTTCGTGGAGGTGGTCGAAGGTGATGTGGACGGTGGCAAACGGCTTCGGGATCATGAAGCCATCCCATGTTTTCAACTGCCAGTAGCTCGAAAACGTGACGTGGATCGGGAGGATGAGGCCGCCGGTGACCTGCGCCAGCTTCACCACGCCGGGGCTGATGGAGTAGCGCGGACCGCGAGGACCGTCGGGGGTGATGGCCATGATGTAGCCGTCCTGGATGGCGCGTTTCATTTCCACGAGCGCCCGCGCGCCGCCGCGGGAGCTGGAGCCGCGAATGGCGCGGATGCCGAAGTGCCTGAGAAACGCGGAGATGATCTCGCCGTCCTTGCTCGCGCTGGCGAGCGCCGCGCCGAGGCGGCCGGGGAAGTAGCGCTCGAACAGATGCGGCATGACGAAAAGTTTGTTGTGCCAGAAGGCCCAGAGGAGCGGCTTTTCCGGCGGCGTCTCGAGTACGTGTGCGCGATCGACGAGGCGGAATCGGAGCGTGAAAATCCACGCCCGCACGATCCAAGCACCGAGGGCCGCGAGCAGCCGCGCTTTTTTCGCGTGGGTCATCGGTGGGGAAAATCCGAAATCCGAAATCCGAAATCCGAAACAAACGGGAACAATGTTTTGAATTTCAGAAAACTGGTCATGCCGGGCGGCATGGCTGCCTTTTTTAACCCTTCCACTCCTTCGGATTTGTTTCGGATTTCGATATTCGGATTTCGGATTTTCATTCCGCCTCTGCCCAGCGGAAGGTTCCCGGCGCCGGCAGCCCGAGCTGGTCAAGGATGCGCGCGATGACGGTATCGGCGACCTGTTCGATGGTTTGCGGGCGGCTGTAAAAGCCGGGCGACGCGGGCAGGACGATCGCGCCAGCCTCGATGAGCGTGACGACGTTGCGCGCGTGGATGAGATTCCACGGCGTTTCGCGCGGGACGAGAATGAGCTTGCGCCTTTCTTTCAAAAAA
>JANOBH010000012.1:0-1669 GCA_031411535.1 Chthoniobacter sp. | reverse complement strand
CGTCCTGAATGTCGCGGCCCGAGACCGGGAGCTCCTGAGTGCCAAAGCCCAGCTCGCCCAGTTCGCCCGTCACCGGATCGGACGTCAGCTTTTTGTTGTGCTCGTCGATCGTCGCCTGATTTCCCCGGAGCAGCGCCGCGTGCCGGATGCGCCCGTTTTCCACCGTCATCAGCCCGATCGTGCCGTCCTCGTACTTGTGCGGAAACTCGCCCGCCGCGCTCGCGGGGACGTAATAGATTTCGCCCGCCGGCAGGTTTGCGATGTCCGGGCCGCCGCGGCACAGGCCGTGGCTCTTCTGCGCCTCCTGCTCCGCGAGGTCGAGATGCAGCGTGTGCGTGCGGTTTTCAAAGACGAAGTCGATCTCCACCCACTCCGCCCGCGTCATCCCCAGCCGCAGCTTCTCCGCCTGCCTGCTCACCTCGAAGTAGTCCACCGCCAGCCCGGAGCTGAGGATGATCTGGTTCATCCCGTGCATCGTCGCGCCACGGAAGCCGTATCTCTTCGCGAACGCCGTGAGCGGCGCCGTCGCGGAGTAGGTAGAGACGCACAGCACGAGGCCGTATTTCTTGTAAACGTCCTCCACCAGATTGATCTCGCGCCCGTCCGTCGCGAAGCCCGTCTCCGGCAGGTCGAGATTGCTGCCGCCGGTGATTTCGTAGGCAAACATCTCGCCGCCTTCGAGTCCGAGTTCCGCCATCGTGCCCTGACGCAGCCCCTGATAGATCACGTCATGCGCGTGGCGCTGGATGGAAAGGTCCGGGTTTTGCAGAAAGCGGAAGCCCTCGACCTCGCGCGGCTTTTCCAGATCGATCAGGACGCACACCCGCTCCCCGCGCTTCGGGTCAAAAACGGTGCGCAGAAGCCGCGTGAGGCTGAAAGGCGGAAACTGGCCGGGACGGCTGGAGGCGGGCTGGGCGGCGGTGGCATTCATGGTGGTTTTCGATTGGAGGCTCTTGGCGAGCGCGTATTCCTTACGCCTGCCCGATTCGGATTGTTGCACCATTCCGCGCGGGTTCCGCAAATGATTTGGCAGACGAAATCCCACACCTTCGACCTCACGCGCCGCGCGCTCATCATGGGCGTGGTCAATGTCACCACGGATTCGTTCTCCGATGGCGGGCAGTTCGCCGACCCGGCGAGCGCCGTGTCCCACGCGCTGCGGCTCGTCTCGGAGGGCGCGGAGATCATCGACATCGGCGGCGAGTCCACCCGCCCGGGCGCGAATCCCGTCAGCGAGGCGGAGGAAATGCAGCGCGTCCTCCCCGTCATCGAGCACCTCGCCGCAGACGCCGGATTCCGCTCTTCGCGCTCCGTACTTTCCATCGACACGATGAAACCCGCCGTCGCTCGCGCAGCCGTCGCCGCTGGCGCGGAGATCATCAATGACGTGACCGGCCTGCGCGACCCGGCCATGCGCGAAGTCGTGCGGGAAAGCGGGGCCGGCGCCATCGCCATGCACATGCAGGGAACGCCCCGCGACATGCAGGCAGCGCCGCACTACGGCGATGTCACGGCGGAAATCCGGGATTTTTTTAGACAAACATTTGACGGCTGCCTACGGTGCGGCATCGACCCGCTGCGCCTCGCCTTCGATCCCGGAATTGGGTTTGGAAAGACCCTCGCGCACAATCTTGCCCTGATCCGAAACCTCGCATCCATGCGGGTTGGC
>JANOBH010000011.1:0-14442 GCA_031411535.1 Chthoniobacter sp. | reverse complement strand
CCTTCGGCCGCCAGCACGGCATGGTTTTCATCGGCCACAGCATGGGCGGCCTGCTTTCGCGCCTCCAGGTCATCTCGCCCGGCCGCGCCATTTGGGACGAGGCATTCGGACGCGACGCCGATGCGCTCCACGCCCGCCTCCCCGCCGACAGCCTCGTCAAACGCACGCTGCTTTTTCAGGCAAATCCCGGGATCGGCCGCGAGATTTACATCTGCGTCCCGCACCGCGGCAGCGGCATGGCCGACCTCTCGTTCGCGGGACTTTTCAGCCGCCTCATCCGGCTGCCGGGCCGCATCGCCGCAGGCATCGCGGACCTGCCGGCGGCCGTGGTGAAAGGGCGGCCGCTCACCAGCATCGCCGGTCTTTCTCCAGGCAATCCGCTCTACGCGGCGATTGAAAACGTACCCATCCAGGTGCCGCACCACTCCATCATCGGCGACCGCGGAAAGGGGAACACGCCCGACAGCTCCGACGGCGTTGTCCCGTACCGCAGCGCGCACCTCGCCAGCGCGGAGTCCGAGCTGATCGTCCCCGGCCCGCACGGCTCCTACGAACTGCCGCAGACCATCGCCGAAATCCGCCGCATCCTCCGCCTCCACGCCGGACTCGCCCGCAAAGCCCCGCCGACCGCGCGGCGCTGACCGCGGGCGCGGAGTTGACCCGCCTGCGATGCCGCTCTTGAATCCCTCCCACCATGAAAGCTCCCCTCATCCTCCTCGCCGCCCTCGCCCTCGCCGCCAGCCCGCTTCCTGCCAAGGACGCACCCGCCGCCGCACCTGCCGCCGCACCCGCGGCCATCGCGAAAAACGTGACGCCCGATGAGGCGCAGAAGCTTTTGAAAGACAACCCGAAGGTCATCGTCCTCGACGTGCGGACGCCGGAGGAATACGCGCTCGGCCATATCGCCGGGGCGAAGAACATCGACTTCAAGGCGCCGGGCTTTGCGGAGAAGATCGCCGCGCTCGACAAGACGCAGCCCTACCTCGTGCACTGCGCGTCCGGAGGCCGGAGCGGCAAGGCGATCGACATCATCAAGGACAGGAGTTTCTCCGCCGTCTATCACCTGAACGAGGGATTCCGCGCGTGGGAAAAAGCCGGCAAGCCGGTCGAGAAGTAAGCGCCCGCCGATGAAATGTATTCCCAAAACGGGAGTCATCCTGAGCGGAACGCAGTCGAAGGACCCCGGCGATACCGTGAGGTACCGCCCGTGAGCGCGCGGGGTCCTTCGACTGCTCTCCGCCCGCCTTTCCGCCTCCGCTCCGCTCAGGATGACCGCAATATAGGAAACTGATTCGCCACTGCCGAATCGTCTGAAATTCGTGAACCCCTCATAAAACACCCTCCGAACCCATGCACTCCCTTCGTTCCCTCCTCGCCGCCAGCCTCGCGCTCGCCGTCTCCGCGTCCGCCGCCGATCAAGTCCTCGTCGAGGCCGAGAGCTTCCGCGAGCCCGGCGGGTGGGCGCTCGACACGCAGTTCATCCAGATCATGGGCTCACCCTACCTGCTGGCCCACGGACTCGGTGAGCCGGTGAAGGACGCCACGACGACGGTGAAGTTTCCAAGCACCGGAAAGTACCGCGTCTTCGTGCGCACAAAGGACTGGGTCGCGCGGTGGAAAGCGCCCGGCACGCCGGGGAAATTCCAGCTCCTCGTGGATGGCCGGCCGCTCGCGGAGACTTTCGGGACGAAAGGCGCGGAGTGGTCCTGGCACGACGGCGGCACGGTCGAGATCACCAAGCCGGAGACCGCGCTCGCGCTGCACGACCTCACCGGTTTCGACGGGCGGTGCGACGCCGTCCTTTTCACCAAGGATCCCGGAGCCACACCGCCAAACTCGGGGGAGGCGATGGCCCGGTGGCGGCGCGCGACCCTCGGCCTTCCCGAAAAGCCGGTGGACGGCGGCAGCTACGATCTGGTCATCGTCGGCGGCGGCTACGCCGGGATGGGCGCGGCGATTTCCGCCGCGCGGATGGGCTGCAAAGTGGCGCTGGTGCAGGATCGCCCGGTGCTCGGCGGGAATGGATCGAGCGAAGTGCGCGTGTGGGCGATGGGCGGCATCCGGCGCGGGCTGTATCCAAACATCGGCGAGATCGTGGAGGAGTTCATGGACCGCGCGAAGTCGTCGCCCGGGACGTACGAGGAATTCGGCGATGACAAAAAAGAGGCGCTCGTGCGCTCGGAAAAGAACATCTCCCTTTTCCTGAACAACCACGTAATTGCGGTGGAGAAGAGCGGTGCGCGCATCATGGCGGTGACGGCGCTCGACACGAAAACCAGCGGGCATCGGCGCTTCACCGGGAAGCTGTTCGTCGATTGCACCGGACACGGGAGCGTCGGTGCGCTCGCCGAAGCCGAACTGACACTGCGTGAAAAGGAGCATCTCGGCATGAGCAACATGTGGCGCTGGAAGCAGACGGACGCGCCGGTCGCTTTCCCCGAGACGCCGTGGGCGCTGGACCTGACGCTGGACGATTTCCCCTACCCGAAGCGCGGCGGCGAATGGTTTTGGGAGAGCGGATTCAACAAGCACCCGCTCGACGGCTTGGAGGACATGCGCGACTGGAATCTGCGCGCGGTTTTCGGCGCCTTCAACGCAATGAAGAACCGCGAAGGCAAGGCCGAGCACCCGAATGCGCGGCTCGAATGGGTCGCCTATATCGGCGGCACGCGCGAGTCGCGCCAGCTCATCGGCGATGTCCTGCTCACCGAGGAGGACATCGTGAAAAAGAAACCCTTCCCGGACGGCACCGTGCCGACGACGTGGGACATCGACCTCCACTACCCGAAGGAGCAGTACGCGAAGAAGTTTCCTGACGATCCTTTCATCTCGAAGGCCGTCTTCGGCAAAGGCGTGGACCGCCAGCACGGCTACCCGGTGCCCTACCGCTGCATGTATTCGAAGAACATCGAGAACCTCTTCATGGCGGGCCGCAATGTCAGCGTGACGCACGAGGCGCTCGGCACCGTGCGCGTGATGAAGACCGGCGGGATGATCGGCGAGGTCGTGGGCAAGGCCGCGTCCATCTGCGTGAAAAACGACTGCACGCCGCGCGCGGTGTACGAGCGCTACTTTGACGAGCTGAAGGGCCTGCTCGCCCTCCGCGGCGCGGCGCGGCGCGAGACCGTGAATGCGCCGATCAAGCTGCCGGAGAACTTTGTCCCGCCCGCGGATCAGGCCGAAACGAAGCCGTCGGGCGAACCGGGCCTCGACGCCGCGAAACTCCCCGGACTCGTCCGCGACGACGCGCAGGCAAAGCTGACCGGCACATGGGCGCGGAGCGGGGGAGGCGGGCTGAAAGGTTACGTCGGCACCGGCTACATCTACGCGGCGCCAAAGGAGAACGCGTCGGCGCGCTACGAGTTTCAAATCGAAAAGGCCGGGCGCTACGAGGTGCGGCTGAGCTACGGCATGCACGAGAATCGCGCGACCAATGCCCCGGTGACGATCGAGAGCGCGGAAGGCGTGAAAACGGCGAGCGTGAACGAGCGCATCGCACCCCCGCTCCCGCAGGGATTCGTCTCGCTCGGCGTGTTCCTTTTCCAGCCCGGCAAGCCCGCCGCCGTCACGATTTCATCCGGCAAAGCCGACGGCAACGTGCATGCCGACGCCGTGCAACTGCTGCCGGTGCCGTAGGCCGCGGGGAGAAAGCCGTGAGCGCCCAAGCTCAAAAACACGATGTCATCCTGAGCGGAGTTCCGGCGTGGGCGCAGGCGGGACAGAACGTAGTCGAAGGACCCCGGCGTTCACGGGCGGTGTCGCACGGAGACGCCGGGGTCCTTCGACTGCGCTGCGCCCGCCTTTCCGCCTCCGCTCCGCTCAGGATGACACGCGCTTTCCTGGGATGCGGCAATTCATCTGCGAATGCGGCTCGGAAGCCGAATGCGACAGATTCCTCGCCGCGGCGGAGCACGCATTGAAATCCGCCGCGCTCCAGCTCTACCGCCTCGCGGTGCTCGTCGCCATCGCGTGGATCATCCGCGCGCACGCCGTCCGGCTGCGCGTGGACGGCCATGCGCCGATCACCGCCGCGGAAGTGCGCGCGGTTTTCCCGCTCGCGGACAGCGTGGCGGACGACGCCGGGCCGCGTGGCGGCGTTTTCGTGCGGGATGCGGCGGGGACGCAGATCGGCTACGTCGTGCGCACGTCGCCTCACACCGACGGGATCATCGGCTACCGCGGGTGGACGGATACGCTCATCGCCTTTGATCGCGAGTTGCGCGTGGCGGGCGTGCGGATTCGCTCCTCGCAGGACACCCGCGACCATGTGGGCGACGTGCGGGACGACCGCCACTTTTTGAAAACGTGGAACGGCAAGCCGTGGGAGGAGGTGGCCCGCGTGACGCCGGAAGCGGCGGGCATCGAGGGAGTGTCCGGCGCATCCATGACGAGCCTCGCCGTCGCCGAAGCGATCCAGCGCCGGCTGCAGATGGCGGACTCCGCGCTCTCGATCCAGCCTCCGCCGCTGCGCTTTCGCGCGGACGACATCGGACTCGCGGCCGTCATCGCCGCGGCGGTCGCCCTCGCTTTCACGAGAAAGAGCGGACGCCAGCGGCTGCGGCACGCCTTTCAGGTGCTCGTGATCGGGTATGTCGGCTTCGTCACGGGCAATCTGCTCGCGCAGTCGCTCATCGTCGGCTGGGCGGCGAATGGCGTGCCGTGGCGCTCCGCACCGGGCCTGGTGCTGCTGCTCGCGGCGGCGCTCGCCGTGCCGTGGGCCACGCGCAAGCCGCTCTTCTGCCAGCAGCTCTGCCCGCACGGCGCCGCGCAGGAGTTGCTGGGGCGCATCGCCCCGCGGCGCTGGCGCGTGGCGCTGCCAAAGGACTTTGCGAGCGGCCTGCGCTGGCTCCCGACGCTGTTGCTCGCCTTCGTCATCGCCATCACGATCCTCGTGCTGCCGATCGACCTTGCGAGCATCGAGCCCTTCGATGCCTACATCATCCGCTCCGCAGGCTGGGCCACGCTCGCCATCGCCATCGCCGGGCTCGCGGCCTCGCTTTTCGTCCCGATGGCGTACTGCCACTACGGCTGCCCGACCGGCGCGCTGCTGGAGTTCATCCGCGGCCGCGGGAGCACGGATCACTTTTCCCGGCGCGATGTGGCGGCCGCGCTCCTCGTGGCGCTGGCTGCGCTCCTCTCGTGGAAATACCAGGCGCTCCATGCCTGGATGATCGCCGCGCAGTGACGCTCACAGCATCTCCGCCGTGAGATGCCGGATCAGCAGCCGCAGCCGCTCGCCCACGCGCAGCTCCTCGAAGACATCCTGGCGATGCTTCGCTTCGCGCAGAAAGGTGTTCGCGACCACATCGCTCAGCACCGCTGCATCGGAGATTTGCGCGAGCTGTTTGTCCACCGCCTCGGGGACGTTCACTCCGCCCGCCCGCAGCTTCACGCACGTCTCCAGC
Source organism: Chthoniobacter sp. (assembly GCA_031411535.1). Classification (GTDB taxonomy): domain Bacteria; phylum Verrucomicrobiota; class Verrucomicrobiia; order Chthoniobacterales; family Chthoniobacteraceae; genus Chthoniobacter. The sequence goes on along the minus strand of JANOBH010000011.1, from coordinate 9,037 downwards.
AGCTTGGCGGTGAGCAGCTCGCTTTCCAGCGGCTCCGCCGGCTTCGACGGCAGCTCGCGGAGCATCGCGATGCGAAACGGCGTGTCCTGCAGGAAGCCCGTCAGCCGCACCCGCGCGAGCCCTTGCAGCATCAGGTGCGAGGTGCCGTCCTCGCGCCCCACGCATGCGCGCACCAGCCCGAGGCCGACGATGTGATGAAAGTCATCCGGCGTCCGCGCCTCGGAGATGCCCGGCTTCATTGGCGCGACGCAGAACATCCGCTGCTGCTCCAGGCTCCACGCGAGCATCGCCCGGTAGCGCGGCTCGAAAATGTAGAGCGGCAGCAGGGAATTCGGGAAAAGCGAAGCGCCCGGCAGCACCATCACGGGCGCATGCGCTGGCAGATCGAGTTTCTGTTGGCCGATGTTTTTCACGTGGCTGTCTGCTGAGGATACGCTCGCACACCCGTTGCGGATTGCGCCAGTGCCGTATTACGCTCCGCGCGTGTCAGGAAAAGATCGCGCTGGTTTTGAACTCGTAACCGTCCAGTCCGGCGCGCGCAGCCTGCGCTCGCGGGAGTTTGGCGAGACCTTCCATCCCGTCGTCGGCCCGATGGCTGAAGCCGTCGCGCTCCATGTCCGCCAGCAGCGCCTGGTCGAGCGGGCGGGGGAAACGCGTGGGCCGTTCGTGATCTGGGATGTCGGCCTCGGCGCGGCGGCGAATGCGGTCGCGGTCATCGAGGCCTTTGCGGAGGCGGCTAATCCGAGGCTGCAGGTCGAACTCCACAGTTTCGACCACACCACCGCCCCGCTGGCCTTCGCGCTCGCGCATGCCGAGGCCCTCGGCTACCTCGCGCCGCATGCCGGCGCGGCCACGGCGCTCGTGGAAAAAGGCGCGTGGCGTTCGCGGGATATCGCGTGGCGTCTCCATGCCGGGGATTTTTGCGAGCAAATGTCCGCCGCACCCGCGCCGCACGCGATCCTCTACGACCCTTATTCCCCACAGTCGAACCCCGCGCTCTGGACGCTCGAACATTTCACCGCGCTCCACGCTTGCCTGGATCCAGCCCGGCCCTGCCTCCTCAGCAACTACACGCGTTCCACCGCCGTCCGCGTCACGCTGCTCCTCGCCGGATTCTACGTCGGCCACGGCCACGCCACCGGCGAGAAAGACCAGACGACCATCGCCGCAAACACGCCCGGCCTCCTCACCGATCCGCTCGACCACCGCTGGCTCGGCCGCGTCCGCCGCTCCACCCGCGCCGCCCCGCTGAGGCTCGGCGGCGCTCCCGGCCCGATCTCACCCGCGGATTCCACCGCGCTTTCCGAGCATCCGCAGTTCGCCGCCGAGGCGTCCCGAGTTTGAGGCAAGCCGCCATCGGACGACGTGTGGCAAATCGAGTTGGCTTCGTTTTTGGCATCCGATAGTTACTCCACCATGCGTTCACTGATCGTCTCGATTGCCTCGTTCGCCATGGCCCTCTCCTTGACTGATGCCGCCGACAACATGAAGGCGTTTCCTCCCGCGGCAGAAGGAATGGTCCGCCATGTCCTGCCGATGGCGCCGGAGAAGGACGAGGACAGCCTCAAGGTCGAGTTGGTCGTGGGCAAGACCGTCAAGCTGGAGACCGGCAACCGCTATTTCTTTGGCGGGACGATGGAGACCGTGACGATCGAAGGCTGGGGCTTCGACTATCACATTCTGCGGAAACTCGGGCCGATGGCGGGCACGCTGATGGCGGTGGATCCCGACGCCCCAAAGGTGGATCGCTTCATCGCGATCGGAGGCGAGCCGCGCCTGCTCCGCTACAACAGCCGCCTGCCGCTGGTCATCTATGTGCCCGAGGGTGTGGAGGTCCGCTACCGCATCTGGCGCGCGGGCGCGGAACTGAAGCCGGTCGTCAAAGGCTGAGCCGGCGGACGGCCTACTGAAACAGATCGCCGTCCCGCTTCGGCACGTTGACGCCGAGTTTTTTGTATGCGAGCGGCATGGCGACGCGGCCTTGCGGGGTGCGTTTGATGTAGCCCTGCATGATGAGGTAGGGCTCATGCACGTCTTCGAGCGTGCCGGGATCGTCGCCGATGGCGACGGCGAGCGAGTTCAGGCCGACGGGGCCGCCGTTGAATTTATGGATCAGCGCTTCGAGCATGCGCTTGTCCATTTCGTCGAAACCGTCGGCGTCGATGTCGAGCATCGTGAGCGCCTGGTCGGCCACGTCGCGGTTGACGCGGTTGCCGGCGCGGACCTGGGCAAAGTCGCGCACCCAGCGGAGCAGGTTGTTCGCGATGCGCGGGGTGCCGCGGCTGCGGGCGGCGATTTCCAGCGCGCCGGCTTCATCAATGGGCAGGCCGATGAGCCCGGCGCTGCGCTGGACGATCGTTTGCAGCTCGTCGGCGGTGTAGTAGTCGAGCCGGCAGTTCATCCCGAATCGCGTGCGCAGCGGCGCGCTGAGCATGCCGGCGCGGGTGGTCGCGCCGATGAGCGTGAAGCGCGGGAGATTGAGCGGGATGCTGCGCGCGTTCGGGCCCTGATCGATGATGATGTCGAGTTTGTAGTCCTCCATCGCGGGGTAGAGGTATTCCTCGATGGCGGGCTGCAGGCGGTGGATTTCGTCGATGAAAAGCACGTCGCCCCGCTCCAGTGTCGTGAGCAGGCCCGCGAGGTCGCCGGCCTTTTCGATGGTCGGGCCGCTGGTGTTCTTGATGTTCACGCCCATCGCATGCGCGAGGATGTAGGCGAGCGTGGTCTTGCCGAGGCCGGGCGGGCCGCTCAGGAGGATGTGCTCCAGCACGTCACCGCGCTGCTGCGCGGCCTGCACCATGAGTTCCAGGCGGTCGCAGACTTTCTCCTGCCCGGCGAACTCGCTGAACATAGGCGGCCGCAGCGAGATGTCGAAAGGGGTCGCCGGGGCGTCGAGGGTTTTGGTGATGAAGTCTTCCGGCACGCGGCTAGAGAAAGCAGAAGGGGCCGGCGTTGTGAATGGTGAATGGTGGCGAACCGCGTCTCCGCTTTTCACGATCCAGCGGCCATCACGAATCCGGCGAATCGCGATTCCCGCGCCGCGCTCAGTCTTCGTCCTCGTCTTCCCTTTCGCCCTCCGCGTCTTCCCGTCGTGCCGCGAGCATCTGCTCATGCACGGCCTCGTCCATCCCCTCGGCGATGAGTTCCTCGGCCATGTTTTCCTGATCGTCGAGCCCCACATTTTCGACGTGGTGTCCGAGCGAACTGGCCACCATGTCGTGCCCGGAAATGACCTCGGACATATCCATCTCGCCGTTCGTCTCGTTGGGCTCGTGGCCCCCGTGCAGTTCCCGTTTCGCATCCACCCAGTCCCCTTCGTTGAAATCCTCGCGACCATCGATCTGGGCCAGTTCCCTCGCCCGCTGACGCACTGTTTCCGCGCTGGGGATTCCCATCCCTTCGGAGTGATGAATGATCTTCGCAGACTGCGCTCTCATCGTGCTCATGTATTACTGTTAAGACCGTCCGCCGGATGAGCAAGGGCGAGTTCTCCGCGTCGGAAAATTGCGCTCCGCAGGATTTTGGACTATCGCCGGGAGGCCCGGCTGACTTTCCATCCCCCATCTCCATGAAGCACATCAAACTCAGCGGGCGCGAGCAGGCCGTCCTGCGCGCCATCGACTACACCAGCGGCAGCACGGGCGATGAGATCTGCGAGAAAACCCACATCGAAAACACGGACGTCGCCGACATCCTGAACGGCTTGTGCGACGTCGGTTACGTGGAGGTTTTCCCCTATGCTGAAAAGGTCACTGCCGAGACATGCCCGGCGTCGCGTTTCGAGGTGAACCCCTCCTACGCGCTGGAGCTGAAGGTAGCGCTGAAGCGCTCCTAGCCGGCCGTCGGGGCAGGCGCCGCCGACTGCTCGTGGAAAAGCTGCCGGATGACCTCCTCGACCGGCGGCTCCTGCACGCTGATGTCCGTCACTTTGCATGTGCCGAGGATCTCCCGGCACGTTTCCGTCACCCGCCCGCGCGGCACGCGCAGTCGGACGCTCGCGGGAGTGCTCTCGACGACTTCGCCGAACGCCGTGAAATCGCACGCCGTGCCGTCGGCAAAGGTCAGCCCGATGATTTTGTGCGTGGCAAACCTGTCGATGATCGCGCTCAGCGGCCCGTCGAAAAAGATGCGCCCGTTGTCGATGATGATCACCCTTTTGCACAGCTCCTCGATGTCCTGCATGTAGTGGCTCGTGAGCATGGTCACGATGCGGTTGCCCGAGTTGTAGCCGCGGAGGAATTCGCGGACTTTTTTCTGGCTCGTCACGTCGAGGCCGATGGTCGGCTCATCGAGGAAAAGCACGCGCGGCGAGTGAAGCAGCGCCGCGATCAGCTCCATCTTCATCCGCTCGCCGAGCGAGAGTTCGCGCACCATCACATCCAGCTTGTCCGCGCAGTCCAGCAGCTCCGTGAGCTCGCCGACGATCTTCGTATAGCGCGCGCGCTCGATGCCGTAGATGGCGCGGTTCAGCTCCAGCGATTCGCGCGCCGGCAGATCCCACCAGAGCGCGTTTTTCTGTCCCATGAGGAGGGAAAACTGGCGCTTCATCTCATCGCGCCGCTCCCACGGCACAAAGCCGAGCACACGCGCCGAGCCGGACGTGGGATTGAGCAGGCCCGAGAGCATCTTCAGCACCGTCGTCTTGCCGGCGCCGTTCGGCCCGAGGAAGCCGACAAACTCCCCCTCCTCGATCGAAAACGTGACGCCATCCGCGGCGCGCGTGTCTTCATACTCGCGCCGTGCCAGCCCCTTCACCGCGCCCCACAGACCGGGCGCCTTCTTGTAGGTGCGAAAGACTTTGGTCAGTCCGTTGGTCTCGATGACGCTCATGCGGGCGCGACCATGCACGAGGCGGCGGCAGGAAGGGAAGCAGGCGGAATGACGAATGTGGAATGACGCATGGCGATCCGGTTCCGACGTGGCGGCGGCTTCCCGTCATTCGTCATTCGTCATTCGTCATTTCACCTGCCACGTTCCCGCTTCCATCCCGACATGCCCGAATCCCCACGCTCCCGCTTCCTCGCCAAGCTCGACGCCAGCCTGCGCGCGGGCGCGTTTGTAAAGCTGACGCTCAGCGAGTACCGCGGCGCGGAAACGGGCCTGCGCAATCTCTATGCGCGCGCCGTCGAGCTGCGCGACGGCGCGCACGTCTCGCTCGTCTGGCGCTACGCCACGCGCGACGTGACGAAGAACGTGCCGCTGGCGGAAGCGACAGCGACGATCGGAAAACTGCTCGGCGCGGACTTCGGGCGCGCGCACCTTTTCACCACGACCGGCGACTGGCAACTCCAGTGCGACGCGGGCGGGGAAGGCAGACTGAAGGCGAGCCGCCCGGCCTTTGCGGTCGCGCCCGTGCCGGAGCACGATCAGAAAAAGCGCACACTGCTGGCCGTCGAACACGCGCCGTTCCTGCGCGCGCTCGGCGTGACTTCGGCGGCGGGCGAGGCGCGTCCCGGCATGGCCGACAAGCTGCGGCAGATTCAGCGTTTCGTGGAAATCCTCGGGCATCTCGTCGATGACTCGCCGCTGCGCGACCGGCGGGAACTGCGCGTCCTCGATATGGGCGCGGGCAAGGGCTACCTGACATTTGCCACGGCGGCGTATTTCCGCGACCGCGGCGTGGAGGCGCAGGTCACGGGAGTGGAGGCACGCGCCGATCTCGTGGAGCTGACGAACGGCGTAGCGTGCGAGACGGGCTTCCCGCATCTGCATTTCGAGCGCGGCGCGATCGGGGACTTCGCGGCGGATGGCGCGGTCGATTTGCTCATCGCCCTGCACGCGTGCGACACCGCCACGGACGACGCGCTGCATCACGGCATCCGCGCGGGCGCGTCGCTCATCCTCACCGCGCCCTGCTGCCACAAGGAAATCCGCGCCCAGCTTTCTCCGCCCCCTGTCCTGCGCGACGTGCTGCGCCACGGCATCCTCGCCGAGCGCGAAGCGGAGACCGTGACCGACGGCGTCCGCGCGCTGCTGCTCGAGATCCACGGCTACAAGGCCAGCGTCTTCGAGTTCATCTCGACGGAGCACACGGGCAAAAACCTGATGATCGCCGCGCACAGGCGCACCCAGCCGCACGACCCCGCACCGCTGCGCGAGCGCCTTCACGCGCTGCTCGCCTTCTACGGCATCCGCGAGCAGCGTCTCGCCCGCCTCCTCGCCGAATGATCAAATACTGGAACCACGCCGAACTCACCGCGCTGCGCCGGATGCGCGAACGCTTTCTCGCCGGCACGGCGGGCGCGCAGAACTACTGGAAACTGCCCGAGGACATCGCGCTCTATGACAGCACATTTGCCGAGCGTATCGGCTGGAAATGGGACGCCGTGCTGCGCGAACTCGCCGCCCGCGGCTGGCAGCCTCAGAGCCGGCACGTGCTCGACTGGGGCTGCGGGAGCGGCGTGGCCGGGCGGCGCGCGCTCGCGGAGTGGCCGCAGTTGCAGACGATCGCCGTGCATGACCGCTCGTCGCTGGCGATGCGCTTCGCGGCGGAAAAGGCGCGCGCGGCGTTTCCAAACGTAAAGGTCGTCCCTGCTGGCCCGGCGCTCCCGCCCGATACGCTGCTCGTGCTCAGCCACGTCATCAGCGAGCTGCCGGCGGACGATCTCGCGCGCCTGCTCGACTTCGCGCGGCAGGCGCGGGAGGTCATCTGGGTCGAGGCGGGCACGCACGCGGACAGCCGGCGCCTGATCGCGGTGCGCGAGGCGTTGCTCGGCGAGTTTTCAGCCGTCGCGCCCTGCACGCATCAGCGCGCGTGCGGGATGCTTACGGCCAGGAACGCGCAGCATTGGTGCCACCATTTCGCGCCGCCGCCGGCGCACATTTTCCAGGACGCGCGGTGGATGGATTTCGGGCGCGAGATGGGCATCGACCTGCGCAGCCTGCCCTACAGCTTCCTCGTGCTGGAGCGCCCGCGCGCGACGCCGCCGCCCGCCGGGCTCGCCCACGTCATCGGCGAGCCGCGCGAGGCGCGCGGGCACCTCAAAGTGCTGAGCTGCCAGGCGGAGGGCGTCGCCGAATTCGTCCTGCAAAAGCGCGACGCGCCCGAGCTCTACCGCGCCTTGCGCAAAGGCACCGCTGCACCCGTGCATCGCTGGACGATGTCGGACGGCAAGATCGTGGGGAGCGATGCCGTTTCGACGTAGGCGGCCGCTGCGAAGCCAAGAGCGGTCATCCTGAGCGTAGTTCCGTCAGGGGCGAAGGCGGAACGGAACGCAGTCGAAGGACCCCGGCGATTCCGTGCGACATTGCCCTTGAATCCGCGGGGTCCTTCGACTGCGCTGCGCCCGCCTTTCCGCCTTCGCTCCGCTCAGGATGACCGGCGTTTTGGATTCTTCAGTGCCGTCGTCGCCGGAGCGCGCTTACTTGAGCCGCTCGGGATTCAGCGCCTGCAGCGGCTTCGGCACGAAGCGCCCGTCTTCCCGCACCAGCTTGCCGTCGAAGTGGATCGTGCCGCCGCCGTAGTCCTCGCGCTGGATGTTCACGAGGTCCCAGTGCACCTGCGAGCGGTTGCCGTTTTCGGTCTGCTCGTAGCACTGGCCGGGCGTGAAGTGGAATGAGCCGTTGATCTTTTCGTCGAACAGAATGTCCCGCATCGGCTGGAGGATGTGCGGATTGAAGGCGATCGCGAATTCGCCGACGTAGCGCGCGCCCGGATCGCTATCGAGGATCGCGTTCAGCTTTTCCGTGTTGTTCGCGGTCGCCTTCACGATCTTCCCGTCCTTGAACTCCAGCCGCACATTGTCGAAGGCCACGCCCTGATAGACGGTCGGCGCGTTGTAGCTGATCACGCCCTGCACGGAGTTTTTCACCGGCGCGGTGAATACCTCGCCGTCCGGAATGTTGTGCGTCCCGCCGCACGGGATCGCGCTGATGCCTTTGATCGAAAACCGGAGATCGGTGCCCGGGCCCTTGATCTCCACCAGGTCGGTCGCCTCCATCGCCGCCTTCAGCGCGGCCATCCCGGGCTGCATCTTCGCGTAGTCGAGCGTGCAGACATTGAAATAGAAATGCTCGAACGCCTCGGTGCTCATCCCGGCGCTCTGCGCCATGCTGGGGCTCGGCCAGCGCAGCACGCACCAGCGCGTCTTTTGCACGCGCCAGTCGAGGACGGGCTTCATCTTCTTCGCCACCAGCTTCATCCGCTCGGGCGGCACGTCGCTCATCTCGGTGATGTTTTCCCCGCCGCGCACGGCGATGTAGGCGTCCATTTTCTTCATCTGCGCGAGCTGCACCGCCGCGCTCACCGCGAGCTGCTCCTCCTGCGCCTCGCGCGCCATCTCCCGCGCCACGCGGGCCTGATGCGTCTGCACCAGCGGCACCGCGCCGACGCTCCGCGCCGCGCGGATCAGCGCGATGGTCATCTCCGGCGGGACATCAAAGGCGTCGATCAGCACTTTTTCCCCCTTCTTCAGTTTGGTGGAAAACGTGACGAGGCCGTGGGCGAGTCGGTCAAAGCGGGGATCGTGCATAGGCCGCGCAGGCTAGCGGGGCCCGCGCCGCTGCCAAGCCCGCAGGCAAATGCACCGGGTGCCGACGGGCGGGAGGCCGGGCCGCCGAGTCCACGCGCGCCTTGCGCTCCACGGACACGCGGCTTTAGCCTCAATCCCATGAGCCGCGAAAAAATCCAGCCCCTCGCCGAGATCGTCCGCTACCGCGACCTGCTCGCGGATGAAGGGCAGAGGATCGTTTTCACCAATGGCTGCTTTGACCTGCTGCATGTCGGGCACGTCCGCTACCTGCAGGCGGCGCGGGCGATGGGGGAGGCGCTGGTCGTGGCGGTGAATGGCGACGCGAGCGTGCGCGCGCTGAAAGGGCCGACGCGGCCGATCAACAGCGCGGAGGATCGCGCGGAGGTTTTGGCGGCGCTCGGGTGCGTGGATTACGTGGTGATTTTTGAATCCGAGCGGGTGACGGAGCTGGTGCATGCGGTGCGTCCACACGTTTACGCAAAGGGCGGGGACTACACGATGGAGCAGCTCGACCCCGAGGAGCGCTGGGCGCTCGGTGAGGTGGGCGCGGACATCCACATCCTGCC
>JANOBH010000010.1:0-3177 GCA_031411535.1 Chthoniobacter sp. | reverse complement strand
GGAGGCGGGCGTGGAGCGCATCGGCGTCGCGTCCGAATGCCTCGTCCCAAATGGCGCGGCCGGGCGAGATGACCTGGAGGCGCGAAAGCAGGCCGCCCATGCTGTGGCCGATGAAAACCATGCCGTGCTGGCGGCCGAAGGTGGCGTCGAACGCGGTCAACTCGTCGCGCAGGCGCATGGCGGAGTAGGCGATGGGCCATCCGGACGGATAGTAAAAGGTGAGGAACTGGTAGCGCGTGCGCAGCTCGGGATCGGCGCGGAGATCGTTGACCACATTGCGCCACATGCGCGGGTGGGAGTTCAGGCCGTGGACGAGGACGACGGGGATGCGGGCGGGGTCGTAGGGCTCGATGAGCGTGTAGCGGGCGTCGGCGGAGTCGGGGTTGAAAAGGCCGCGCAGCGCGACCCACAGCTCATTGATGCCGATGGTGCGATCGACCAGCGGCGCGGTGAAGTCCGCAGCGAGCGGATAGTCGGTCCCGGCGAGCCGGACGCGCGAGACCGCGGCGGGATCGCAGGCGGTGAGCGTGACTTGGCGCGGCTTGCCGGCGCAGGCCGGGCCGCCGAATGCGAGGACGGCGGTGAGCGGCTCGATGTAGCCGCCGCTGGCGACGAAGCGGCGCTTCTCACCCGACGGCAGGCGCCATTCGGGCGAAAGCGGTGCGCCCGCTCCGGGCGTGGCGTACCAGTGGTTCACGAGCTTTCTCGGCACGGCGTCCGCCGGTTTCACCGAGAGGAGCTGCGCGTACTGCGGCGCCGCGACGCGATAGCTGCGCCCGGCGAGAGTGAATGCGCGTTCCGGTTTCACCCCGGGACCGACGAAAAGCGGGGCGAGCCCCTCGGCGGCGCGCGCGCCAATGCGGAGCGCGTGCTGCTGGGGCTCGGGCAGCGCGGCGATGTCGCCCACCCGCGCGGTGCGCCCGGCGAGTTCGCTCCACGCCAGCTCCGCCGCGCGGAGACGATAGACCGCGGCGGCTTCCCCGTGCTCGGGGAAACGCGCGGCCTTTTTCAGCAGGAGGTCCGCCTGCGCGAGTCCGGTGGCCTGCAGATCGGCGGCAGCGCGGCTTTCCAGCGGGACGGTGCTGCACGCGGGCAGCAGGCAGATCAGGGCGGCGATGGCGGTGACGCGGAGCAGCGGCGGGGTCATGGCGGACATGGCGGAGGGTTTCGGGGCGTTTGTCAAAGCGCGCATGCGGGTGGCTGCCGAAGCGGGTGTGCCCAGTATCCAAGAAAGGGTGTCATCCTGAGCGGAGCGGAGGCGGAAAGGCGGGCGCAGCGGAGTCGAGCCGAGTCCGCGAGACAGCCGAGTGGGCGGAGGTGGGGAGGCAACGACCCCGCGGATTCAGGGGCAGTGTCGCACGGAATCGCCGGGGTCCTTCGACTGCGTTCCGTTTGCAAAGCCAAACGGAACTCCGCTCAGGATGACACCGTGTTTGGAGTTTCAGTGCGCATTTCGAGTACCCCGCGATGGGAGATTGGGGAGGCGCAGGAGCGCGTCCCTCCGGGGGGGACGCCTGCGGCGTGTTTATTCCGCGGGGCGGCGGAGTGCGCGGACGTTTCCTAGCCAGGTGGAGGCGAGGCAGGCGATGGCTCCCGCCTGGAAAATCTGCATGGCGGCGGCGGCGGGGATGAGCGGCGCGTGGTCGGCGAGCACGACGAGACCCGTGCCGAGCAGCGTGACGGCGGCGACTGCGCCGAAGAGCCACGAGCCGAGGCGCGACCCATTTGTGAACGTCATCGAGAGCGGGAAGGCGACGGCGATGAGGCCGATGCCGGCGAACTCCGCACTGCCGGAGCCGAGGCCGAGCCCGGCGAGGAATGCGGCGAGGCCGATGCCGAGCGCACCGCCAACGACGGCGGCCTCGCGCTTCTCCGCGGGGCGAAGCGCGTAACGGGCGAAGGAGTCGAAGAGCAGAAAGAAATTGCCGACCGGTTTCGCGACCCAGACCCACAGCACGAAGAGCATGTAGAGCGCGACGAGGGCGAAACCGCCGGGGATGAAGCGCGCCAGCTTCACTCCGAAATAAAGGCCGAGGATGACGGCCCAGCGGGAGCCGGAGCTGAGGCGCTGCATGAAAAAGCAGTAGCGGAGATACGTGCGGTAGATTCGCGAGCGCGCGCGGAAGCTGGTCAGCAGGCCCTCGCGGGCGGACTCGAAGTCGGGGTCGAGGCGGAGTGCTTCGCGGAAATGCACCTCGGCGGCGCGATGCTCGTCGCGCTGGAGTGCGGCCCAGCCGGCATTGGCGTGGGTGAAAGGGTCCTCGGGATCGCGGGCGAGCATGCCGGCGATGTGCGCGGCGTTCTCGGCGAGTTTGTTTTGCAGGCGGAGCGCCTGGGCGAGCTGGTTGGCGGCGGGGGCATTGTCGGCATCGAGCGCGAGCGCCTGCCGCGCGGACTGCTCGGCGCGCGGCCACTGCTCCATCTGGAGGTGCGCCTGGGCCTCGGCGGTGAATGCGCCGGCGTGGTGCGGATCAAGGCCCAGCGCGGTCTGCGCGGCGGCGAGGCCGTCCTTTGGCCGGTCGAGGACGGAGAGGACGTAGCTGCGGAGGACGTGGTGATCGGCGTCGTTTGGCTCGATGGCGATGGCGCCGTCAATGGTCGCGAGGGCATCGCGCTGGCGCTGGGACTGGTGGAGCTGGCAGGCGGCGAGCTGGTGGAGCGTGAAGCCGTCGTTTGGCTCCTGCGCGAGGGCTTCCTTGAAGGCGCTTTCGGCGTCGGCGTAGCGGCCGAGGTCTTTGAGCTGGAGGCCGCGCATGATCTGCGGCGCGAGGGCGAAGGTGTCGCTCATGGGAAAATTCGAAATCCGAACATCGAAATCCGAAACAATATCGAAAGATTGGAAACTCCGAAAAACAGACGGGGCGCGCGTTGTTCCGTTTTCATCCTTTCACGCCTTTCGGATTTGTTTCGGATTTCGACATTCGGATTTCGGATTTTCATTTCTTGATTCCCAAAAACGTCAGCACGTCGTCGTAGAAGCCGCTTTGGTTGGAATAGATGGCGTAGTTTTTCGCGCTCTCGAACCACGCTTTCGTCGAGGGCTTCACGTCTTTGGCGGACTTGAGAAGATCGTCGGTGCCGAGCGGGATGACGCGGTTCTCGGTCATGGCGCGGGCGAGGGAGCGCTCGATGGCGATGTCGAAGACCGCTTTCAAATCCGCGCCGGAGAAATCGCGC
>JANOBH010000009.1:0-1810 GCA_031411535.1 Chthoniobacter sp. | reverse complement strand
CTGCGTCACATGCTCGCGATGCGAGGGCAGGACGGCTTCCCGCCAGCTTTCGGCGAGCGCGGAGGCGCGGAAAATCTCGGCGTCGAGTCCGTCGGGGAAAGTCGGCTCGACGGTGTTCGAGGCGTAATCGAAATCGCCATCGAGGTGGAAGGCCACCAGCCGGTCGATCAGCTCCGGATCGGCGAGCGGACAGTCGCCCGTGAGGCGGACGATGTGCTCCGGGTGATCCGCCTGCCCGGCATGATAGAAGCGGTCGAGGACATCCGCGAGACTGCCGCGAAAGCAGCCCACGCCGAGCCGCGCACACAGGGCTTCGAGTGCGTCATCCGCCGCCTCGGTGCTCGTCGCCACCAACAGGCGGTCGAGCCGGCGCGCGCGGCGCAGCCGCTCGATTTGCAGTTCGAGCAGTGGCTTGCCCTGGACCAGCTTGAGCACCTTGCCCGGCAGGCGGGTCGAGGAAACGCGGGCTTGAAGGATTCCGAGGATCATAGCGGCGGCATCAGGAATTCCAATTGGCGGGATTGATCAGCGCCTCATCCGCGACGGCCAACGCCCCGAACGCGAGCCTCGGCGCGCCCGCCGCGGGCCGCGCGTCCAGCAACTCGCGCAACTGCGCCGCACCGCAGACGCCGACCATCCAGCAATCCACTTCCGGGACCTGGCCGGCAAAGCGCAGCGCGCCCTGAATGGGCGTCAGCGCGTGCGCGCGGAGGAAGTCGCGATACGCGCGCACCGCCGGTGCCAGCAGTGCGAGGCGGGACGGCAGTTCCGACTCCTCCATGAGCAGAAGCCCTTGCAGGAAAACGGACCGCCCGTGCACTTCCACGCCCGCGGCTTTCACGCGCGAAAGGACACCGTCAGCGAGAAAGCGCTGATCGAAGACGTTCATCGGCAGTTGCACGAGGTCGATGGCAAAGACCGCGGTGATCCGGCGCAGTTCGTCCGGATTGTAAACGGAGACACCGATCTTGCGGACGAGCCCGGCATCGCGGAGCGCCACGAGCCGCTCCCAAAACCACCCGCCATTTTCCGCGAGCAAATCGCCGGCGTGATGGACGAGCAGGCCCTCGACAGACGACTGGCCGAGCCGCTCCAGTGAGCGATGAAAGTGACGCACAACCTCGTCGATCGCTTCGTCCGCGAGGAGCGGAGTCCGGATGCCGCTCGTCTTGGTGATGAGGCGAAACGGGTTCGGCCGGGGCAGGCACTCGCCGAGCACCACCTCGCTGTCACCGTAGTCGGCAGCGGTATCGAGGTCGCCGATGCCCTGCGCCGCGCCCAGCGAAAGGATCGCGCGCACCTCCGCAGGCGGGACCTTCCCGAGCGTATTGGACACGCCATAAGGCAGGCCGAACTGGACGGTGCCGAGACCGAGTGTGATGCCGGGTGCGATCATTTTTCCTTCAGGCCTTCCGGCGTGAAAACCGCGCGGTAAGTCAGCGCCTTTTCCAGCAGGTCGCGCGGCGTGTGAAAGCGAGCGCCGAGCTGAATGGCAGCCATCATGTCCTGCCCGTCTTCGCCCGCGACGTGCGTGACGCCGAGCGCCCCGCCTTCCGTCGCGATCATCATCAGTCCGTCGGATTTCCGGAAAACGAGCCCGCTCTGAAACGGATGATAGTGCCCCCCGCCGATGTCGGCGAAAGGGCCTTTCAAGAATGCCCGGCAGCCATTGATAAAGGTGGAAGCCCCGAGATACGGCTCATCGAATGCACGGATGAAGCGCTCGATGTCCGTGAGCTTCCACGTCCAGTCGATGTAGCCGTGATGCTCCGTGGACAGCCGCGGCCAGTAGCTGCTGAGGTATTCGGCC
>JANOBH010000008.1:0-13045 GCA_031411535.1 Chthoniobacter sp. | reverse complement strand
GGACTTTCCAATGATCGGCTGCGCCACCTCGCCCGCCAGCGCGCGTCCCGCCCGCCAGCGCGCGTCCGCCACGGAAAAATCGTCCTGCCCCACATGCGCCCCCTGCGCGCCGACCGACGGCACGAGCTGCGGAAAATCATTTACGATCAGGGGCACCCCCGCGCGCTCCGTCAAGGCCACCAGCCGGTTTGCGAGCGCCTCGACCGCGGCTTCGTCCGCGCCTTTCGCCCGCAGTTGCAGCACATCCACGCCGCCGGCCAGCAGCGGCTCCGCCACACGCTCGACATCGTCCGCGCCGACGTAGCCGAGATCGAGAATGCCGTAGAGACGGGCCGTGGAGAGAGTGGAGTGCATCGCCCGCACATGACCACGGAGGAATCCGAAGCTCAAAGCTCAAAATTGGGGTCAGCGCGCTCGTTTGCGCGTGGAAATTTGAGTTTTTAAGCTTTCCGCGCTTTGCGCCGACCGTCCGCAATGCTATTAAGAGTTGTTATGTTTAGCTGGCTTCAGATGAGAATGTCTAAACCGACGGCAACAGACCTCGCGGAGCTGCCGAGGCCAAAAATCGGACGCACTTCCAAGCCGGCACGCGCCGCCGGTCCGCCTCTCTGGCAGATCGATACCGACACGCTGAAGCCCCACCCCCTCCTTTCCCTCCTCCCAGCCGGCGCGCTCGATCGCCTCATCGACGAATCCGGCATCACCGAATACCCGAAAGGCACCGTCCTCTTTCGCGAGGGCGATCCTTGCGACGCCATCTTTCTCATCATCAGCGGGCGCTGCGAGACACGGACGAACGGCCTCAACGGCGCGAGCCGCGTCGAGGAGGTCTTCGGCCCCGGCGACACCCTCGGCGAGCGCGCGCTGATCAATCGCGAGCCGCACCGCCATTCCGCCGTCGTCGCCACGCACGCCGTGCTGCTGCGCATCCCCGGCAGCGAGCTGCAGGGACTCTTTGCGAAAGACCCCTGCTTTGCCGGTCTCTTCTCCCAGGCCGTCAGCCAGCAGCCGCGCGCCATCCGCAGCCCGCGGGTCCGCCGCGTCGTCGCGGTGCTTTCCCTTTCTCCGCGACTGGACGCAGACGCCGCGGTCCACCGTCTCGCCGGCGCACTCCACCGCCTCGCCGGCCAGCGCGTCCTCGTCCTCAGCCTCGATCCCACGGGGGAAAAGCCGAGGATCGCGGACTGGAAGGCGCACGAGGCCGCGCTCGGCGGCGAGTTCGGCTTTGCCCGCCAGCTTCATCCGCACGACGGCGGATTCGACGAGCTCCGCCTCACCGCCGGCCCCGAGTCGCGCGACGCCTCGGCCATCGCCCCGCTCCTCAGCCACTGCGCGCGGCATTTCGATTTCGTCATGCTCCATCTCCACCCGGAGACGCCCGTCCCGTCAGTGATCGCGGGCATCACCGAGTGCGACCTCGCCTTCGTCCTCCTCCAGGCCAGCACGCAGAATCTCTACGACTTCGAGTTGCTCATGCACGCGATCGGCGAGCGCGCGCGCAGCCACGTAAAGCCCATCCTCTGCGTGGAGGAAAATATCGCCGCGCCCGAGGTTCACGCCGCGATGAAGCAGCTCGGCCACCCGCTCCACTCCTTCGCCCGCGGCTTTCCGCTCCGCGGCGGGGCCACGGTGCCGGACCGCCGCTTCGATCTGCTCATCAATCGCCTCGCCCGCGAAATCGCGCGCTGCCGCATCGGCCTCGCGCTCTCCTCCGGCGGGGCGAAAGGGCTCGCGCACATCGGCGTCATCCAGGTGCTGGAGGAAAACGGCATCGAGGTGGACTGCATCGCCGGCTCCAGCATGGGCGCATACATCGGCGCGATCTGGGCCTACGGCCTCGACGGGGAAAAGCTGGAAAAACTCGCGCGCGAACTGGAAGGCCGCTGGGGCCTGCTGCGCCTGCTCGATCCCTCGCTCCCGCCGCGCCGCGGCTTTCTCTACACGCGCCGCACCGCCGCGCGCCTCCGCCGCTCCATCGGCACCGCGCATTTCTCCGAGCTCATCCGCCCGCTCCGCGTCCTCTCCACGCATCTCGACACGCTGGAGCGCGTCGTCTTCTCCAGCGGCGAAGTGGCCAGCGCCGTGGAGGCCAGCATCGCCATCCCCGGCGTCTGCGTCCCCGTCACGCTCGACGGCGAGACCTACATCGACGGCGGTATCGCCGATCCGCTCCCGGTCGATGTCCTCGCGGAAATGGGCATCGAGCGGATCATCGCCGTGAACGTCATCCCGCCGCCCGAGCGCATCCGGCAGTGGCACGACTGCCGCAATGAGCCGAACGGTCGCACGCCCGATCGCTCGTGGTTCGGCCGCGTCTTCGCCGACCGCTTCAACTACCTCGCGCACGGCAACATTCTCGACACCATGATGCAGGCCATCAACGGCGCCCAGACCCGCGTCGCCGAAGCCTCCGCGCGCGATGCCGACATCCTCATCCGTCCGCTCGCCGGCGACGCCGAGTGGCACGATTTCACGCACCCGCAGAAGTACATCGCCCTCGGCCGCAGCGCCGCCGAGGCCCACCTCGCCGAGCTCAGGACGCTCGCGGGCGCCACCGCTTATGAACGCCAAACCCCACTGGCCCCGGCACCCGCAATCGCTGCGTGACTGGCAGCTCGCACGGCTGCGGACCTACCTGCGCGACACCGTGCTGCCCTTCTCCGCGCACTACGGGCGCCTGTTTGCCAAAGAGCGCATCGACCCCTCGATGCTGCGCTCTCCTGCCGATCTCGCGCGCATCCCTTTCACCACGAAACTCGATTTCCTCCCCGGCCAGGAAGGCGCCGATCCGGTGCGCGACTTTGTCCTCATGCCGGACAAAGCCGTGCTCTCCCGGCGCTTTTCCACCATCACCAAAGCCCTGCTGCATGGCCGCGCCGCAGTCACCGAGGGCTTTGAGCGCGAGTTCCGCCCGCTGCTTCTCACGAGCACCACGGGCCGCAGCGCCGAGCCTGTCCCCTTTCTCTACACCGCGCACGACATCCGGAATCTCAAGCTCGGCGGCGCGCGGCTCTATGAAGTCTGCGGCGCTCAGCGCGAAATGCGCATGCTGAATATGTTCCCCTTCGCGCCCCACCTCGCGTTCTGGATCGCGCACTACGGCGGCACGGAATTCGGCACCTTCGTCATCGGCACGGGCGGAGGGAAAACGATGGGCACCGACGGAAACCTGCGCCTCGTCAAAAAGATCAAACCCGACGTGCTCATCGGCATGCCCACCTTTGTCTATCACCTGCTGACGCAGGCTGTGGCCGAGGG
The DNA here is from genome assembly GCA_031411535.1 of Chthoniobacter sp. GTDB lineage: Bacteria > Verrucomicrobiota > Verrucomicrobiia > Chthoniobacterales > Chthoniobacteraceae > Chthoniobacter. The sequence goes on along the minus strand of JANOBH010000008.1, from coordinate 9,787 downwards.
TTTCGCGCTGCCGAACCTGAAAAAAATCGTCCTCGGCGGTGAGAAAGCGCCGGCCGGAATGCGCAGGAAACTCCGCGACCTCGCCGCGCAACTCGGCGCGAAACAGATCGATGTCATCCGCACCTACGGCTTCACCGAGGCCAAGCTCGCGTGGGCTGAGTGCCCCTTCCAGGAGGACGCCGGCTCGGCGGGCTACCACGTCCACCCGGACTGCTCACTCATCGAGATCGTAGATCCCAAAACCGGCGAACTGCGCGGCGAGGGCGAGCCCGGCGAGATCGTCTTCACCCCGCTCGACGCCCGCGGCTCCGTGGTCCTGCGCTACCGCACCGGCGACTGCATCGACGGCGGCCTTTTCCACGAGCCCTGCCCGTACTGCGGACTGAGTGTCCCCCGGCTGGTAGGTGAAATCTCCCGCAACTCCGAAATCCGCGAACTCCACATCGACAAGCTCAAGGGCACGCTCGTCGATTTCAACCACCTCGAGCACGTCCTCGACAACGCCGCGCACGTCGGCACCTGGCAGCTCGAACTCCGCAAGCAGCACGACGACCCGCTCGACCTCGACGAGATCATCCTCCACGTCGCCAAGTCCGACGCGACCGGCGACGACCAGCTCCGCGCCAGGCTCGACGCGCATTTCGCCAGCGAGACGGAGATCCACCCGAACAGGATCGAGTTCCATTCCGAGGAGGAAATGCGCACGCTTCAGGGCGTCGGAACCCAGTTGAAAGAACAGCGCGTCGTCGATCACCGCCCGAAGGGACAGCCTGCGAGAGAGCCAAGCCGCTTATGAAATCCGAAATCCGAATGTCGAAATCCGAGACAAATCCGAATGGTTTGAATTGGGATAACCGCTCGCAAGCGCATTGCGGCGCGTCAGCCGTTTCCCCGCCCTTTCCGTCTTTTGAATGTTTGTTTCGGATTTCGACATTCGGATTTCGAATTTTGCCATGAACAATCCCCGCCTCGTCATCGTCGATGGCGTCCGCACGCCTTTCTGCAAAGCCGGCACCGAGCTCGCCACGCTCGGAGCGGATGCGCTCGGGCGCATCGCCGTCGATGCCCTCCTCACCCGCACCGGCATCGATCCGGCGCTCATCGACGAGCTGATTTTTGGCTGCGTCGGCCAGCCGATGGACGCCGCGAATATCGCGCGCGTCATCGCCCTTCGCGCAGGCATTCCCGAGTCCGTTCCGGCCATGACCGTGCACCGAAACTGCGCGTCCGGCTTCGAGTCCTTCACCACCGCCTACGAGCGCATGTGCGCCGGGCGCGGCACGGTCTTCGTCGTCGGCGGCGCCGAGAGCATGTCGAATGTCCCGATGGTCTTTCACGAAAGCGCCGCGCGCCATTTCGCAGCGCTGGCAAAGGCGAAGACCGCAGCGGCCAAGCTCTCCGCGCTCACGGATTTCAGGCCCGCGGATTTCGAGCCGCGCATCGGTTTGAAGATGGGCCTCACCGATCCGGTCTCCGGGCTGAACATGGGCGAGACCGCCGAACTCCTTGCCCGCGAAGACGGGATCACCCGCGGGCAGCAGGACGCCTTTGCGCTGCAATCGCACGAGCGCGCGCGCGCCGCCGATGCGCGGCTCGCCGCGGAAATCTGCCCGATCTTTCTCAATGGCCACGCCATCGAGCGGGACAACGGCCCGCGCGGTGACCAGTCGCTGTCGGTGCTCGGCGGGCTGCGGCCCATCTTCGAGAAATACGGCAGCGTCACCGCGGGCAATTCCTCGCAGATCACCGACGGCGCGGCCGCGCTGCTCGTGATGACCGAGGACCGCGCCAAGGAACTCGGCTTCACGCCGCTCGGCGCGCTCACCGCCTACGCGTACACCGGCTGCGATCCCGCGCGCATGGGCCTCGGCCCGGTTTTCGCAATCGCGAAGGCGGAGCAGCTCTGCGGCCTCAAGGTCGCCGACGCCGACCTTGTGGAAATCAATGAAGCCTTCGCCGCGCAGGTCCTGGCCGTCCTCGCCCGCACGCCGGTGCCGAATGAGAAACTGAACGTCAACGGCGGCTCCATCGCGCTGGGCCATCCCGTCGGCGCGACCGGCGCGCGCCTCATTCTCAGCAGCCTCAAAGAACTCGGGCGCCGAAAACAGAAACGCGCCCTCGTCTCCCTCTGCGTCGGCGGCGGACAGGGCGGCGCCATCTGGTTGGAAAGGATCTAAGCCATGCCAAATCTCCGCACTGAAACACTTGAGGGAGGCGTCTGCCTCCTCACCTTCGACCGGCCCGACTCGTCGGCGAATATCTTCGACTCCGCGACCCTTTCGGAGCTCGAGGTGGAAATCGACCGCATCGCGAAACCCGCGGCGCATATGAAGGGACTGATCCTCGCCAGCGCGAAGCCGGCCATCTTTGTCGCAGGCGCGGACCTCCGCAGCGTGCAGACATTGAGCCCGGAGCGGGTGGCCGCCTTCATCGCGCTCGGCCAGAAAGTGTTCGCCAAGATCGCCGCGCTCCCGTTTCCCACCGTCGCCGCCATCCACGGCGCGGCGGTCGGCGGCGGCTACGAGGTCTGCCTCGCGTGCGACTGGCGCGTGGCCTCGCCCGACCCGGCCACAAAAGTCGGCCTGCCCGAGACGAAGCTCGGCCTCATCCCCGCCTGGGGCGGCTGCACGCGCCTCCCGCGCCTGCTCAGCGTGCCGCAGGCGCTGGATATCATCCTCGCCGGCAAGACACCCTCCGCGCGGCACGCGCTGAAGCTGGGACTCGTCGATGAACTCGCACCGCGCGAGCACCTCCTCAGCGCCGCCCTGGAGTGGCTGAAAATGGGCAAGCACCCGCGCAGCTTCGCGCACTCCCCGACGGTCAATGCCGTCGTCGATGCCTTCATCGCACCGCAGGCCCGCCACTCCGTGATGGCGAAGACCCACGGCCACTACCCCGCCGTGCAAAAGGCGCTCGACGTCGTGCTCAAAGGCTCATCCTTAGCCGACGAAGCCGACTCCCTCCGGCTCGAACGCGAAGCCATCACCGATCTCATGAAGCTCGATTCCACGAAGAATCTGCTCCGCCTCTTCTTCCTCCAGGAGCGCGCGCGGAAGCTGACCTTCCCCGCCGACGCTCCAGCCGCACCGCCAGCCTCCGACCGGGCTGCCGGCAGGAAGAACGGTGCCGCAGTGCCGCGCACCGCCGTCATCGGCGCGGGCGTGATGGGCTCGGGCATCGCGCAGTGGATCAGCTCGCGCGGCGGGCGGGTCATCCTCCGCGATATCGATGCCGGACGCGTCGCCGCCGGGATGGGAAACATCGCCGGCCTATACGCCGCCGGGCTGCGCCAGCGGGCTTTCACCGAGCGCGAGGCCCGCGCGGGACGCGAGCGCGTTTCCCCCGCCCCGGCCGAGGTGCCGCTGCGGAATGTGGACATCGTCATCGAGGCCGCCCTTGAGAAAATGGACGTGAAGAAGACCATCTTCCGCAAACTCGACGACCTCACGCGTGAGGACGCCATCCTCGCCACGAACACATCGGCGCTTTCCATCACCGAACTCGCCGCCTCGACCGCCCACCCGAGCCGCGTCATCGGCCTGCACTTCTTCAATCCCGTCCACAAGATGCAGCTCGTCGAGATCGTCACCGGCCACGTCACCGCGCCCGAGGTCACGCAGCGGGCGCTGCGCTTTGCGCAGCAGATGGGCAAGCTGCCGGTGCTCGTGAAGGACAGCCCCGGCTTCCTCGTGAACCGCATCCTCATGCCCTATCTGATCGAGGCGGGCGCGCTCTTCTGGGCCGGCGCGAATGTCCGCGACATCGACGCCGCGATGCGCGACTTCGGCATGCCGATGGGACCGCTGCGGCTCATCGACGAGATCGGTGCCGACGTGGCGCTCGACGTGGCCGGCACGCTCGCCGCCGCCTTTCCAAACCGGCTCCATGTCCCCGATGTGCTGCCCGCGATGGTCAGCGCCGGCCTGCTGGGACGCAAGGTGGGGAAAGGATTCTACAGCTACGGGAAGACCGGCGTGGCAAAGGCAAACAAGGAAGCCGCAAATCTCAGGCCGCCGCGCCTTTCGCGCCCGCCGTCGCGCGCAGAGCTCGAGACACGCATGGTGCTGCTCATGGTGAACGAAGCCGCGCGCTGCATGGAGGAGGGCGTCGTCGAGACGCCGGGCGACGTGGATCTGGCGATGGTCATGGGCACGGGCTTCGCGCCTTTCCTCGGCGGTCCGCTGCGGTATGCGGACAGCATGGGCACGGTGAAGGTGGCGCAGGAACTCACGCGGCTCGCCAGCGAGGCCGGGCCGCACTACACGCCCTGCGCGCGGCTGCGCGACATGGGAAAAAGCGGGAAGTGCTTTTATGAAAACTGACCTCACTCCATCGGACGAGCAGGCGAGCGTCATCGACACGTCGAAGATGTCGCCGGAGCAGCGGGCGGCGCTGGAACTCACCGAGGCCGCGCGCGCCGAGACGCGCGAGGGCTTTGTCAGCGGGCTTTTCATGGGGCGCTTCGGGCTCGGAGATCTCGATCCTTTTCCGAAGCAGCGCACCGAGGATCGCGACCAGGGCGACGCGTTTCTCCTGCGGCTGGAGACGTTTCTCAAGGAGCACGCCGATCCCGACGAGATCGACCGCACCGGCGAAATCCCGCAGCACGTCTTCGACGGCCTCGCAAAGCTCGGCGCGTTCGGCATCAAGGTTCCCACCGAGTATGGCGGCCTCGGCCTTTCGCAGACGAACTACTGCCGCGCCGCGATGCTCCTCGGCAGCTATTGCGGGAATCTCACCGCGCTGCTTTCCGCGCACCAGTCCATCGGCGTCCCGCAGCCGCTGATCCTATTTGGCAACGAGGAGCAGAAGCGCCGCTGGCTGCCGCGCGTGGCGGCGGGCGAGGTGTCCGCTTTCGCACTCACGGAGCTGAAAGTCGGCAGCGATCCCGCGAAGATGGAGACCCGCGCCGAGCCGACGGAGGACGGCGCGCACTTCGTCATCAATGGCGAGAAGCTGTGGTGTACCAACGGCGTGAAGGCCGGCGTGATCGTGGTCATGGCGCGCACGCCGGAGAAGAACGGGCGCAACCAGATCACCGCATTCATCGTGGACATGGACACGCCCGGCGTGGAGGTCGTGCGGCGCTGCCACTTCATGGGCCTGCGCGCGCTTTACAATGGCGTCATCCGTTTCACCGACGTGAAGGTGCCGAAGACGAACATCCTGCTCGCCGAGGGCAAGGGCCTGCGCGTGGCGCTGACCACGCTGAACACCGGCCGCCTCACGCTCCCCGCCGCATGCACCGGCCTTTCCAAACGCTGCCTCGAAATCTCGCGCAACTGGGCGCGCGAGCGCGTGCAGTGGGGTGCGGCCATCGGCAAGCACGCGGCTGTCGCGGAGAAAATCGCGCGCATCGCCGCGGAGACATTCGCCATGGAGGCGATGACCTTTTACGCCGCCAGCCTCGTGGATCGCGACAAGCATGCCGATGTGCGCCTGGAAGCCGCGATGTGCAAACTCTGGGGCACCGAACGAACGTGGGAGCATGTGAATGAAGCCATGCAAATCCGAGGCGGGCGCGGCTACGAGACGGCGCAATCCCTCGCCGCGCGCGGCGACACGCCGGTGCCCATCGAGCGCCTGCTCCGCGATTCGCGCATCAATACGATTTTCGAGGGATCGAGCGAGATCATGCGGCTCTTCATCGCGCGCGAGGCGCTGGACACGCATCTGAAAATCGGCGCGCCGATGCTGAACACGCAGCTCCCGCTGAAGGCGCGCGCGCAGGCCGCGGCGAAGGCGACGGCGTTTTATGCGCTGTGGTATCCGCGGCAGTGGCTCCCATTCGGAGGGACGGGCTCCAGCCCGTCCGGTGGCGACACCGCCCGTGAAATGTCAGGGACGCGCGGGAGCGCATCCCTCCGGGGGCATTTCCGCTTTGCAGCGGGCGCTTCGCGCAAACTCGCCCGCGCCCTCTTTCACGCGATGGCGCGCTTCGGCCCGAAGCTGGAGCGCGAGCAGGTGCTGCTGGGCCGCTTCGTCGATCTCGGCACGGAGATTTTCGCGCTCACCGCGGCGTGCAGCCGCGCGCAGTCGCTCGGCACGCCGGAGGCAGTGGAAATCGCCGACTACTTCGCCCGGCTCGCGCGCCTGAAGATCGCCCGCCTTTTCCACGCCCTGCACCACCACGAAGACCGCGCCGGCTACCGCATCGCCCAGCGCGTCCTCGCCGGCGGTTACGCGTGGCTGGAGGCCGGGATCCTCCGGGAGGAGGACGCCGGCTAGCGCGCACGCGCTACGCCTCCAGCGGCGTCTCGATCAGCACGGTCTCGATCGCCTCCTGCAGGCGGATCGCGCTCAAGGGCTTGGACAGACACGCGAGCGCTCCGTGGCGTTTCGCCAGAGGCTCCATGTAGTTTTCCTCCAGGCTCGTCAGCACCACGACCGGGAGCCGGTCGCCCGCCGCCTCCAGCAGGGCCGCGCCGTGCATGCCGGGATCGAGATCGATCACCGCCACATCCACGTCCGCGCAGCCTTCGGCCAGCTCGCGAAACGCCTCCGCGGTCGATTGTTTCACGCGCAGGCCGTGCCGGGTCGCCAGCACCGCCTCGCGCGCCACGCGCTCGACGAAGGGGTCCGTGCTCAGAAGCAAAATGACATGAGGTTTCATAGTTGGTTCTCCTTTCCCTGCACGGTCACATTGCATCCGTTTCACGTCCTCCGCCACACGATGCTTGGCTTTTGCTCCCCCTCGCTTGCGCCCCGCTACAGGCGGGAGATGAGCAGCTCGCGCTGGAAGATGAGCTCCTTCGGGAGCCGGTCGTGGAGCGTGATGAAAAGCTCGGTCTGAGAGATGAGTTCGCGCTGCCACTCGGCGGCGTCGATTTTCATGCACTGCTGGAATTTCTCCCGCGGGTAGTCGATGTCCGTCCAGTCGAACTCGCTGTAGCGCGGCATCCAGCCGATCTGCGTTTCGCTCGCCCGCGCGCGGCCGCGGGTGCGGTCGATGATCCATTTGAGCACGCGGAAGTTTTCGCCGAAGCCGGGCCAGAGGAACCTGTCGTCGGCGTCTTTGCGGAACCAGTTCACATGGAAAATGCGCGGCGGGTCCGTGAGTTCGCGCCGGATGCCGAGCCAGTGGTCGAGGTAGTCGCCCATGTTGTAGCCGCAGAAAGGGAGCATCGCCATCGGGTCGCGGCGCACCTGGCCGAGCGTGCCGGCGGCGGCGGCGGTCATCTCGCTGCCCATCGTCGCGCCGAGATAGACGCCGTGGATCCAGTTAAAGGACTGGAAGACGAGCGGCATCGTCGTCGCGCGGCGTCCGCCGAAGATGATCGCACTGATCGGCACGCCCTGCGGATCCTGGGCCTCGGGCGCGAGCACGGGGTTGTTCGTCATCGGAGCGGTGAAGCGCGAGTTCGGATGCGCGGCCTTTTCCCCGGACTCGGGCGACCACGGCCGGCCTTTCCAGTCGATAAGCCCCTCGGGCGCGGGATCGTCGTGACCTTCCCACCACACGCCGCCGTCGGGAGTGAGCGCGACGTTCGTATAAATGGTGTCGCGAGAGATCGTGTCCATCGCGTTCGGGTTCGACTTGCGGTTCGTCCCCGGCGCCACGCCGAAGTAACCGGCCTCGGGATTGATCGCGTAGAGCTTTCCGTCCGACCCCGGCTTCATCCACGCGATGTCGTCGCCGATGGTCGTGATCTTCCACCCGTCGAAAGTGGGGGGCGGGATGAGCATGGCGAAGTTCGTCTTGCCGCACGCGCTGGGGAAGGCCGCGGCGACGTAGGTCTTTTCGCCGGACGGCGACTCGACGCACAGGATGAGCATGTGCTCCGCCATCCAGCCCTGCTCGCGCCCGAGGTAGCTGCCGATGCGGAGGGCGAGGCACTTTTTCCCGAGGAGCACATTGCCACCGTAGCCGGAGCCGACGGAGATGATCGTATTGTCCTGCGGAAAGTGCGCGATGAAACGCCGGTCGGGATCGCAGTCGAGGACGCTGTGGACGCCGCGGTTGAAGTCGTCGCTCGCGCCAAGCTGGTCGAGCGCGACGTGTCCCGCGCGCGACATGATGCGCATGTTCAGCACCACATAGATCGAGTCGGTGATCTCGACGCCGACCTTTGTCAGCGGCGAGCCGGGAGGCCCCATCAGGTACGGAACGACATACATCGTGCGCCCCGCCATCGCGCCCTGGAGCATGGCGTAAAGCTTCTCGTACATCTCGCGCGGCGCCGCCCAGTTGTTCGTCGGACCGGCCTGGTCCTTGGCGGACGTGCAGATGAAGGTGCATTGCTCCACGCGGGCGACGTCATTCGGATTCGAGCGGTGGTAGTAGCAGCCGGGGAGCTTTTCCTGGTTGAGCTGCGTGAGCACACCCTGGGCGACCGCCTCGGCGAGCAGGTGATCCTTTTCCTCCTCCGAGCCATCGACCCAGAAAATGCGGTCCGGCCGGGCGATGGCGCGGATTTCTTCGACCCAGGCGGCAAGCCTGGCATTGGCGGGCGCGACGGTCCCGAAAGCAGTGGTAGCCATAAGGGTGAAAGCATCGCGAGCCCGCGCGGCGATGGCAAGGCGCAGGGCAGGGCGCATCTTGCGAAAGGCCGCGCGGATTTGGGTAGTGTCCTAATTTGAATTTTGGCGCCGGGGAGAGTCGAACTCCCAAATTCCGGTAGTGTCCGGCGTGATAATCCATTCCACTGCGGCGCGTTGGGAGTTTCCCGCGCCTCGTCATTGGAGTCCAAAAAGAGGCTAAATTTCTGAAACTAACGGCGAGCAAAATTCAGGATGGTTCTTGCGTTCCGAAATGGCCATCAACGCCACCCGAGGCACGATTTTCCCAACAGCATAGTGAGCGCGGCGATGCCAATCACCAATAGGACGCCGAAGCACCCCATGCGATTTTGATCGGCATTTCGTTGTGCGAGGAACCTACCAACGCCAGCATCGTCCCTAAACATCTCTGCAAGTTTCTCCTCATCCTTCTTCCGACGAAGCTCCGTGAGCAGCTTATCCCTTTCCTCTGGCGTCATGGCTTTCTGGCCTGCGCGGCAATCGCCACCTTCACGGCGCTCTCGGCGGAATCCACGGGCGGCAATCCAAGAACGGCGGTCGTGTGCATCGTACCGCCCTCCTGATACGCCCAAGCGTAGCAGTGCTGCGCCTTCGGATGATTGATGATGTCGAAAACCTCCACATCCCCGTGCCACGCGATCTTTCCGCGAAACGTCTCCGTCACCGGGACGGTTGTGATATGACGCGAGCCGCAGCCGTGCGTGGCGCGGATCGCTTCTTTCAGCTTGGCGATGTATTTGGAGTCAGGCTGCATTGATGAGGTCGGCGACCGTCCATGCGCTGCTCTCGACGCCAGCGGCCATTGCTGGCGTACAGCGGACGGTGGAATGGGTTTTCACGAAGTTGTAATAGGCGAGATGCAGACCGATGGCAGCTTTGAAGTTTCCCAGCTTTTTGGAGAACGCCAGCGTGAGGCGAGCTAGCCGCTTGCAGTGCGTGCGGGCTGTGAGGTTCGCCCTTTCGATGTAGGACGTGCAAACCAGCTTCACGAGCGGGTCGCCGGTGATCCTGTGTTTGCGAACGCCGACGATTGCCGCCGGGCTATACCTACGCTGCTCCTCGCCGGTCGGGGATGCGTATTGCTTTACGATCTGGCCGTAATCGACCTCAGTTCCAAACGCCAGTTCCACGGCATCGGGATACGCGGCCGCGGGGCTGTCGATCATTTGCGGGTCGGTTGCGTTGTCGAGCGTCACCGGGTTTCTTCAAACGCATACCCGTTTGATCGACGACGGCGGCGCTGAATACGTGGGCCCCGGCGATCAAT
>JANOBH010000007.1:0-3130 GCA_031411535.1 Chthoniobacter sp. | reverse complement strand
GACAATGGCCGCACGGGCGTCGAAAAATTCAGCGCGGCTCCCGGCGAATTCTCCCTCGTGGTCCTCGATCTCACCATGCCGCACATGGACGGCGAGGAGGCCTTCCGGGAAATCATCGACGTGCGCCCCGATGCCCGGGTGCTGCTCATGAGCGGATTCAACGAGCAGGACGCCATCTCACGCTTCACAGGAAAGCGGCTCGCCGGTTTCCTGCAAAAACCTTTCACGCTCTCCGCTCTCCGCGAAAAGCTTCAGCAGGTTTTTCCCGCCGGGCAGCCCTCCCAGGAAACGCCTGGGTGAGAGCCGCCGCCATTGCGCCTTGATCTCTCCCCCGCTCCCGGCCGGACTTTGCCCTGTTACTATCGCGCTGTTTCGTGTCTCTCGTGGTGGATGAAACTGCTCCGTCCCCTCGCCTTTCTCCTCGCCCTCGCCAGCCACGCCACCTTTGCCGCAGAGGCCCCGTTTTACGTCGGCACTTACACAAAGAAGGACGGCAGCAAAGGCATCTACCGCTATGTGCTCGATCTCGATACCGGCAAGGTGAGCGGCGGCGGGCTCGCAGCCGAAGCGAAAAATCCGAGCTTCCTCGCCATTCATCCGGGCGGAAAATTTCTCTACGCCGCGACCGAAGGCGCCACCGGCGAAGCCAGCGCTTTCGCGATCCAGCCGGACGGTGCCCTGAAGCTTCTCAACACGCAGTCGGCCAAGGGCAACGGCACCTGCCACATCATCGTCGATCCCGCGGGCAGGAATGTCCTCGTCGCCAACTACGGCTCGGGCACCGTGGCGGTCCTCCCCATCCAGGCCGACGGCAGCCTCGGTGAAGCCGCCAGTTTCAACCAGCACACCGGCTCCAGCTCCGACCCGGCGCGGCAGAAAGGCCCGCACGCCCACAGCATCTACGTCGATCCGGCCGCAAAGTTCGTTTACGCGTGCGACCTCGGGACGGACAAAGTCCATGGTTACAAATTCGACGCCACGAAAGGCGTGATCACGCCGGATGAAACCGCGACCGGCAAAGTCGCGCCCGGCTCCGGCCCGCGCCACCTCGCCCTTCATCCCACGCAGGACACCGCCTACGTCATCAATGAAATGCTCAGCACCATCACCGCGTTTCGCCGCGATCCGGCCACCGGCGCGCTCTCGTCGATCCACACGGTCTCGACGCTGCCGGCCGATTTCACCGGCAAGAGCAGCACCGCCGAAATCTTCGTCCACCCGAACGGCAAATACCTCTACGGCTCGAACCGCGGCCACGACAGCATCGCCGTCTTTGCCATCTCATCCGACGGCCAGCTCGCCCTCGCCTCGCACGCGCCAGCCGGGGTGAAAGTGCCGCGCAGCTTCGGCCTCGATCCCTCCGGCCAGTGGCTCCTCGCCGCCGGCCAGGACAGCAACACGATGGCCGTTTTCAAAATCGACGCCGGCAGTGGCAAACTCACTCCGACCGGCCAGACCCTCGAAGTCGGCGCGCCCGTCTGCATCATGTTCACGCCGCGCTGAGCGGCGCGGTCCTTCAGCCCAGGCATTCGCGCGCGACGCGCCATCCGGCATACACACCGATCACGCTGCCCACGCCGCCGCCGATCACGGCTGTCATGATCCCGACATGCTCGCCAAGCCACCAGCCGACCATGCCGCCGACGTTCACGCCGATGAAAATGAGGAGCTTCATGCGCTCCACACAAAGCACGGCCTGCGCCGCGCCTGACTACTCGAAGCGGATCTCCGCGCTGCGGCCGTGCGCGTCGAGCCCCTCGATGGCGCTGAATTTCGCAATCGTCGCCACCGACTTGCGGAGGGACTTCGGATCGAGCTGCACGATGCTCGTGCGCCGCTGAAACATATCCACCGTCAGCCCGGGAAAGCTGCGGCCCGCGCCGCCGGTGGGCAGCGTGTGGCTGGGACCTGCGAGGAAATCCCCCGCCGCCACCGGAGAGTAGCCGCCGAGGAAAATCGCGCCCGATGTGCGGAGCTGGGCGCCGATCCTTTCGTCCTCCTTCGTCACGACGGAAACGTGTTCCGGGGCGAAGTCATTCGCGATCGTCACGGCGTCGCGCAGCGTCTTCACGAGGATCAGCGCGCAGTCATCCGCGAGCACTCCGGCGAGATGCTCCTGCCGCGATAGCGTGGCGAGCTGCGCGGCGAGCTCCCGCTCCACAGACTTGAGCAGCTTCGCCGAGTTCGTGACAAAAAGGATCGAGCTTCCCTTCCCGTGCTCGGCTTGCGCCAGCAGATCGGCGGCGATCCACGCCGCGTTCGCGCTCGCATCGGCGATCACGAGGATTTCGCTCGGTCCCGGCAGGAGGTCGATCGCCACCTGCCCAAACGCCTGCCGCTTCGCCTCCACCACGTACGCATTGCCCGGCCCGAAGATTTTCTGCACCCGCGGAACCGTCTCCGTGCCGTACGCCAGCGCGGCGATGGCCTGCGCTCCGCCCACGCGGTAGATCTCCGTCGCACCGCAAAACTCCAGCGCGTAGTGCAGCGCGCCGTTGAGCTTTCCATCCGGCCCGCTCGGCGTGGCGACCACGATCTCCGGCACGCCCGCCGCGGCGGCCAGCGTCACCGTCATCACCGCCGTCGAGACGAGCGGCGCCGTGCCGCCGGGCACGTAAATCCCGACCCGCTGAAACGGATCGAACCGCTCGCCGACTGTCGCGCCCTGCGCGTTCTTCATCGTCCAGTTTTCGCGCAGGCTCCTGCGGGCGAAAGCGAGCACGTTGGCCCGCGCGGTCGCCAGCGCCTCCCGCGTCGCGGCGTCGGCCTTCGGCTTGCCGGTCACGCGCAGTTGCTTCGCGGCCAGCCGCGGGCCGCCAAAGCGCTCGGTGAATTCCAGCAGCGCGGAATCGCCTTCCGTCCGCACGGCGTGCACCACCTTCGCCACCGTGTCGCGCACCTGCGGATGCGCCTCGGCGTGGCGTTTCAGCGCGGCGAGCTGGGTGGAAAAATCGGCGTCGGAGTGGCGGAGAATGCGCATAGGCGGACGGGCATTTTATTTTCGTCCGCCCGATTTGCAAAGGGGCATCTCGCCGGGCAGACCCTGCGTCACTTTCCGGCGCCGACCCGCGCGAACGCCGCCTTCTTGAACTCACCTTGCGCCTTTCCCCCTGCGCCGGGAAAGCCCGCA
>JANOBH010000006.1:0-2437 GCA_031411535.1 Chthoniobacter sp. | reverse complement strand
CGCTGCTCGCCGCGTCGCTGTCCATCGAGCTGGAGATCGCGGAGCGCAATGCGTTCGACTTCCTGCTCGCGTCCCACGCGCTGACGCTGCCCTTTGCCTACACGCCGCAGGAGGCGTACGTGCTCGCGCCCTACTGCTCCGGCGGTCCCGCGATCGATCTGCCTTTTTGGAAAGCGCCCGCGGGTCCGCAGCCGACGCTGGAGACGCTTCTGGCGCTGAACTCGGCGCTGCACTCCGAACTGGGCTACGAACGCCGCGAGGAAGGCGCGGCCTACGCTCCCGAGGAGACGCTGCGGCTGGGGCGCGGGTCGTGCCGCGACTTTGCAGTGCTGCTCGCCGAGGTCGCGCGCGGGCTGGGCCTCGCCGCACGGCTCGCGAGCGGCTACCTGTGCGAATTCGGCGACACCGAGAAGGTGGCCGAGGGCTCGCTGCACGCGTGGACGGAGCTGTACCTGCCGGGCGCGGGCTGGGTCGGCTTCGACCCGACGAACGGCTACCTCTGCAACCACCACCATCTCACAGCCGCCGTCGGCCTCACGCCCGCGGACATCTCGCCGGTGCTCGGGGACTACTTTGCCGACCACCGCGTCCCGCACTCCATGACCGCCTCGCTCCAAGTCCTGCCGCAATGAAGATCCCCAAGTCCCTCGCCCGCGTCGCCGACAAGGTCGATGCCACCTTCGCCGCCCACGGTGTGAAGCTGACGCTCGGCGGCGAGCCGACCTACGTGCCGGACGACCCGCAGGGGCCGGAGTGGAGCATCACCGCGCTCGGGCCGACGAAGCTCCGCTACGGCTACGCCCTCGCCGGCGCGCTCATCGCCCAGGTGGTGCCGAATGCGGTGCCGGTCTTTTCGCCCGGAAAGTTCTATCCGGGCGAAACCAACCCGCGCTGGGCGATCAATCTCGTCTGGAACCGCGACGGCTCCCCGCTCGTTCCCTCACTCGCGCAGCCGGCCCCGGCCTCGCCCGCCCCACCCGACGCGGCCTCGCTCGCGCTTTTCGCAGAAAACCTCCTCCACCGCTTCGGCCTCGCGACGGGCTGGATTCGCGGGATCGATCCGCTCGACGAAACGCGGCCGGTCATGGTGCTCCCGCTCGATCACGACGCGGCGGGTTTCCTCACCGACGATTGGAAGATCGGCGACAGCATCACGCTGCTCCGCGCGGAAGGGCCCGCCGGCCTGCGCCTGCCGCTCGCCTCGCTGCCGCCCGACGTGAATCGCCGCGCGCTCGCCATCGAGATCCAGGACGGGGCGCTCCACGTCTTCCTCCCGCCGCTGCTGCAGGGGCCGTGGCTCACGCTCGTCGGCCACATCGCCGCCGCACTGCACGAGTCGCAGCTCGGCGCTCCGGTTTTCGCCGGCTACGTCCCCAGTGATGAGGCGGACGTGTGGACAAAGCTCGGCATCGCCTCCGACCCCGGCGTGCTGGAAATCAATCTCCCGCCGTGCATGACGTGGCGCGAATACGCCGCGTGGCTCGACACGCTGGAGAGCGCCTGCGCCGCCGTGGGCCTGCGCTCCTTCAAGCAAATCTCCGCCGACGAGCAGACCGGCTCCGGCGGCGGCAACCACCTGCTTTTCGGCGGCCCGAGCCTCGACGAAAACCCGCTCTTCACGCATCCCGCGTGGGTCACCTCGATCCTGCGCTACTGGCAGCGGCATCCGTCGCTCGCCTATCTTTTCACCGGCCAGTACGTCGGCCCGTCCTCGCAGGCTCCGCGCCCCGACGAGTGCGCCAGCGCGCTCTACGATCTCGAGATGGCCTACCAGTTTCTCGACCAACTCCCGCCCGGCGACCACCGCTACCTCATCAGCGAAACGCTCCGCCACCTCCACACCGACACCTCCGGCAACACGCACCGCAGCGAGGCGAGCTTCGACAAGTTCTGGAACGTGAACTTCGACGGCGGTTGCCGCGGCCTTATCGAGTTCCGCGCCGTCGAGTCGCTTCCGCGCGCTGACTGGATGTCCGCCGTCGCGCTGCTCTGGCACGCGCTCGCCGCGCATCTTCTGGCAAAGCCGTACGCCGAGCCACTCGTCGATCATGGCGACAGGCTGCACGACGCATTTTTCCTCCCGACGCACCTCTGGGCGGACTTCGAGAAAGTGCTGCGCGATCTCCGCCGCGGCGGCTTCGCGCTTCCGGCGAAAATCTTCCGCGAAATCTTCGAGTGGCGTTTCCCCGTGATGCTCACGCACGCGGACGGCGAGGCCACGCTCACGGTCCGGCGCGCGCACGAAGGCTGGCCGCTCCTCTGCGAGCAGCCGCTCGAAGGCGGCAACACCAGCCGCTTCGTGGACACGTCCATCGAGCGCCTGGAGTTCACCGCCAGCAAAGCCTTCGCCGCGGAGTGCCAGATCCGCGTCCACGGTCGCGCGCTGGCCCTGCGCCGCTTTCCCGGCGGCCAGACCGGCGCGGGCCTGCGCTACCGG
>JANOBH010000005.1:0-26576 GCA_031411535.1 Chthoniobacter sp. | reverse complement strand
GCCACGTGGGCGCGCAGGAGCGCTTGGCTCCGAGTGGGAGCTGCGGAGCCAGGCGCTCCTGCGCGCCGGGCCTGGCGCTCCTGCGCCAGGATCCGATGGGAAGAATGCTTCGCCGCCTCTTTACACACCGCGCTACGCGCGCTCGGCGAGGAAGGTGGCCACCTGCTCCGCGAGCTTGCGGCTGATGCCTTCGGTGGCGGCGATTTCCTCGATGCTGGCGCGGCGGAGGCGGGCGACGCTGCCAAACTTTTTGAGCAGGAGTTTTTTCCGCGGCTCGGAGACGCCGGGGCAGTCGTCGAGCAGGCTCTCGGCGATGCGGCGTTTCATGAGGAGCTGGTGGTAGTCGTTGGCAAAACGGTGGGCTTCGTCGCGGATGCGCTGGAGCATTTTCAGCGCTCCGCAGTCGTGCGGGAGGATGAGCGGCTGCGGGTGGCTGGGGCGGTGGATTTCCTCGAACTCCTTCGCCAGCCCGATGATCGGCAGCTCGTGCAGGCCGAGCCGCTGCAGCTCGCGGCAGGCGGAGGAAAGCTGGCCCTTGCCGCCGTCCACGATGACGAGGTCGGGGAGATTTCTGATTTCTGATTTCTGATTTCTGATTTCGCCGAGCTGCGTTATTCGCCTGGCGATTTCGAGCGGGCTTTCCTGCGAAACGGAATGGTCGATCACGGAATCCGCCCCGCCCTCGGGGAAATCCGAAATCCGAAATCCGAAATCCGAAATCTCCTTCAGCACGCGCGAGTAGCGCCGCCGCACCACCTCCGCCATGCTCGCGAAGTCATCCTGCCCTTCGACGGTGCGGATGCGGAAGCGGCGGTAGAGGTGATTGGCGGGCCTGCCGTCCACGAAGCAGACCATGCTGGCGACGATGTGCGTGGTGCTGATGTTGGAAATATCGAAACACTCCATGCGGCGCGGAGGTGCGCCGAGGGAGAGTTCCTCGCCGAGCGCGGCGAGGTCGGCGACGGGATTGATGGTGCTGGTCACGCCGAGGCGGTTGCGCTGGTCGCGGGTGAAGCGGGCCATCGGCTTGGTCGTTTTGCGGAGGTCGTCGAGCATGTTGCGCATTTGCGCGGCGCGCTCGAAATCCAGCGCGGTGGCGGCTTTGCGCATCTCGTCTTCCAGGGTCTGGAGGAGTTCCTTCGACTGCCCGGCGAAAAACTCGCACGCCCGCTCCACGCGCTCGCGGTATTCCTCCGCATTGATGTCGGCGAGTTTCATCGGCACCTGGTAAGTGGAGGATTTCCTCTCGCGCTCGGTCGGAGTCCCGCGGCCAAAAGTCAGCACGCCGAATTTTTTCCGCATGAATGTGAGCGTCTGCCGGAGCGCGCCGGAGTCGGCGAATGGGCCGAAGTAGCGGGCGTTGTCGCCTGTCTTGAATCGCGAGAGGCGGAAGCGCGGCCACTCGTCGGCCATGTCCACCTTGACCATGAGGAAGCGTTTGTCGTCGCGGAAGCTGACGTTGTAGCGCGGGCGGAATTCCTTGATCAGGCGGCCCTCCAGGAGCAGTGCCTCGGGCTCGCTGCCGGCGAGGTGCCACTCGAAATCCCAGATCGCGTCGAGCAGCGCGCGGGTCTTTATGTCCGCGCGCATGGCGCGGCTCGGCATGAAATACTGGCCCACGCGCTTGCGCAGATCGCGCGCCTTGCCGACGTAGATCACGCGGTTGAAACGGTCGCGCATGAGATAGACGCCCGGCTTGTGCGGGACATCGCGGAGTTTGATTTTCGGATCGGCTTTCTCGGGCGCGGACATGGGTGGGGGGATCATCGCCGAGGAGCGTGATTGCGCAAAGTAGCTTGGACTTCAGTCCAAAGTTGGACGGCACTTTGGACTGAAGTCCAAGCTACTTTCACTCCTGCGGCTCGCGGGCGACCATGTTCATGCAGCGGGTGACGAGCGCGGTCCAGCCGGTCTGGTGCGAGGCGCCGAGGCCGCGGCCGGTCTCGCCGCAGAAGTGCTCGTGGAAAAGCAGATGGTCGCGCCAGTGCGGATCCGTGGCGTAGCGGGGATCGCCGCCGTGGCAGGGGCGCGAGCCGTTTTCATCCGGGAGAAAAAGCTGCGTGATGCGCTGGGCCAGCTCGTGCGCGACCTGCCCGAGATTCATCAGCCTGCCGGAGCCGGTGGGAAACTCGACCTGAAGGGTGTCGCCCCAGAAATGGTGGTAGCGCTCCAGCGCCTCGATGAGCAGGTAGTTCATCGGCAGCCAGACCGGGCCGCGCCAGTTCGAGTTGCCGCCAAACATGCCGGTCTGCGACTCGCCGGGCTCGTAGCCGATGCAGTAGTCGTCGCCGTCGAGCGCGAGGGTGTAAGGCGCGTCGCCATAGACGCGCGAGAGCGAGCGGATGCCGTGCGGGGAGAGGAATTCCTTTTCATCGAGCACGTATTTCAGGACGCGCACGAGCCGCTCGCGCGTGGGGATGGCAAGGAGGCGGCGGACGTTCGTGCCGTCCGCGGTGCGCTTCGCGAGATAGGAGATATTCTGCGCGAGGTCGTAGCGGTTCTTGATGAACCACATCAGTCGTTTCTTGAAGCCGGGCAGCCGGTCGATGGTGGCCTGCTCCAGGATTTCCACGCCGAAAAGCGGCAGAAGCCCGACCATCGAGCGCACGCGCAGCGGCACTTTGTGGCGGCCTTCGATGAGGAGCTGGTCGTAGTAAAAACCGTCCGTTTCATCCCACAGTCCGCCGTCGCCGACATCGTTCATCGCGTCCACGATCTCGACGGTGTGCTCGAGGAATTTCGAAGCGATGTCCTCGTACGCCGGATTGGTGAGGGCGAGCTCGAGCGCGATCGAGAGCATGGTCTCGCAGTAGAATGCCATCCACGCCGTGCCGTCCGCCTGCGCGAGCGACTGGCCGCTGGGGAGCGGCTTCGAGCGGTCGAAAAGCCCGATGTTATCCAGCCCGAGGAAGCCGCCGGCGAAGATGTGCTTTCCCTGCACGTCCTTGCGGTTCACCCACCAGGTGAAATTGATCAGCAGCTTCTGGAAGACGCGCTCCAGGAACTGCGTGTCGCGCGCGCCGGGCTTGCCGCTGATCTTGTACACGCGCCAGCAGGCCCACGCGTGGACGGGCGGATTCACGTCGCGGAGATTCCACTCGTAGGCGGGGATCGCGCCGCTCGGGTGCATGTACCACTCGCGCAGGAAGAGCATGAGTTGCTGCTTCGCAAAGTCGGGATCGATCCGCGCCATCGGGATCATGTGAAACGCGAGGTCCCACGCGGCGTACCACGGGTATTCCCACTTGTCGGGCATCGAGATGACATCCGCGTTGAAAAGATGGTGCCAGTCATGGTTGCGCCCCTTCTGGCGGGCGGCGGGCGGCGCGGGAAAATTCGGGTCGCCGGCCAGCCATTCCTTCACCACGTAGTTGTAAAACTGCTTTGACCACAGCAGTCCGGCATAGGCCTGGCGGACGACATTCCGCGCCTCGGCCCCGAGCGCGGGGGCGTACTTGGTTTTGAAAAACTCCTCGGCCTCCGCGATCCGCTCCGAGAAGACATCGTCGAAATCCGCGAAGGGCGCGGCCGGCCAGTCGGCCGCGGGCGCGAGCCGGAGCCGGAGCACGACTTCGCCGCCGGAGGGAATATCGAGCACGCAGTGCGGCGCGGCCTTTGTGCCGAAGGCGCGCGGATTCACCGCGTCCGCGCGCCCGTGGATGAGCGCCTCGTGAAAGGCGTCCTTCACGTAGGGCGAGAGATTCGCGGTGCCGAAGAGGAGCGCGTTGTTCGTCTCGTTCTCCGTGAAAAGCCACGGCATGTCCCCGTCGATGGCGAAGCGGACCTCGCCGAGCGTCTCGTGCGTGGCGGTGAGCGTGCGCGGATCGAGCTGGCTGAGGCGCGGCTTGAGCGTGCAGCCCTCGTGCGTGCAGCCCCATGACCAGGTATTGCGAAACCAAAGCGTGGGCAGCACATGCAGGCGCGCGGCATCGGGGCCGCGGTTTGCGAGCGTGAGGCGGATGAGGATGTCGTCGGGCCCGGCCTTGGCGTATTCGGCGGTGACATCGAAGTAGCGCGACTCGTCGAAGACGCCGGTGTCCTCGAGCTCGAATTCGCGATCCTTGCGGGTCCGGCGCGCGTTTTCCTCCACGAGCCGCGCATAGGGAAACTCCGCCTGCGGATACTTGTAGAGCGCGCGCATGTAGGAGTGCGTGGGCGTGGAGTCGAGGTAGTGCCAGACATCCTTCGGGTCCTCGCCGTGGTTTCCCTGCGGATTCGTAAGGCCGAAGATGCGCTCCTTCAGGATGGGGTCGCGCCCGTTCCAGAGCGCCACGGCAAAGCACAGCCGGCACTCGCGGTCGGTGATGCCGAGCAGCCCGTCCTCGCCCCAGCGGTAGGCGCGGCTGCGCGCGTGATCGTGCGGGAGATAGTTCCACGCGTCGCCATTCGCCGAGTAGTCCTCGCGCACCGTGCCCCACTGCCGCTCGGAGAGATACGGGCCCCAGCGCTTCCAGTTTCGTTCGCGCCGCGCGTCTTCTTCGAGGCGGAGGTGTTCCGCGGTGGTGTCGGGGGGCATGGCGGGACGCTAGGTTTGGCGCGGGTGGGGCGTCAATCGCTGTGGGCAAAGTAGCTTGGACTTTAGTCCAATGCCGGTGGGTGTTTGGACTAAAGTCCAAGCTACTTTGTGCGCTCGCATCGCGCCGCGGCTGCGCATAGGTTCCGCGCCCGGTTTTCCAATGAAGCTCTCCACCATCACCGCCACGCTCGCACAAATGGGCATGAAGCCGACGCGGAGCCTCGGCCAGAATTTTCTCCACGATCAGAATCTCGCGGACTGGATCGTGGCGCAGCTCGGGCTGAAGGCCGGCGAGGCATGGCTGGAGCTGGGGCCGGGGCTGGGCGCGCTCACGGAGTTCGCGCTCGCGCGCTCGGCAAACGGGCTGCTCATCGAGAAGGACGGGCGCATGGTCGGCTTTTTGCAGGAGCGGTTTCCCGGCGTGGAGATCGTGCATGGCGACGCCACGGAATTCGACGTGCGGGCGCTCTTTGCGCGCGGACCGGTGAAGGTGCTGGGCAATCTGCCCTATTACGTTTCGAGCCAGATCCTGTTCCAGTTCACCGACGAGCCGAGCCCGGTGAGCATGCTCATTTTCACGCTGCAAAAGGAGCTCGCCGAGCGCCTCTCCGCCGGGCCGCGGACGAAGGCCTACGGCGCGCTCACGCTGCTCATCGGGCGGCGCTGGCGGGTGAAATATCTGCGCACCCTGCCGGGGTCGGTCTTTCATCCCGCGCCGACTATCGAGTCCGCCGTGGTCGCGCTCACGCCGCGCCCGACCGGCGAGCTGCCCGAGTGCGACGGCGCGCTTTTCCGGAAGCTGGTGAAGCAGGGCTTTTCCCAGCGCCGCAAGCTGCTGCGAAAGAACCTCTCCGACCAGCAGCTCGACTGGCCCGCGCTCTGCGCGCATCTCGGCGTGGAGGAGACCACGCGCGCCGAGGAGCTCTCGCTGGAGCAGTGGATCGCGCTCACGAATTTCGCCAGCGGAGCCGCGCCGAGTGCGGCGGCGCAGGACGTGCACGGCGAGATCTTCGACGTGGTGGATGAAAACGACCGCGTCACCGGCAAGACCTCGCGCTTCACCGTCCACGCGCAAAAGCTCCGCCATCGCGCCGTCCACATCTTCGTCTTCAACGCGCAGGGCGACCTCTTCCTGCAAAAGCGCTCCCGCTGGAAGGACAAGCATCCCGGCCAGTGGGACTCCAGCGCCGCCGGCCATGTGAACGCGGGCGACGACTACGCCGCGACCGCGCCGCGCGAGCTGCGCGAGGAGCTGGGCGTGGATGCGGAGGTGGAGGAGATCGCGTCCATCGCCGCGGGCGAAAACACCGGCTGGGAATTCGTGCGGCTCTACCGCGCGCTGCACGAGGGGCCGTTCCGCCTGCCGCCCGCGGAGATCGAGAGCGGCGCGTTTTTCACCCGCGAGCAGATCGCCGGCTGGATCGCCGCGCGCCCGCAGGATTTTGCGCCCGGCTTTCTGGAGTGCTGGCGGGTGTTTCAGGACGTAGGCGGCTCTTCCTAGAGCCGCGGTGTGCGGGTGCGGCTCTGGGAAGAGCCGCCCACGTTTTGCGCCGCCCTAGATCTCCACCACCTGGCTCACCTCGTACACGCGGTTGGGCGGGAGGTGGAAAAAGTCGGCGGCGTTCTCGGAGTGCTTGCTGAGGAAGGCAAAGAGGTGGTCGCGCGAAAGGGATATGCCGGGCTTGTCCGTGACTACGATCCGCTCCTTGCCCACGAAAAAAGTGGTCCGGTCAGGATGGATGATGAGGCCCTTTGTGCCGGCGGCGCGGATGACCTCGTCGATGTGCGGACTCTCCATGAAGCCGAAGCTGGCGATGACGCGAAAGAAGCCTTCCGTCCGGTCGCTCACCTCGACGCGCTCCTCCGGCGGGACATGGGGCCGGGTGGGATCGGTGATGATCGTCAGCAGGATGTTCTGCCGGTGAAGGATCTGGTTGTGTTTGATGTTCTTCACCAGGGCATTTGGCGTCCCGTCCGGGTTGCCCGCGAGGAAGACGGCGGTGCCCTGGCTGCGATGGAGTTTGTTTTGCTCGTCGAGCGTCCCGGCGATGCTGATGGAGGCGATGAAATCGTCGAGCGGCATGCCGGGCGGCAGGCTCATGCGGAGCCGGGAGCGCCCGTCTTTCCACGTCACCATGACAAGGAAAATAGCCGCGCCGGAGACGAGCGGAAACCAGCCGCCGTGCAGGATCTTCAGGGAATTGGCGGCGAAGAAGGTGGCCTCGATGGAGCCGAAAAGCAGGCACGTCAGGCCGGCTTTCAGCGGGCTCCAGTTCCAGAGCTGCTGGGCGGCGAAAAAGAAAATGGCCGTGGTCGCAAGCATGGTGAGGGTGACGGCGATCCCGTAGGCGCTGGCCAGCGCGGAGCTGCTTTTGAAACCGAGGACGAGCGCCATGCAGCCAACGGCGAGCAGGATGTTCAGCTTCGGGATGTAGATCTGGCCGTGCTCGTCCTGTGAGGTGTGGAGGATTTCCATCCGCGGGATGTAGCCCATCTGAATCCCCTGCATCGTCAGCGAAAACGCGCCGGAGATCAGCGCCTGGGAGGCGATGACCGTCGCCGCGGTGGCGAGCGCGACGAGCGGGTAGAGCGCCCAACTCGGGGCCATCGAGAAGAACGGATTTTCCCGCGCGGCGGGAGTAGCGAGGACGAGCGCGCCCTGCCCGAGATAGTTCAAAATGAGCGCCGGGCACACGAGGAAGGTCCACGCGCGGGCGATGGGCTTGCGCCCGAAATGCCCCATGTCGGCATAGAGCGCCTCGCCACCCGTCACTACGAGGAAGACGCTGCCCATGATGACGAGCCCGGCTTTCCCGTGATGCACGAGGAAGTCGAATCCCTCGATCGGATTGAGCGCCTTGAGCACGGAGAGATTGTCCGCGATGTGGATGATCCCGAGGAGCGCGAGGATCGAAAACCAGGCGAGCATCACTCCGCCAAACCACCTGCCAATCGCGCCCGTGCCCTTCGACTGCACGGCGAACAGTCCCGTGAGGATTCCCAGCGTCAGCGGGATGATGAAGGGCCGGATTTTTTCCGTCGCGAGTAGGAGACCCTCGACGGCGGACAGCACCGAGATGGCCGGCGTGATGACCCCGTCGCCGTAGAGCAGGGCCGCGCCGGCGATGCCGACCGCGATCATCCCGCCCGTAGCCACACCCCGCGTCTTGGCGTCTTTTGGAAAGGCCAGCGAGAGCAGCGCCAGGATGCCGCCTTCGCCGTGGTTGTCGGCCCGCATGACGATGGCGAGATACTTCACCGACACGAGCGTGAAGAGGCTCCAGATGATGAGCGAGAGCACCCCGATGATCTCGCGATCCGTGCTCAGCCCGTGATGCAGGCACTCCTTGAAGGCGTACAGGACGCTCGTGCCAATGTCCCCATAGACGACGCCGAGCGCTCCGATGGAACGGGCGAGAGAGGAGGTTTTGCTTTGCTCGTGCATGAGCGGCGCATGCTGGCCGAGGGAGGCGGGCGCTGCAAATCAATCGTGCGCCGCTGCCGCCCTCGCGCACGTTGACCCCGCCAGGCACTTTGCCTACATCGACAGGCAGTGTCCGAGTTTTCCACCCAGGCCCACCGCCCCCGTAACGTCGATTGGCAGCGCGCCGCCGCGCTGCTTTACGGTGACTGGGGCACCTCGAAGGCCTACGTCATCGGCCTCGCCTTTGCCGCGGCGGGCTTTGCCTCGATGCCCATCATGCTCGCTGTCTGCGCGCTCACGGCGATCGTCGGCTTCAACTATGTCGTCGTCTGCCGCAATTTCCCCGACGGCGGCGGCGTGTACTCCGCGGCGCGGCAGCAGAG
This sequence comes from Chthoniobacter sp., assembly GCA_031411535.1. Classification (GTDB taxonomy): domain Bacteria; phylum Verrucomicrobiota; class Verrucomicrobiia; order Chthoniobacterales; family Chthoniobacteraceae; genus Chthoniobacter. The sequence goes on along the minus strand of JANOBH010000005.1, from coordinate 18,253 downwards.
CCGGCTCCTCGCGGCGGTCGGCGCGCTGCTGCTGATCGCGAATTTCCTCGTCACCGCCGCGCTGAGCGGTTGGGCGGCGATGAGCTATTTTGGCGTGCCGCCAAACCTCATCGCGCCCGCGACGATGGCCAGCATCCTCGTGCTGGGCGCGGTGAATTACTTCGGCCCAAAGCACAGCGGCAGCATGGCCATCGCCATGGCCATCCCGACGGCGATCTGCGTGGTTGTCATTATTGCCGTGAGCGCGCCGCACCTCACCACGGTGCATATGGAGCAGGCGACCGGCGGCTTCTCGGAAATGTGGGTGCAGTTTGTGAAAGTCATCCTCGCATTGAGCGGCGTGGAGGCCATCGCGAGCATGACGGGCGTGATGAAGATCAACCCCGGCTCCGACCCGGAAAAGCCGCTCGTCACCCGCACTGCGGGCAAGGCGCTCCTGATCGTCGCCGTCGAGGTGGTCGTCGCCACGGTGCTGCTCGGGTGGGCCATGCTCTCGCTGCCGCACGAGTTTGCGCCCACGCTGGTCGGGCACAAGGAGGACATGCTGCGCTTCCTCGGCGAGCACTACGCCAGCATCACCGTGAGCCCGGCGGTGGGCCCGGCCTTTGGCTGGATCGTCGGCATCGTCTTTGGCGTGCTCCTGCTCAGCGCGGTGAATACGGCGATCATCGCGGTCATCGGCGTGATCTACATGATGGCGCTCGACGGCGAATTTCCCCGCCCGCTCACGAAGCTGAACCGCTACGGCGTGCCGACGGTCCCGCTGATCCTCGCCGCCGTGCTGCCCGTGCTCATCCTCATGATCACGCAGGACTTCGACGCGCTCGCCAGCCTCTACGCCATCGGCGTGGTCGGCGCGATCACCGTCAATCTCAGCTCTTGCTCGGTGAACGTGAAGCTCATCATGCGCCTCTGGGAGCGCGGGCTGATGACGCTCACCTCGGTCGTCCTCGCCGGCGTGTGGCTGACCATCGCCTACACCATCGACCACGCGCTTTTCTTTGCCATCGTCGTGCTCGGCATCGGCCTCTCGGTGCGCGCCTACTCGCACAAGGTCGTCGGCCTGAAGACCGTGACCGTGAGCGCGGAGGCCGCGGAGTTCGTGAGCCCCGACGCCATCGAGAAACTGCGCCCGCGCTGCGAGGAGGGGCAGAAAGTGATGGTCGCAGCGCGTGGCGTGACGCCGGTGCTGCGTTTTGCGCTCGAGTATGCGGCGCTGAAAAAGGCCACGCTCTGCGTGCTCTATGTGAAGGAGATCGCCGTCTTCATGGGCGGCCCGATCCAGACGGCAAAGCGCCCCAGATGGCAGGACGACCCGCAGGCCGCCGCGATCATGGGCCTGTGCCTGAAGGTCGGGGAAGAACTAGGCGTGCCTGTCCTGCCCGTCTTCGCCGTCAGCGCCGAACCGGCCGCCACCATTCTCGATTCCGCCGCCACGCTCGGCGTCGATTACCTCATGCTCGGCGCGACCCACCGCCTCTCGATGGCGCGGCTGCTGAAAGGGAACGTCATCCACGAAGTCGCCCGCGGCCTGCCGGAGGACATCCAGCTCATTATTCACGGATGATCGGAGCGGGGTCCGGATCTTTGCGCGCTCGGCGCTTGCACCCCTCCGGCGCCGGGCTGACGATCTCGCGCCGATGAGCCACACCCAGCGATTGATGCGGCAGACCTCCGCGCGGCAGTTCGTCGCCGCGCTCGGCGGGCGTTTTCACGTCGCGCTGCTGGTTTGCGCGGCGCTTTATCTCGCGCTGCTGCTTGCTTCGCGCTTGCTCGGGCTGATTCCGGATTGGTTCGCGCCGGTGACGCTCGCGGCCATCCCCGGCGCTGCCCTGCTCGTGGCGCTGCTGCTCGCGAGGCGGGCTTCGGCGAAAACGATCGCGCGGCTTATCGACACGCGCACCGGGGGCAAGGAGCTGTTTCTCACCGCCGCGATGATCGGCGAGACGCCCGGAGAGTTTGCGCCCATCGTCACGGAGCAGGCGGAGGCGCGGGCGGAGAAGCTGCGCGCGGCGCAAGTCGTGCCCTTCCGCTGGCAGCGCGGCGCGCGCGATCTCTGCGTGGCGCTCGCCGTCCTTTTCGCGGGCGTCCATTTTCTGCCGCAGCTCGACCCTTTCAAAAAGACCGAGCAGCGGAAGAAGACCGCGCAGATCGAGGAGAAGCTGGAGCAGACGAAAAAAGCCACCGCGCTCCGCAGCGCGCAGCTCGCCGAGACGGGCGACCGGCAGACCGAGCAGGTGAAGCTCGCGCTCCAGGAACTCGACAAGACTTTCAAGGAAGCCAAGCCCGAGGACCGCGAAGGCAGCCTCAAAAAGCTCGGCGAGGAGCAGAAGGAAATCGGCGAGCTGTGGCGCAAGGTGAACAACGATCTCAAGGCGACCGACAAGGCGGCTCAGAGCTTTGGCGCAGCCGACATGAAGAAGGTGGAGCAGTGGCGCGAGGAGCTGAAGAAGGGCGACGTGAGCAGCCTGAAGCAGGAATTCGCGAAGCTGCGCGACGAGCTCCGCAAGGTCGCCGAGATGCCCGACTCCGCCGAGAAGCGCGCTGCGCAGGAGCAGGTCATGCAAAAGCTCAATGACCTCGCGCAGGCGATGAAGCAGGAGATGAATTCACCGCAGGTCGCCGCCGCGCTGGAGCGCGCGCTCCAGCAGCTCGACATGGCGAAGCTCGGCGAGATGTCGAAAGAGGCCACGCAGGCCGCGCTCGATTCGCTCCAGCTCAGCGAGGACGAGCTGAAGCAGCTCGGGCAGGCGATCCAGGACGGCAAGGCGCTCGAAGACGCGCTCAAGAATCTGCAAATGGCGAAGCAGCTCGCGGGGCAGGGGAAGCTCGACGGCAAGGAACTCGGGGGCGCGGGCGGGATGGCTGATTTTGAAAAGCTCTTCGCCGAAAAAATGGCCGGTCTCGGCGAAGTCGGGCCGCCCGGCGGCGATGGCACGGGCCCTGGCATCGGCGATGGATCAAAGCGGCCGGAGAACGACGCGACGAAGACGGGATTCAAGACCGAGAAATCCAACTCGCAGCTCATCGGCGGCAAGATGCTCCTCGAATGGAAGACCAAGGAAGTCGGCGAAACCGGCGCGCGCTCCGAGGATTACCGCACGAACGTGCAGCGCGTGAAACAAGGCGTGAGCGAAGCCATCCAGCAGGAGCAGGTGCCGCCTGGCTACCACGAGGCGATCAAGAAATACTTCGACTCGCTCCCGGAGAAACCGGCGGAGAAAGCGGAGAAGTGAGCGGCTCCGTCGAAAAGCAGGCCGTCATGCTGAACGGAGTTTCGCCGAGGGCGAGGCGCCAGGAACGTAGGCGGCTCTTCCCAGAGCCGCAGCCGCCTCCAGCGGGACTAGGAAGTCCCGCCTACGTTGCCACCGCCTCCGCTTCATGACCCGCCGCCTTCTCCCGCTCCTCATCCTCGCCGCGCTCGCGGTCGCGTGGCTTTACCACCGCAGCGGCCCGCCGCGGCTCACGGTCTATTGCGCGCACGACTCGATCTACGCCGAGTCGGTCCTCCGCGACTTCACCCGCCAGACCGGCATCCCAGTCGCCACGCGCTACGACACCGAGGCCACGAAATCCCTCGGCCTCACCGAACTCCTCGTCCGCGAAAAGGACGCGCCGCGCTGCGACGTCTTCTGGAACAACGAACTCCTCGGCACGCTCGACTTGCAGGAAAAAGGGCTGCTCGCGCCGTACCGTGGCCCCGGCTGGGAGCGCATCCCGGCGAAGTTCAAGGACCCCGACGGAAGCTGGACGGGTTTCGCCGCGCGGATGCGTGTGAGGATTTTCAACACGTCCAAAGGCGCGCCACCCGCCACCGATGCGCCCGAGCCGATCCATGACCTGAAGCGCTTCGCCATCGCGAAGCCGATCTACGGCACCACACTCACGCACTACTCCGTGCTCTGGCAGCGCTGGGGCCGCGAGCCGCTCATTGCGTGGCATCGCGACTGGCATGCAAACGGTGGCCGCGAACTGAACGGCAACGCTGCGGTGAAAGACGCGGTCGCCGCCGACGCATGCGACTCCGGCTTCACCGACACCGATGACTTTTTCGAGGCGAAAGACGCCGGCAAACCCGTGGCGATGCGCCCCGTGCGGCTCGACGACGGCGCGACCATCTGCATCCCGAACACCGTCGCAATCATCCGCGGCACGCGCCGCGAAACCGACGCGCAGCGGCTCGTGGATTTCCTCCTCTCCGCCGAAACCGAAGTCGCGCTCGCGCGCTCGAAGTCGCGCCAGATCCCGCTCGGTCCCGTGCCCGAGGATCAAGTGCCCGCCGAAGTCCGCGAGCTGCGCGGGTGGGCTGCGGATGGCGTGCCCCTCACCGATCTCCTGCCCGCCCGCAACGCCTGCCTCGCGTGGCTGAAGTCGGAGGAAGTGAAATGAGCCGCCCAATAGCGTGTCATCCTGAGCGGAGCGGAGGCGGTAAGGCGGGCGCAGCGCAGTCGAAGGTCCCCGCGCATTCAGGAACGGTGTCGCACGAAACCGCCGGGGTCCTTCGACTCCGTTTCGCCCCCGCCTTTCCGCGGCGAAACTCCGCTCAGGATGACACCGCTTTTTGAGTCGCCCGCATGAGCCTCGCGCACCAGACCGCCGAAGGCGCGGCCCGCGCGCTCGCCATCGCCAGCGTCGCGCTCCTGCTCGCGCCAGGGCTTGCGCGGCTGCTCGCGCACACGCACGGGCCGCGGCGCACGCTCGTGTGGGCGCTCCTGCTCGCGCCGCTGCTCACACCGGCGCTGCTCGTCAGCTACGGGTATTCGCATCTCGCGCTCCGGCTCATGGCGGTGCCTGGCGCCACTGCGGCGCTCTACTTCGCAGCGCTCACGCTGAAGCTCGTGCCCGTGGCTGCGCTGGTCCTTCATTTCGTCCCGTCCGCGATTTCTCCCGAGGCGGTCCGGTGCCAGGCGCTGCTCTCCCGCTCGCGCTGGGAACGCTGGATTTTCCAGCTTCGCGGGGCGGGCCGCGGGCCGTGGATGGCGGGCGGGATCGTCTTCCTTTTTGCGTTCACGGACTTCGAGCTGGCGTCGTTGTGGAGTTTGAAAACGTGGACGGTCGCGCTGTTCGACGCGCAGGTTGGCGGCCTCGCGCTCGGGGAATCGCTGCGGCTCGCCGCGCTGCCGCTCGGCGTCGAGATCGCCGTGCTCGCGCTTCTGCTGCGGCCACCGGCGCTGACCATCTGCCCCGCCGCCGGGAAGGCACCCGGCCGCGGCGCGCGGCGCGCGCTGATCGCATATCTCGGCGTCGCGGCGCTGCTCGGCTGCGGCTGGCCGCTGCTTTCCGTGACGGCGCAGGCTGGCGACGGCTTCCGCGCGGTCGCGGAGAATTTCGTCCTCGCGAACGGACTCGCCGCCTCCCTCGCGTTCGCCGCCGTGGCCGCGTCCGGCGCGTGGCTTCTCGCCGCGTGTCTCGCCGGATTCCGCCGCGCCGCGCTGGTGTCCGCCCTGCCCGGTCTGCTCGGGGCGCTGCTGGTCGCGTTGCTTCTCCTCACGCTCTTTCAGCTCCCGGCGCTGCGCCTCGCATACGACACGCCGGTCCCTCTCGTCCTCGCGCTCACGATCCTGCTGCTGCCATTTGCCATCCCGCTCCGCTGGCTGCTCGATGCGAACCGCCACGCTCCGGCGCTCCATCTTGCCCGGCTCGCCGGTTCGTCCGCGCTCATCTGGCGGCTCGATACGCGCCGCCGCTGGCTCGCGGTGTTCCTGCTGTTCTGCTGGGCGTATTTCGATTTCACGGCGGGCTCGATCCTCGCGCCCGTCGGCCTCACGCCGGTCTTTGTCCGCCTGCACAATCTCGCGCACTACGGCCAGACCGCCGTGCTCTCGGCCATGTTCCTCGCGGCTTTTGCCGCGCCCGTCGCGGTTCTGCTTTTGACCGCGCCCGCCGCGCGCTGGTATGCACGCCGCTGAATGGCCGCCGACCCGCTCTGGACTCTCGACCACGTCTCGCTCGCGCCGTCGCGGCTGCGCGACGTGTCGCTGGTTTTGCGCCCCGGTGTCACCGCGGTCATCGGGTGGTCGGGTGCGGGAAAAACCTCGCTGCTCAATGTGCTCTGCGGTTTCGAGAAAGCCGGGAGCGGCAGCGTGCGCGGAACGGCGTCCGTGGTGTGGGTGCCGCAGGACGGCGGGCTCTGGCCGCACTGCACGGCGCGCGAGCATCTGGCCATCGTGCGTCCCGGCGGCGACGGCCTCGACGCGCTGCTCGCCGCCTTTGATCTCGCGGCGCGCGCGGACGCGCGGACGCACGAACTCAGCCAGGGCGAGCAAGCACGGCTCTCGGTTGCCCGCGCACTCGCCGCGAATGCCGGCGTGCTCGTGATGGATGAGCCGCTCGCCCACGTCGATCCCGCGCGGGCGGGCAACTACTGGCGCGTGATCCGCGAGCACCTCGCCGCCACCGGCGCATCGCTCGTCTTTTCCACGCACCTCCCCGAAGTCGCGCTTGGCGAAGCGGAGCGAGTGGTCTGCCTGAGCGAGGGCCGCGTCGTCCACGAGGGCGCGGTGCGCGAACTCTACGACGCTCCGCCGACAGCCGAGCTGATGACCTTTCTCGGCCCAGGCAACTGGCTCACGCCGGACGAAGCCGCGCTCTGGCTCGGCGCGGAGATCGAGCGCCCGCGCTGCTTCCGGCCCGAGCAGCTCGCGCTCACGCGCGACGAAGCCGGCGCGAACACGGTTGAGGCTTCGCGCTTTCGCGGCTCGGTCGCAGACGTGGATTTGCGGCACGCCGCGAGCGGTGCGGTGCGGAGTTTCTTTCACCGTCCGGGCGCGGAGATCCTGCGCGCGGGCATGCGCGTGCGGGCGGCGCTCCTCGTCCTTCTGGCCGCGCTTTTCATCGTCACCGGCTGCGAGCGCGGGCCGCAGTCCGCGGTGCTCACCGCACGCGAGTGGCGCGTGTGGAATCTCCCGCCGGACGGCGCGACGCTGCCGACTCCGCGCAGCGTGGCGGTGGGCAATGACGGCGAGATCGCCACGCTCGACACCGCGGGGCGCGTGCTCATCTACGACGGCGAAGGCGCGCTGAAGCGCCAATGGCAGATGCTCGACGTGAGCGTGGGCAAGCCCGAGGGGATCGTCGTCCTGCGCGATGGGCGCGTGGTCGTGTGCGACACGCACTATCACCGGGTGGTGTGGTTCGATGCGCAGGGGCACTGGCTGAAAAACATCGGCGCGCACGGAAAGGCGGACGGCGAATTCATCTACCCGGTGGGCATCTGCACGGATGCGGCGGAGAATCTTTACGTCTGCGAATACGGCGGGAATGACCGGGTGCAGAAGTTTTCCCGCGAGGGAAAATGGCTCGCGAGCTTTGGCAGCTTCGGCACCGGGCCGGGGCAGTTTCAGCGCCCGTCGGGGCTCGCATGGAAAGACGGCCGGCTCTACGTGGCGGACGCGATCAACAACCGCGTGCTCATCTTTTCGGACGACGGGAAATTCCTCGGCCTGCTCGGCGAGGCGGGAAAGCCGCTCGCTTTCAACCTGCCGTACGACATCGCGACCGGTGGCGACGGCGCGCTCTACATCGTGGAGTACGGCGCGGGCCGGCTTTCGCGCGTGAGCCCGGAGGGAAAGCTGCTCGGCCAGCTCGGGCACAGCGGGAGCGGCGAGGGCGAGTTTGGCACGCCGTGGGGAGTGGCGGTGGATTCGCAGATGCGCATCCGCGTGGCCGACACGAAGAACCGTCGCATCGTCACGCTGCGGCTGTAAGCGGGTGTGACGAAACTCGGAGAGAGCGTGTCATCCTGAGCGCAGTCGAAGGACCCCGCGGATTCAGGGGCAGTATCGCACGGGATCGCCGGGGTCCTTCGACTGCGTTCCGTTCGCAAAGCCGATCGGAACTTCGCTCAGGATGACGCGCACTTTTTTCTCCTCGCGCCAAAACAAAAACCCCGCAGCGGCGCGGGGCCGCTGCGGGGTCGGGTTGATCGCTTTCCGCGCGCCTACTGGCCTTCCTTTGGCGGGAGCGGGGGCTTCGGGCCGTCGCCGTCTGGACGGTCGCCGGGCGGGCGTCCGGCGTATTCGGCCGGCCCGAGCTGGCCGTCTTCATTCCGGTCCAGCGTCGCCAGGGACTTGGCGGCACCGCTGATCTCGTCGGCGGAAATCACGCCGTCGCCATCCGTGTCGAGCGCGTGGATGAGGGGCGGCGCGGGTCCGCGTTTCGGCTTGTCAGCGCGGTCCGGCGGTCCGTCCTTGGGCTGCTCGCCGTCTTTCGGTCCGGCGGGTTTCCGGTTCGGGTCGAGCGGAGGCTTCTGGCCGGGAAAAGGATCTGCGGGCCGGTTGCGGTCGCTGACCGTGTTGCGGGTCTTTGGCTTGTCGCCGTCCGGGCTGTCGCCGGGAGGCGGGCCGTCCGGGCGCTGCGACTGGAATTCATTCGGCATCAGTTTGCCGTCCTTGTTCCGGTCGAGTGTCGCGAGCGAGTCGGGCGCGCCTTTGATCTCCTCGGCGGAGATGATGCCGTCGTGATCCGCGTCGAGCGCGTGGATGAGCGGCGGGACGGGCGGCTTGTCGGCGCGCTCGCGGTCCTTCGGCGGGCGGTTGCCGGGTGGCCGGTCGCCCTGCTGATTGGGCGGCGGGCCGGGCGGGCGTCCGCCGGGAGGCGGGCCGCCACCGGGGCCTTGGGCGAAGGTGAGGCTCGCCGGCAGGGCCAGGGCGAGCGTGAGGGTGAGGGCTTTTTTGTTCATACGGGTCGGGTCTTGCGTCTTTTTGTTTGGTGGAAAAAGCGGGGGATTCTTTCCCGCGGGGAGGGGATTGAGGTCGGCGGAGCGGCTTTAGTTGCGGGCGGCTCTCGCCTGAAAGAGGACGCGCCAGTCGGCTTCGCTCAGGCGCACGGCAGGCCCCGCGCCGTGTCCGCTGAGCGGGCCGGACGTGGTGAGGCTGCTGGTGCTGAGGCTGCCCGTGCGCAGCGGCGAGGGCACCGGCGCGGGTGCGGCCGGCGGTCGCTGTGCTGGTGCTGGCGCTGCGGGCAGCGGAGCCGGCTCGGTCGCGGGCGCTGCTTCGGGAGCGCCCTCGGCGGACTGTGCGGCGAGGCTGTTTAGCAGCGCCATGAGCGCGGCCATGTCGGGCGCGGGCTGGGGGTCGGCGGCCTGCACGGAGCTGCCGCCGAGCATGCTGGCGAGGAGGAGGGCGCGGAGTTTTTGGGAGGTGTTCATCGGTGGGATGCGGTGCGGATTCACTCTGCTGATGACGGGAGGTTCGCACCGATCCGTAAAGATCGTATGAGCGGATGCGGAGATTTTTGTTAAGGAAGTGTAAATCCCGCGCACGGCAAAACGCACGCCGGTTATGCTCGCGCCGCCGCCGCACATGCACCCTCCGCTTTCGACCACCGCCCGCCCGCGCCTCCTCGTCATCGATGACGACCGCAAGCTGTGCCGCCTGATCGCCGACTATCTCGGGCCGCTCGGTTACGACGTGGAGGCCGTTCACACCGGTCCGGAGGGCGTGGAGCGCGCGACTGCGGAGCCGTGGAGCGCTGTCATCCTCGACCTCATGCTGCCGGGGCTCGACGGATTCGAAGTGCTGAAACAGATCCGCCACACCAGCGATGTGCCCGTGCTCATGCTCACCTCCCGCGGCGACGAGGCGGACCGCATCGTCGGCCTCGAAATCGGCGCGGACGACTATCTGCCGAAGACCTTTTCCACGCGCGAACTCCTCGCCCGCATCCGTGCCGTGACGCGCCGCACCGCCCGCGACGTGCCGGCCGCGGCGGTCGCGGACAGGGAGATCGTCATCGCCGGGCTGCGCATCCGCCCCGGCTCGCGCACCGCCGTGCTGGACGACACGCCGCTCACGCTCACGCCCGTCGAGTATGACCTGCTGCTTTCGCTTGCCCGCGCGAAGGGCCGCGTGAAGACGCGCGACCACCTGCTCGAGGAAATCCGCGACCGCGACTACGAGGTCTTCGACCGCTCGATCGACGTCCACATTTCCGCCCTGCGGAAAAAGCTGGGCGACGATCCGAAGACCCCGCGCTTCATCCGCACTCTGCGCTCGTCCGGCTACATGCTCATCGACCCCGATGCGGAATAAAGCCGTGCGCCGCGTGCGCTTCCCGCTCTCGCTGAAGATCGTCGCGTGGTTCTTTGTGAACGTCGCCTTCCTCGGCCTCGCCGCGTGGATTTTCATCCGCGCGCAGCTCGGGCCGGGACTCGATGTGCTCCTCGCCGGGCCGGCGGGCGAGCGGCTGCAGGCCATGGCGCAGCTTGTGTCGGAGGAGCTGAAAGAGCTGCCGCAGAGCGAGTGGACTGCGTCACTTGCGCGCGTGAGTGCGGCGTATCGCGTGCCCGTGGCGGTTTTCCGCAATGACGGGAAAATGATCGCGGGCGAGATCGCGCCCGCGCCTCCGGAGGTACTCGCGCGGGTGAGCGAAGGCCCGCGCCCGCAGGGGCCGCCGCCCCGCCCGATGGATGGCCCCGGACCGCGGGACCGCCAGCCGCAGGACAGGCCGCCGCCTTTCGACCCGCTACGGCGAGACGACCGGCCTGCCGACCGGCCACCGCTCGACCGCCCCGGCCCGCCGCCCGCGATGGCTGGCGCGTTTCCGAAATTCATCGTCCGCGCCGGCGAGCCGCGCCTCTACTGGATCGGCATCCGCCTGCCGCTGCCCGACCGCGTCGCGCGTCCGCAGATGCCGACGACCCTGGTCCTGGCGACCGGGACTCTGCGCGGCGGGCTGTTCTTCGATTTCACGCCGTGGCTGCTCGGCGGCGCCGTCGTGCTCGCGCTCTCCGCACTGCTCTGGCTGCCGCTCGTCCGCGGCATCACGCGCACGCTGCGGCAGATGACCGGCGCGGCGGAGGCCATCGCCGAGGGCCGCTTCGAGACACACGTCGAGAGCGACCGCGCCGACGAGATCGGCCGCCTCGCCACCGCGCTCAATGACATGGCCGCGCGCCTCCGCGAATTCTTCACCGGGCAGAAGCGCTTCCTCGGCGACATCGCCCACGAACTCTGCTCCCCGCTCGCCCGGATGGAAATGGCCCTCGGCATCCTCGAGCACCGCGCCGCCGATGACGCCGCGCGCGGCTACGTGGCCGATGTCCGCGAGGAGGCCCGCCACATGTCCGCGCTCGTCAGCGAGCTGCTCTCCTTTTCAAAGGCCGGCGTCGGCGGCCGCTCGGTCGAGCTCAAGCCCGTCTCCCTCGCCGAGCTCGCCTCCCGCCTCATCGCCCGCGAGGCCCGCGAGCCCGGCGTCATCGCCCTCGACGTGCCTGCCGCCCTCACCGTCCTCGCCGAGCCCGACCTCCTCGCGCGCGCCCTCGGCAATGTCATCCGCAACGCCCTGCGCTACGCCGCCCCCGTCGGCACCGCCGCGGAGGGAGCGCACTCCTTTCGCCCTCTCCAGCACCCGGACGGGCGGCCCGCCGGCCCCATCGTGGTCGCTGCGCGCAGCGGCGGCGCGCATGTCATCGTCACAGTCACCGACTCCGGGCCCGGCGTGCCCGAGGACGCGCTGCACCGGCTTTTCGATCCGTTCTTCCGCCCCGAGGCCGCCCGCACGCGCGAGACCGGAGGCGCGGGCCTCGGGCTGGCGATCGTGAAAAGCTGCGTCGAAGCCTGCGGCGGAACCGTGGCCGTCCGCAACGTCCAGCCCACGGGCCTCCAGGTGGAGTTCACCCTCCAGCCCGCGAGCTAGCGTTCGCACCCGTCTTTGCACTTTCCTTTTGGCACTCCGCCTGCATCTTCCCGCCGTATGCCGAAGCCGTCTTCTCCCGTCCAGACCAGCCTCCTCGCCATCACGCAGACCGCCGTCGGCTGCGGCATCGGCCTGCTCATCGCGGGAAAACTTGGCCGCCCGGCTCAGAAAACGACCGCCACCACGATGATCTCCGTCGGCGCGCTGCTGGCGCTGCCGGTGCTCGTCGGCGTCATCGTCCGCGCGGTGAACCGGCCCGAGTCCGCGCGCGGGATGCGCCGCCGGCTGGACTCGATCCGACAGGACTCCGGATTCCCGGACGAGGCTGAGATTTTCTGAGAAAAATGCTCGCTCCCCCCGGCACGGGCGATGCTTGAGCCAGACCTTATTATGAAGCTCCCCCCCTTCCACCGCCCCAAGATCGATCTGCACTCGATCGCGCTGCAAACTTCGCTGGAACTCGCCGTCGGCGGCGTGTTCACGGCGCTGCTGATCCGCTGGGTGCAGATGTAGCCCGCATCAACGGTGTGGGTTGGGTGCGTCGCTGAGATTTGTGAAAATAGCGCGGTGGTGGCGTGCCATGCCAAAATCCAGCGCGCCCGCGCCACTCAGGAGGACGGGCCTTCGGCGAAGGGATACGCATGGCGCGCGGAGCGACGCCCTCTGAGACTTATTTCACAGTCTCTCCGACCTCCGTCTTGCCGGTAAAATGCAGCAGTTCCAGGATGTCACCGCGGAGGCCGAGGAATTCCGGGCTGTTTCGCTGGCGGGGACGGTCGAGATCGACGGTGAGGATGCGCTCGATGCGGCCGGGGCGCGGGGTCATGAGGACGATGCGGTCGCTCATGTAGATGGCTTCGTCGATGTCGTGTGTGACAAGGAGCATGGTGGTGCGGCGGGCTTGCCAGAGGCGCAGCACTTCGTCCTGCATGCGCATGCGGGTGAAGGCGTCGAGCGCGCCGAGCGGCTCATCGAGGAGGAGGACTTTGGGATGATTGATGAGCGCGCGGGCGAGGGCCACACGCTGGGCCATGCCGCCGGAGAGATGATGGGGAAAGGCGTTGGCGAAGGCTTCCAATCCGACGAGCCGCATGAAGTCGCCTACCTCCCCGCGCTTTTCGTGGAGCACGCCGCGGGCAACGAGGCCGGCCTGGATATTGCCGCGGACGGTGAGCCAGGGGAAAAGATTCGGGTCCTGAAAGACGAGGCCGCGCTCGGCGCTCGGGGCGGTGATCGGCTCGGTGCCGACCCAGAGCTCGCCAGAGTCGGGGGAATCGAGACCGGTGATGAGCCGGAGGAGCGTGGACTTGCCGCATCCGCTGGGGCCGAGAAAGCAGATCAGTTCGCCCGCGCTGACGGATAGTGAGACGGCGTCCAGCGCATGCGTGCGGATTTCCGCGTTGTCCGGCGTGGGAAAGGATTTGCTCACCTCGCGCACGCGCAGCGAGGAGCCTTCCGCCGTCACGGGATTGGCGGGCGCGGCTACCATTTGATCGTGCCTTTCTGCCAGACGAGCACGCTGTCGCGCACCCGGAAAAGCACCGTCATGATCGTGGAGAAAAACGCGGCCATAATGACGAGAGCGCCATAGACCTTGCCGTACTCCGCCCAGCCCTGCGCCCACGTCAGATACCAGCCGAGGCCGGATTTCACGCCCACGGTTTCGGCGACGACGAGGGTGAGAAACGAAGCGCCAAGCCCCATGAACAGGCCGATGAAAATGCTCGGCATCGCCGCGGGAATGGCGACGCGGAAGATGAGATACGCGCGGCTCGCGCCGAGTGTCCGCGCCACGTCGAGGTAGGAGGCGCGGGTATTGGAAATGCCGGACGCGGTGAGCATCGTGACTGGAAACCAGACGGCGAGGGCGATGAGTGCGGTGGCGGAAAACATCGCGTTTGGTGACACGACCATCGCGAGCGGAATCCACGCGGTTGCCGGGATCGGGCCGACCACTTTCAAGACGGGCATGCCCCAGTAACGCGCGGGCTCGAACCATCCGATGCAGACGCCGCTGACGAGGCCGACAGCCACACCCGAGGTGTAGCCGCTGATGAGCAGGAGGAGCGAATGCCAGGTGCTGTCGAAGATGAGGGCGCGGTCGTTGATGAGGCTTTGCACGACGCCGGCCGGGCTGGGGAAATAGGGCATCGGCAGCCATCGAAGGCCGGAAGTGATCGCCTCCCAGAGGGTCAGGAGCACGACGGCGGCGGCGAAGATCGGACACATCTCGCGCATCCACCGCCGGAGGCCCGGCAAGATGGATTGCGCCATTGCGGCGAAGAGTGAGGTGACGAGAGTGCCGCCCAAAAGGAGCGAGTAGCCATGCGCCTCGACGAACGGCATGAAATCGAAGTGGTCAGTAGGAAAGGTCCTGCTCGGGGGCTCGTTTCTCGTAATGAAAAAATGCACGCCGATCGCAATGGCGCTGGCGATCGGCAGCGCGAGGAGCGTGCCCCACGGAGCACGGTTTCCACGGACGATCGCCGGGCCTTCGACCTTCGGCTCCGCTGCGGGGGCGATGGTTTGCGACGATCCGTTCACTTGGCAGTCGCAACCTTCGATTCCTCCGTAATCCCAGGCCGCGGAGCGACCCTTGAAGCCGGTGCGCAGCAGGTCGCAATCTTGAATGGCGTGCCATCCGTGGCCAACTCCGCCGCCAGCCGCAGCGGTTGATCAACCGGGATTTCGCCACCGGCAAGCTTCTCGATTTGAAGACCCTCGATCCACGCGTCCGTCACGCCTTCGAGATGTATGAACGCCTTTTTCGCCAACGCTTCCACGTCCGTAGTTGGGCTCAACATCCCCGCGATTTTCATTTCTTTCGCAGCTGAAAGCACCGCCTTTTCCGCACCAAGCACGCTCGGCAAGTAGTCGAGATTGCCGATTGCAGTCGTGTTCAGCTCCGGATTCGACGCGAGGTATTTCTTCTCCACCGACATCCGCGCCGCGATCCGCGGGTTGGTATCCACCCATTTCGCACCCTTGAGCAGCGCGCGTGTGGCCGCGGCGGCGGCCTTGGGATTCGCGCTGAGCCATTTTCCGTTCGCGATCACGGCGCAGCAGTATTCATCCTTGTAAGGTTCGTCCTTCGCCTGGTCCGCCACGTTGCGCACGAGCCCCTGGGCGAGCAACAGGCTGCCGATCGGCTCGGAATCAGCGACCGCGTCCACTTCGCCTTTTTCGAGCGCGAGCCCGAGTTCACCCGCCGGGAAGACGCGCCACTCGATCTCCTTCATTGCATCGATGCCGTTCGCGCCGAGCACGCGGTTGGCGAAGATGAACGGCGGCGTGCCCATGCCCGGCACACCGATCCTCTTCCCGCGCAGATCCGCGACCTTGTGGATATTCCCCTTCGTGGAAGCCTGCACGCGCAGGCAGCCGGTGTGGATCCCCGCGGTGATCTTGACGTCTAGTCCCTGCTCGATGGGCTTGAGGAAATACATGATGAGGTGATGCGTGATGTCGTAGCCGCCGAGGGCGAGCACGTCCTTGTATTTCGACCACTCGCATTTCACTAACTCGACATCGAGCCCTTCCTCCTTGAAAAAGCCGTTCTCGACGGCGCTGAAGATCGGAGCCTCGCAAGTGATGCCGATGTAGCCGACCTTAATTTTTGTCAGCCCGTTTGCCCCGGTCTTACTCTCGCCGCTCTTATTGCAGCCGGTGAACAGCAACGCGCTCAGCGCGGCGACGATGGAAAGTTTGTTTGGGGACATAAGAAGGTGAGTATCGGCTGAACTTTCAAAGTTAGCAGGCGGAAGGCTTGTTACGGAAATAGAAACTCGCTATCAGCGTTATGCCGATCCGTTATCAGTGCCTCATGGACCTCCGACACCTCCGCTACTTCCAAGCCGTCGCCGAGGAGCTGAGCTACTCGCGCGCGGCGGAGCGACTGCGCATCGCCCAGCCCGCGCTGAGCCGGGCGGTGCAGGAGATCGAGGCGGAGCTGGGCGCGAACCTGCTCGACCGCAACCGCCGGAGCGTGAGTCTCACACCCGCGGGCAAGGTGCTCCTGCGCGAGACCGCGATCCTTTTTGAGCGGTGGGACGAAGCCATGCGCCGCGTGAAGCGCACCGCTGCCGGCGAAGAAGGCGAACTGCGGCTCGGGTACATCGGGCCGCCGACGCAGCCCTTCCTCGGACGGCTGCTCGCGGAGTACCGGCGGCGCTTCCCGCTCGTCTCCATCCATCTCGAGGAGCGCACACCCGAGCGCGTCTGGGAAATGCTGGCGAAAGGCCGGCTCTCCGCCGCATTCACGCGCCCCGTTTCCACCCGCGAAGCCTCCGGCCTGCGCACGATCGTCCTGCGCGAGGAACGCCTCGGCGCGGTCCTGCCTGCCGCGCATCGGCTGGCGAAGCTGAAGACGATTTCCTGGCAGCAACTCGCGCACGATCCGCTGGTGGTGCTCGCGCGGCGCGAGGGCGTGGGTTCGCACGACGGCATCCTCACCGCCTGCCGCCAGGCCGGCTTCGCGCCGCGGCTTGCCTACACGCCGAGCCTCATCGGCACCGTGCTCAGCTACGTCGAGGCCGGGGCTGGCGTCGGGATCGTGCCAGAATCCGTGACCCCGGAACTGCCGCTGCGCTTCGTCCCGCTTCGTCCCGTCGTCGCCATCCCGCTAGTCCTCGCGTGGCCGGAGGGCGAGGACACGCCCGCCGTGCAGCGCTTCCGCGAACTTGTCATGGCGTGGCAGAAAAGCGGGGAGCTTTGGAAGCCGTGACCTTTAGCGTTTGCCGCCGCCGCCGTGCGCCGCTAAATCACGCGCCTCATGTTGCACGAACTCTCCCAATGGCTCCACGGACTCGTCCCGATGTATCTCGGCTGGGTCGAAAGCTGGGGCTATCCCGGCGTCGTCATTCTCATGGCGATGGAAAGCTCGATCTTTCCTGTCCCGAGCGAAATCGTCATCCCGCCCGCCGCCATCATGGCCGCCTCGACCGGGAAAATGTCCATCCTCGGCGTGATCATCGCCGGCACCTTCGGCTCATGGCTCGGCTCCTCCATCACCTACTGGGTCGCGCTCGCCGTCGGGCGGCCCGTGGTCATGCGCTGGGGCAAGTATTTCTTCATCCCGCACGACAAGCTCGAGCGCGCCGAGCGTTTCATGCGCCGCTACGAGGCTGGCGGCATCTTTTTCGCCCGTCTCCTCCCGGTGCTGCGCCATCTCATTTCCATCCCCGCCGGCATCATCCGCATGGGCTTTGTGAAATTCAGCATCCTCACCACGGTCGGCGCCGCCATCTGGTGTACGGTCCTCGCCTGGCTGGGTGGAAAGGTCGGCGACAAGCTCCGCGCCGAAGGCAAGGACCCGCTCGATCCCGAGGCGCTCGTCGCCGCCGTGAAGCACGAGTCGCATCTCATCCTCGGCATCGTCGCGCTCATCTGCGTGCTCTACTTCGTAAGCCTGCGCATGACCGCGCCAAAGGCTCCGCATCCGCACCCCTGAGCCCATGCCGGATTCCCGCCTCCTCACCCTCGGCCACTCGCCGGACCCCGATGACGCCTTCATGTTCTTCGCCCTCGCCGAGGGCAAAATCGACACGCGCGGCTGGCGTTTCGAGCACATCCTCCAGGACATCCAGACCCTGAACGAGCGCGCCACCCGCGGCGAACTCCACATCTCCGCCATCTCCATCCACGCCTACGCCTCGGTGCTCGACAAGTACGCGCTGCTCCCCTGCGGCGCCAGCATGGGCGACGGCTACGGCCCCATGCTCGTCGCCCCGAATCGCGACGGACTCAGCGACAACCCGCGCCTCGGCGAAGTCCGCGACTGGCTGCGCACCAAGCGCATCGCCATCCCCGGCCTCATGACCAGCGCCTATCTCGCGCTGCGCCTCGCGATGCGCGACGACGCGAATCCCGCCGGCGAGTGCGACACCGTCGTTGTGCCCTTCGACGAAATCTTCGACGCGGTGAAAAGCGGACGCGCAGATGTCGGCCTCATCATCCACGAGGGCCAGCTCACCTACGCGGCCGAAAACCTCTCGCTGATCCTCGACCTCGGCGTCTGGTGGAAGATCAAGACCGGCCTCCCGCTCCCGCTCGGCGGCAATGTCATCCGCAAGGACATCTCGCCCGCCGACCGCAGCGAGATCAACGCGATCCTCCACGAAAGCATCCGCTACGGCCTCGAGCATCGCGCCGCCGGCGTCGCCCACGCCATGCCGCTCGCCCGCGGCCTCGACACCGCGCTCGCCGACAAATTCATCGGGATGTACGTCAACGAACTCACCCTCGATTACGGCGACACCGGCCGCGCGGCCATCCGCGAATTCCTCAGCCAGGCCCACACCGCCCAGCTCATCCCCGCCCCGGTCGAGCTGGAGTTTGTGGAGTAGGGGCGAAGGCGGCGGCTGAGGTTCACCAAGCGCGTGTCATCCTGAGCGGAGTTGCGTTTGGCTTTGCAAACGGAACGCAGTCGAAGGACCCCGGCGATTGCGTGCGGCGCTGCCCCTGAAACGGCGAGGTCCTTCAACACCACTCAGGATGACACCCGTTGGCAGCGTGTTGTAACACGAGTGTCGGTGGATGGCGTCGCTCCGCGAGCCATGCGTAAAGCTGCGCCGAAGGCCCATCTTTGAGAGTGGCGCTGTCGCGCTGTGTTTTGGCA
>JANOBH010000004.1:0-19308 GCA_031411535.1 Chthoniobacter sp. | reverse complement strand
GCATCCCCCATGGCCGCCAGTGCGATGAAGCCGCCCTTCAACACCAGCGCCGGCTTGACGCCGAAGAACGCCGGCTTCCACACGACGAGGTCCGCCCACTTGCCGACCTCGATGCTGCCCACCTCGTGCGCGATGCCATGCGAGAGCGCCGGATTGATGCCGATCTTGGCGATGTAGCGCTTGGCGCGAAAATTATCGTGACGCTCCGAATCGCCGGGCAGCTTGCCCCGCTGGCCCTTCATCTTGTGCGCGGTCTGCCAGCAACGCAGGATCACCTCGCCCACGCGGCCCATCGCCTGCGAGTCGCTGGAGAACATGCTGATCGCGCCCAGGTCGTGCAGCACGTCCTCGGCGGCGATCGTTTCCTTGCGGATGCGGCTTTCGGCGAAGGCCAGGTCTTCGGGAATGGAAGGGTCCAGGTGGTGGCACACCATCAACACGCTCGACGATCCCCGAGGACCTGGCCTTTGCCGAAAGCCGCATCCGCAAGGAGACCATCGCGGCCGAGGACGTCCTGCACGACCTCGGCGCGATCAGCATGATGTCCAGCGACTCGCAGGCGATGGGCCGCGTGGGCGAAGTCGTGATCCGCACATGGCAGACGGCGCACAAGATGAAGGTGCAGTTTGGAAAGCTCGACTCGCCCGTGCATCAGGCCGCCGACAACTTCCGCGCGCTGCGCTACATCGCGAAGTACACGATCAACCCGGCGATCTCGCACGGCATCGCGCACGAGGTCGGCTCGATCGAGGCCGGCAAGCTCGCCGATCTCGTCGTGTGGAAGCCGGCGTTCTTCGGCGTGAAACCGGAGGTCATCTTGAAAGGGGGACTCATCGCGATGGCGAACATGGGCGACCCGAACGCGAGCATTCCCACGCCGCAGCCGACATTCTACCGCCCGCAGTTCGCCGCCCACGGACGCGCGAAGTATTCCACGTCGCTCAGCTTCGTCAGCGACGCCGCCCTGCGCAGCGGAACGCTCGGCGCGCTGAATCTCGCGAAGCGGCTCAGCGCGGTGAAAAACACGCGCAAGATCAGCAAGCGCGACCTGCTCTGGAACGACGCCCTGCCGAAGATCGAAGTCGATCCCGAGACCTACACCGTCAAAGCCGACGGCCGAGTGCTCACCTGCGAGCCCGCCAGCGTGCTGCCGATGGCGCAGCGCTATTTTTTGTTTTAACGAGCGACCTGCCCCCCGAATACCTGTCATCCTGAGCGGAGCGGAGGTGGAAAGGCGGGCGTAGCGCAGTCGAAGGACCCCGGCATTCAGGGGCAGTATCGCAAAGAATCGCCGGGATCCTTCGACTGCGTTCCGTCCCACCTGCGCCCGCACGGAACTTCGCTCAGGATGACAGTTTATTTGAGTATCGCTTCACCCGCTACGCCACCTTCCACGCGTCGCGGTAATCGCGCGTTAGCCATTTCGCGTCGCCGGTGCCGTCGGCGAACGCATTCTCCGCGGGATTCCACTTGAAGGACTTCCCGTAGCGGTAGGCGAAATTCAGCAGATGGCACGCGGTGACGGAACGCGCGCCGATTTCCACGTCGCAGATCGGGCGGCTGCGCTTCTTGATGGCGTCGAGCCAGTCGGCCTTGTGATCGGTGCTGGCGTAAAGACGCGGCTTGGCTGGGTCGATGAACTCCATTTCCACGGCGTCGAGCACGGCGTTGAGATTCTGCTCCTTGGTCATCGCCTCGCCTTTCACCACGCCGCCGAGCGTGAGCTTGAATTTTCCGCGGTTCACATACACCTCGCCGTCGGTGCCGAAAAAGGTGACGCCGTTTTCCTCAATGTGCGTGACCTCCACGCCATTCGCGTAACGCAGCCGCCCGCCCGCCTGCGCGGTCTGCCAGTCTGCGGGCGGGAGGATTTCCACCGGCCCGCCGTCGTCCGCACCGAGGCCCCACTGCGTGATGTCGAGATGATGCGCGCCCCAGTCGGTGACCATGCCGCCGCCGTATTCCCAGTAAGCCCGCCACATCGGGAAATTCGTGTGGATGCCGCGCGGGCTGAGGATGGAATTGTACGGACGCATCGGCGCCGGGCCGAGCCACAGATCCCAGTCCAGCCCCGGCTCGGCCGCTTCCTCCGGGAGATCGCACGCCTTTCCCGGTCCGCCAAAACCCGCAGTGACGCGATCCACTTTCCCGAGCCGCCCCTGCCGCACCAGCTCGCACGCGATGCGAAACTCCCGCGATGAGCGCTGCTGCGACCCGGTCTGAAACACGCGGTCGTATTTGCGCGCCGCGGCCACCAGCGCCCGCGCCTCATGCACGGTGTTGGTCAGCGGTTTCTCGCAGTAGATGTCCTTCCCCGCCTGCGCCGCGGCGATTGCGATGGGCGCGTGCCAGTGGTCCGGCGTGGCGATGACCACCGCATCAATGTCCTTCCGCGCGAGCAGCTCCCGGAAGTCGTTGTACGTGTCGCACCCTTTGTAATCCGTCCCAGTCTTCTTCGCGTAGGCTTCCTCGACGATCCGCTTGCCGTTGTTTCGCCGCGTCGTATCCACGTCGCACACCGCCACGGCCTGCGTCCCGTCCTTTCCGATGAAGCCGGTCAGATGTCCGCCCATCTGCTTCCCGATACCGATGAAGCCCAGCCCGAGGCGGTCGTTCGGCTTGGTCTCCGCGGACCAGATGCGGCCGGGGAGAAAAAGCGGAGCGACGCCTGCGGCGAGTGTCACTTTAAGAAAGGAACGGCGGGAGGAGCGGGGGAGGTGCATGGGTAAAAGAATGGGTGCGGAGACAAGTCGCGGGCAAGCGGGTTTGTTTGACGGAAAGCGGGGCGCGGCTTGCCCGGCGGCGATCTTCCGCGCAGCATGCGGGCGAAAATGACGATCATCCGGCAGTCACTCGCCACGCCCTCGGCGGACAGCCCTCGCATCCGCCTCGCTGTGGATCGCCTCACGCTGGCGAAGCGCCGCTGGCGCGGCGTGGCGGAGGACGGCGCGGAGTTTGGCTTCGATCTCGACGCGCCGCTCGCGGACGGCACGGCGGTTTTCCAAAGCGGGTCGGCGCTGTACGTCCTCGCGCAGAAATACGAGCCGGTGCTGGAAGTGGAGAGCGCGAAGTGCGGAGTGCAGAGTGCAGGCGAGGCCGCGCGGCTCGGGTGGATGATCGGCAATCTGCATTTTCAGATCGAGCTCGCCGGGGACGTGGTGCGCGTGGTCGATGACCCTGCGGTGCGGCAGCTTTTCGAGCGCGAGCACATCGCCTTCACCGCCTGCAAGCGCGTCTTCAAACCGCTGAGCGGCGCACACCACCACTGACGTGGAAATCCGAAATCCGAAATCCGAAATCCGAAATCTGGATTGGCTGCCGTTCCTGCTCCAGACGAGCGACGCGCTTTTCCCCACCGGCGCGTATGCCCACTCGCTGGGCTTTGAGGAAAGCGTGCGGATGGGACTGGTGCGGGACGAGCCCACCCTCGCCGCCTTTCTCCGCGACCAGATCAGCCCCGCGCTGGAGCACCATGAGCTGCCGTATCTGCGCTTCGCTTTCGACGCGCAGACTCTCGATGAAAGATGCGCGCTCGATGCCGGGATCAGCGCGTGGAAGCTCGCCCGCGAAAGCCGCGAAGCCAGCGCCCAGCTCGGCGGACGCCGGCTGAAAGCGCTGCGCACGATCGCGGACACGGCGTCGCTCGCGGAGTTCGACGCGGCGATCCGCGAGGGGCGCGCGAGCGGCCATCACCTCGTCGTCTGCGGTCTCCAGGCGCAGGTGGAAAACGTGCCGCTCCACGCCGCGCTGATGGCCTACCTTTACCAGTCGCTCGCCGCCATCGTCGCCGCCGCGCTAAAGCTCATCCGCATCGGCCAGGACGCCTGCCAGCGCGTCCTCCGCGCCGCCTGCCGCGACATCGCCGCCATCGTTCACCGCTCCCTCGCCATCCCCCGCGCCCACGCCGGTTGGTTCAATCCTCTCTTCGAAATCGCCGCCATGCGCCACGAGCGCGCGGACGAGCGGCTGTTCATCTCCTAAAAAAGCCGCCCCACTTCGGGGATGAAATCCAGCCCGTCAGCAGGATAGACCCGCGCCCCCACGGCAACTCTCGCAGATCGGTGGTTGGACTTTGAGTCAATGCCCGGACAAATCGAGCAAGCGGTCAGGCTCGGCAAACCCAGCGATCCGCCGGCCTTCACTCCGATCTTTGGCGCGGGCGCTAGGGTGGTGGACTAGGGGCTCGCCTTACGCGGGTTTAGGGTGTTGGAAAAAGGTGATATTATCAGTTGCATGAGGGTGGAAAACTCGTAGCCAACCTGTGTTCGCTTCACCGCGGCAACAACAACCAGAACAAAAAACACCATGAAACCGTCCCCCCGGAAGTTCACAAAAATCGCTTCGATAACGTCGCTCGCTGCCGCGAGCGGCTGGTTCATGCTGGCGGCGCCAGCTTCCGCAGTCATCACACCCGTCGCCGGGGCGGATACGCCGCCCAACGATGTCCTGGCTCTACTGTTCCCGACTATGGATGAATTGGGCGATCCCGGGGTCTTCCCGCTCGGAGAGCGAATTTTGCACGCGACATTGGGGGCTACCGCATTGATCGCCGCACCGGCCACAAATGGCCCGGCAGCAAACTTTCTCGTAGAGATCACGAATCTCCAGCCGTTCTCCCTCTACAACGTGCATTACACATGCAATCCGGGGACGGGATTTTCGAACATCGATGGAACCATCAATGGCTTGATCGCGTTCAAACTCGACTACGCCGGCGTGAATATTCCGCTCGTGTTCGAGAGCATGACACCAGATGCCATCTTTGAAACGGGCGAGACTTGGCGGTTTATCGTGGATGACTACGCGAGCGGTGTCGGTCCACCCGATGGGTTCTTCGGGATAGGAGTTCCCGATGGTGCGGGGCCTCCGTCGTCGGTGAACCTTGTGGCCGATCTCGTGCCGGAGCCGGGCTCAATGGGGCTGCTGGCGCTGGGTGCGCTCGCAATCGCAGGGCGGCGGTCGCGGAAGGCCTGACGCGGTTCGGACAAAATCTCAAACCAAGAAGGGGCGCTTGAATAGCGCCCCTTTTTGCGTCTGGGAATGGCGGTCCCGCTTCCGAGACTGCGGAATGATTCGCCACGCTATTCGGCGACGTTTTGGAGATCTCGAGAAGCCCTGAGCGTGCGAATCACGAGCGCATCGCGCCCGCTAGGCGGCGGGGCCTTTTCGGCCTGTAATGAAGGAAATGACGAACAGCACGAGGAAGACAACAAAGCAGACTTTCGCGATCCACATGGCGGTGCCGGCGAGGACGCCGAATCCGAGGACGCCTGCGATGAGGGCGATGATGAGGAAAGTGACGGCGTAGGATAACATGGCGGTGGGTCTTTCTATGTGAGTGGAATCGCGGCGTGTCCCCGCGGCGCGCGTATATTTTTCCGCGCTGTGCCCCCGCGCACACGCCCAGCCTTTCGCAACGACATTTCCAGTGCCAAGGTGGAGAAGTCTTAACCTCCCATATGAAAACAATCCTCCTTCTTCCGCTCGTCGCTCTTCTTGGACTTTCGCAATCCTTTGCCCAGGAAGGGCGCAGACCCTCGCCACCGGCCCGCGAGGGTGATGCTCCGCGCGATCCCGAACGCGACTCGCCGCGGATGCGGCCCATGGCATTTCTCGGCGTGGCCACGTCGCCGGTTCCGCCGGCAATGGCGGCGCAACTCGGGCTGCCGGAGGGCTTCGGGCTCGTGGTCGATCAGGTCGCGCCTGACAGCCCCGCGGGAAAGGCGGGTGTGCAGCGTTTCGACGTCCTGCGCCGTTTCAATGACCAACTGCTCACCGACCCGGGCCAGCTCGCCGCGCTGGTCCACGCGCAGGGCCGCGGTGCGGAGGTCTCGCTCACGCTGCTGCGGAAGGGGGAGGAGAAGCGGGTGGGTGTGGAGCTTTCGGAAAGGGCGACGCCGGAACGTCGTCCGCTTTCGCCGCGGGACGGCGCGGTGCAGGAGCGGATGGAGCGGGCGAAGGCGGAACTCGGAGACAACGCGCGGCGCATGCAGGAGAAGGCGCGGGAGTTCGCTCAGCGCCTGCGGGAATACCAGGACCGACTGCAGAAATGGCGGGCGAATCCCGAAGGGGAGCTGCCGAAGATGCCGGAGTTGCACCCGTCCGACCGAGGCGCGGAATCTCCGCGCGAAGCCCGTCCCGATGGCGGGGCGAGGGGAGATCGCCGGCCCGATGGCGAAGGGGGAGAACGGCGGATCGAATCGAGGAGCAGCGTGAGTGTGGGCAGCGCGAACGCGAAGGTGGTGATGAAGGACGAGAGCGGCGAGATCGAGGTGACCGAGCGCGACGGACGGCGTCACCTGATCGCGAAGAACGCGAAGGGCGAGACTGTTTTCGACGGACCGATCGACACGCGCGAGCAGATGCGGGCGCTGCCGGAGGATCTTCGGCGGAAGGTCGAAAGCGTGAGGGTGCAGACGAATGTCGAATCCTCTCCCGCGCCTGCCCGACGACCGGCCGAGTCAGAGCGCGAAGGAAGATAGCCCCCGCTGGTTTACGCGGTGCGGCCGCAGCAGTTCTTGAATTTCTTTCCGCTGCCGCAGGGGCACGGATCGTTGCGGCCGACTTTGGAGGGATCGATCTGCGGGGCGCGGTGGGAGATGGCGTCCGCCATGGTGGGCTCGGGCTCCTCGGGGAGGGCGCGGCGGGCGGGAGCGGGTGCGGTGCCGCCGCCGTGCTCGGTCTGCTGCGCGCCGGTTTCGTCTGCGTGGATGAGGAACTGCGGGAGGCTTTGCAGGAAGGCGCCGAAGGCTTCGAGGTTCGCGGTCGAGCGGAAGAGATTGTGCAGCACCTCGTTTTTGATCGCCTCCATGAGGAGCGTGAACATATCGAAGGCCTCGGTCTTGTATTCGACGAGCGGATCCTTCTGCCCGTAGGCGCGCAGATAGACGGCCTCGCGGAGGGAGTCCATCGAGTAGAGATGCTCCTGCCAAAGGCGGTCGATGGCGTTGAGGAGGATGTTGCGCTCGAGATATTTCACGGCCTCGGCGGGCTCGTGGGAGCATTTGAGCTCGTAGCTCTTTTTCACCCGCTCGATCAGATACTGTGCGATTTCATCCGCCTTCCTGTTGTCGAGCCCTGCGGCCTCGGCGGTGAGGCCGAGTGGGAAGGTGTTGTTCACCCAGGTGAGCAGGCCGGCGGGATCCTTTTCGGTGCCGTCCTCGGGCATGAACTCGGCGACTTTGAGCGGGATGTTTTCGTCAACGACCTCGTAGAGCAGGGGACGCGGCGCCTCGCTGTGGATGGTGTCGTTGCGCCATCCGTAGATGACTTCGCGCTGCTTGTTCATCACGTCGTCGAAATCGAGCGAGCGCTTGCGCTGCATGTAGTTGCGCTGCTCGACGCGTTTCTGCGCGGTTTCGACGGACTTGTTCAGCCAGGGATGCTCGAGTTCCTGGCCTTCCTCGAGGCCGAAGCGCTCCATCATTTTCGTCATGCGGTCGGCGGCGCCGAAGTTGCGCATGAGGTCGTCCTCGAAGGAAACATAGAAGCGTGAGAGGCCGGGGTCGCCCTGGCGGGCGCAGCGTCCGCGGAGCTGGCGGTCGATGCGGCGGGACTCGTGGCGCTCGGTGCCGAGGACGTAGAGGCCGCCGACTTCGACGACGCCGGGGCCGAGTTTGATGTCGGTGCCGCGGCCGGCCATGTTCGTGGAGATGGTGACGGTGCCCGGCTGGCCGGCGCGGGTGATGATCTCGGCTTCCTGGAGATGGTATTTCGCGTTGAGGACGGCGTGCGGGACTTTCTCGCGCTTGAGCATGCGCGAGAGGACCTCGCTCGACTCGACGCTCGCGGTGCCGACGAGCACGGGCTGCTGGCGGGCGTTGGCGGCGGTGATCTCCTTGACCACGGCGTTGAATTTCTCGCGCCGCGTCTTGTAGATGAAATCGTTCATGTCCTTGCGGATGCATGGCTGATTTGTCGGGATGACGGCGACGTCGAGCTTGTACACGTCGTGGAATTCGTTCGCCTCGGTCTCGGCGGTGCCGGTCATGCCCGCGAGCTTTTGGTAAAGGCGGAAGTAGTTCTGGATGGTGATCGTCGCGAGCGTCTGGGTCTCGCGGTCGATCTGCACGCCTTCCTTGGCCTCGACGGCCTGGTGCAGGCCGTCGCTCCAGCGGCGTCCGCTCATTTTGCGGCCGGTGTTCTCATCGACGATGACGATCTTCCCTTCGTCCACGACGTATTGGACGTCTTTCTCGAAAAGGCAGTAGGCGCGCAGAAGCTGCGAGATGTTGTGGATGCGCTCGGACTGGTGGTCGCAAAAGGCCTGGCGCTTGGATTTCTCCTCGATCTTCTGCGCGTCGGAAAGCGTGGTGTCCTGGTCGATCTCGGCGAACTGGGTGATGAGATCCGGCAGCACGAAGGTGTCGGGATCGTCCGGATTCATGAAGAGGCGGCCCTGCTCGCTGAGGTCGGCCTCGTGGGCGCGCTCGGACACAACGAAGAACAACTCCTCCTTGAGCGCGAAGAATTCCTCCTTACGCGTGTCGCCGAAATAGGACACCTCGGTCTTGTCGATGACACGGCGGCGCTCGGGGTCTTCCATCATGCGGAGGTAGCCTTTGTTGCGCGGCTGGCCGAGCTTCACTTTCACCATGAGGGGCCCGGCCGCGTCGTTTTTGCCTGCTTTGAAAAGCTCATCGGCCTCGGAGACGAGGCGGTTGCAGAGCAGCGTCTGCTTTTTCACGAGCTGTTCGACGAGCGGCTTGAATTTGTCGTACTGATGCGTGGAGACGGTCGCGGGGCCGCTGATGATGAGCGGGGTGCGCGCCTCGTCGATGAGGATGGAATCGACTTCATCGACGATGGCGTAGTGGTAGCCGCGCTGGACCTGCTGCTCCTTGGAGGTGGCCATGCCGTTGTCGCGGAGGTAGTCGAAGCCGAACTCGGAGTTCATGCCGTAGGTGACGTCGCAGTAGTCCTGCGCGCGGCGCTCGTCGGGATACTGGTCGTGCTGGAGGATGCCGGTGGTCAGGCCGAGGAAACCGTAAAGCTGGCCCATGGTCTCGCCGTCGCGGCGGGCGAGGTAGTCATTGGTGGTGACGAGGTGGGTGCCGCGTCCGGTGAGCGCATTGAGGTAGAGCGGGAGCGTGGCGACGAGCGTCTTGCCCTCGCCGGTGGCCATCTCGGCGATCATGCCGCGGTGCAGGCACATCCCGCCGATGAGCTGCACGTCGAAGTGGACCATGTTCCACGTGTAGGGCTGGTCGCAGACCGTGAAGGTCTTTCCCACGAGGCGGCGCGCGGCGTTTTTCACGGCGGCGAAGGCCTCGGGCAGAAGGTCGTTCAGCACGCGCTGCTGCTCGTCGGGGTCGTCGATTTTCGAGAGCTGCTCCTTCCACGCGGCGGTCTTGGCGCGGAGCTGGTCGTCGCTGAGCTTCTGGTATCCGGCCTCC
The DNA here is from genome assembly GCA_031411535.1 of Chthoniobacter sp. GTDB lineage: Bacteria > Verrucomicrobiota > Verrucomicrobiia > Chthoniobacterales > Chthoniobacteraceae > Chthoniobacter. The sequence continues at coordinate 9,913 of JANOBH010000004.1, read as the reverse complement.
AGTTCGTTGATGCGCGCTACGGTCGGTGCGAGCCCCTTCACCATGCGGGTGTTTTTGGAGCCGATGACCTTTTTGATGAGCCAGTTGATCATGGTGGAAAGAAGTCGGGAGTCGGTGCGCGCGGCGGGGTCTTTGGAAAACGGGAGCGGGACGTTACGTGGGAGTGCCTGTGGTGAAAACTGAAATCTCACCCAAAGTAGCTTGGGCTTTAGCCCGACGTCCCACGCCTCGCCGCGCGTCAGTATGGGCTGAAGCCCAAGCTGCTTTGCGCGGCGCTACTTGCTCCCCGGCTTCACCGCCGTGCTCCCGGCGAGGTCGGGCGGGAGATTGCCGGGCTCGAATGTCTCCACGTCGAGCTGGGTGAGCGGGACAAAGGGGCAGCCGAAGTCCGGCAGTTTCCCGCCGCTCCGGTCCACAATCGCGGCGACGGCTGCGACTACCCCGCCGTGCGCCCGGACGATGTCGATGGTCTCCTGCACCCGTCCGCCGCGGGTGACGACATCCTCCGCGACGATGAAGCGCGCGCCCGGTACGATCTCAAATCCGCGCCGGAGCACCAGACGGCCCGCGTCGTCCTTTTCGACAAAGATGTGCGGCTTGCCGAGCGCGCGGGCGACCTCGTGGCCGACGATGATCCCGCCGAGTGCGGGCGAGATGACGCTTTCCGCCTCGATGCCGGAGAGTTTCTCCGCGAGCGCGCCGCAGACGCGCGCAGCGATCTGGGTGTGCCGGAGGAGCAGCGCGCACTGGAAAAACTGCCGCGAGTGCAGCCCCGAGCGGAGGAGGAAGTGACCGTCGAGGAGGGCGTGGGTCTGGCGGAAGAGGTCGAGGACTTCAGCGTGGGTGAGCATGGGTATTAAAATTTCGAAATCCGAATATCGAAATCCGAAACAAATTCAAAAAGGCGGTAAATGAATAAGGCGAAAACGCGGAAGTCGCGGGGCGGAGCGTTTCCTCATTTTGCCGATTTCCGGAGTTCGAAATTGTTTCGGATTTCGGATTTCGACATTCGGATTTTCGCCGTCAGGCGGCGGCGGTCACCTCGATCTCCACCTGGACGCCGCGCGGCAGGCCGGCGACCTGGATGGTGGAGCGTGCGGGATACGGCTCGGTGAAATACTTCGCATAGACGGCATTCATCGCCGCGAAGCTGCCGAGGTCGGTGAGGAAGACGGTCGTTTTCACTACGTTGGCAAAGGTCATGCCGTTCGCCTTGAGCACGCCTTGGATGTTCTGGCAGACGCGCTCGGCCTGCGTGGTCACGTCGATGCCGACGATCTCATTCGTGGCGGGATCGAGGGGGATCTGGCCGGCGCAGAAGAGCAGGTTTCCGACGGCGATGGCTTGGGAGTAGGGCCCGACGGCGGCGGGTGCTTCGGTGGTGGCGATGACGCGTTTCATAAAGGGCGCGGAGACTACCAGCCGACCATGGGCTGTCAATGAACGCGCGGCGCGACTGGCCACTCTACGCCGACTTGCGGGTCTCGAAGTCGTGGAAGATGACGGCGGACTTCGGGGGGGCGGCGATGACTTCGGCGACTTTGCGGGCGAGGGCGTCGATCTCGTAGGGTTTGGCGATCATCCCGGTGAAGCCGTAGTCTTCAAAGCGGCTGAGGACGGGGTCATTCGCGTAGCCGCTGGAGACGATGGCGCGGACCTCGGGATGGATCTCGCGGAGGCGCGCGATGGTCTGCGCGCCGCTGAGGCCGTCGGGCATGGTGAGGTCGGAGATGACGAGCGCGTAGGGCCGGCCTTCGCGGAGAGCCGTCTCGTAGGCGGTGATGGCCGTGGCGCCGTCGAGCACTTCGGTGACCTGGTAGCCGAGCGGCTCGAGCGTGCAGGTGACGAGCATGCAGATGGCTTCCTCGTCATCGAGCACGAGGATGCGCGGCGAATCGGTGACGGGCTGCGGAGGCTGCACGGGGAGGGGGACGATCTCCTTTTCCGAGGCAGGGAGGCAGATGGTGAAAGTGGAGCCTTCACCGGGCCGCGACTCGACATGGATGACGCCGCTGTGGCTCCTGATGATGGAGTAGGCGGTGGCGAGGCCGAGGCCGGTGCCTTTGGGCTTGGTGGTGAAATACGGATCAAAGATTTTTTTGAAATACTCCTCGGGAATCCCGATGCCCTGGTCCTGCATGGAGAGGCGGATCCAGCGCCCGGCGCGGAGTCCGAGGGTGTGGGAGTCGCAGGGCAGCTCGAGATTTTCCGCCGTGATGGTGAGGGTGCCGCCGGCGGGCATGGCCTGGTGGGCGTTGATGGCCAGATTGCTGATGACCTGGCTGATCTGGCCGGCGTCGATCTCGACGGGCCAGAGGTCGTCCGGCAGGTGGGATTCGCAGTGGACCGGGGTGGAGAGCAGCGAGAGGGAGAGGGTATTGCGGACGAGGCTCGGGAGCGTGGTGGTCTGCTTGATGGGCGCGCCTCCTTTGGCAAAGGTGAGGAGCTGGCGCGAGAGGTCCTGCGCGCGGCTGCTGGCTTTCTTGGCGATGGTCAGCCGCTCGGCGACGGTCTCATCGAGCGCCGGATGGATGAGCGCGAGGGAGAGATTGCCGAGGATGGCGGTGAGGAGGTTGTTGAAATCGTGGGCGATGCCGCCGGCGACGACGCCGAGGCTGTCGAGCTTGTCCGCCCGCTGCTGCTCCTCCTCGAGGCGGCGGCGTTCGGTGATGTCGCGGAAGACGACGATCGCTCCCATTTTCCGCATGGCGTGATCGCGGATGGGCGAGGCATTTCCCTCGATGAGCCGCTCCTCGCCGATGCTGCCGCCGCGCGCTGAGAGCAGCGAGGGGCCTTCGAGACCCTCGGCCAGTCCGGTCTCGACGATGCGCTGGAGCACGCGTGCGCGCGGCTTGCGCGTGCGCTCGTCGAGGAGCTGGAAAACTGCGCCGAGCGGCTGGCCGACGGCATCTTCCTGCGTCCAGCCGGTGAGCCGCTCGGCGACGGCATTGATCATGAGGATGCGGCCGTCGGTGCCGAGTGTGAGGAAGCCGTCGGCGATGGAGCGGAGGGTGACGGCGAGGCGCTCCTTCTCGGCGGCGAGTTCGGCCTCGGTTTGCTTGCGCTCGATCTCCGCGGCGGCGCGGGCGGCGAAAATGCGGAGCGTGCTCTCGATGATCTGCGTCTCGGCGAGCGCCTTGCGGTCGAGGATTCCTATCAGGCCGACGGGCTTGCCTTTGTGGTCGATGAGGGGGACGGCGACAAAGCTCTCGGCGTTGAGGTCCAGGAGGAGGACGTCTTCGGGGAAAAGGGTGCGGACCTGGGCGAGGTGGGCGTGGGTGCCTTTGGAAAGGACCTGGGCGCAGGCGGAGTGCGCGATGTCGTAGGGGCACACGCTGCGGATGTTGCCCACCTCCGCCACGGTGAGTGAGGCGGCCGTGGCGAGGCCGCCCTTTTTGAGCTCCACGAGGAAGGCGAAATCGTTGGCGAGCGCCTTCGAGAGCTGCTTGAGGAGCGAGCGGAGGAATTCCTCTCCGGTCGTGTTGGAGACGCCGATGCTGATCTGCCGGAGCGTGTCCTCCGAGCGCTGGCGCTCGCTCACGTCGCGGACGATGGCCACAAACTGCCGGTAGCCTGCGACCTCCATGGCGCTGAGCGAGACCTCGATGGGAAAGGGGTAGTAGCCCTGCCGCTGGCCGACGGTGGTGATGGCGCTGCCGCTCCCGCTTTTCATCTCGTGAAAAAAGAACCGCTGCGGGATGAGAATCGAGAGATTCTGCCCGACGACCTCGGCCGCCCGCTGGACGAAGATGCGCTCCGCCGCGGGATTGAGCGAGCGGATGATGCCGAGGTCATCGACGGTGATGACGGCGTCGAGCGTGTTGTCGATGATCGCCCGCGTCTGGGCCTCCGCGGTGCGGGCTTTCGCGAGGTGCCGGCGGATGCTGCGGAAGCTGGCGGAGGCGGAGGCGAGCAGCAGGCCGATCGCGACGGCGCCGAAGAGGACGAAACTCCCGGACTGGAGAAGGTGCCGGCTCCCGGAGGCGGCGGTGCCGTTTTGCAGGATGTCCTCCGAGTCCCGCTTGAAGCGGCTGAGCGCGAGGTGGAGGCCGCGCAAGGCGGCAGGCTCTGCGGTGGGCGGCGCGTCGCCGTCATCGGCTGCCGGCTTCCGGATGGGGAGCGGCAGCGCTGTCTCGCTCATCCAGTGCTGGAAGTCCCCGGCGATCCGGCGGATGGCGTCGCGGCGCGCCGGTTCGGTCTGGAGGAGCGGGATGATTTCGAGAAGCTGCTTTCGGAATGCGTTGCAGCCGCGCCGGAACTGCTCCTCCGCAGTCGGGTCGCCGGTGAGCAGATACGTGCGGCGCGCCGTCTCCAGGCTGGAGAGATTCGTCTCCGCGGTGGCGGCGCTGCGGAGGATGGCGAATTGCTGGGTGCCACGCTCCAGCACGGTGTGCTCGTGTGCGGAAAGCGCGAGAAAGGCGGCCCCGAGCGCCACGACCACTGTGATGCCGATGGCGGTGGCTCGCACGTCCCAGAAGGGAAAACCCTCCTCGCCGGCGAAGCGGCGGCGCCATTTCCCGAAGGTCGGGAAGTGCAGGGACGGGGAACGGAGAGGCATTTGGCAGAAGAAGCATAGCTAGGGGCGTGCCTCGGCGGGCAGGAGTCAGGGGTTCGGGGGCAGGAGTGATAATCCGCGAGCTGCGTCCACTGGCACATGCCCCCCGGATTTGAGTCGCGCACCGGGGAGCTTCGTGCATCTTCCGTGCTCCGCTTCCGACCGCCCACCCATGCTCCGACACCGCGAAAAAGTCCTCGCCCACGCCGAGCAGCAGCTCCGTTCCCAAGGTACGCTGAATTCCGCAGAGCTCCTTTTGCTCTACAAGAAATTCCTCAAGATAGAGAACCATCGTCTCCGCCTGAAGCACGCCGCCGGCGAGGGCGGACGCGAGATTTGCGCGCAGCGTGCCAGCCTCCTGGATGTGGTCCTGCGCCACCTCCTCGACGCCGCGCTGGAGACCGCCACCGGGCTCCGCCAGCCGCTCAAGCTCGCGCTCGTCGCCATCGGCGGGTACGGCCGCGGAGAGCTGAATCCCTTCAGCGATGTGGACATCATGTTTCTCCACCAGGACTTGCCTAAAAAACTCGATCCGCGGATCGACGAGATCGTCCAGAAGATCCTCTACATGCTCTGGGACGTGGGTTTCAAAGTGGGGCACTCCACCCGCTCGATCGCCGGCGCCGTGAAGCAGGCAAACGAGGACATGCTCTCGAAAACCGCGCTCCTCGAGTCGCGCCTCATCGCCGGGGATTCGCAGCTCTTTGGGCAGTTCCGCGCCGCCTTTGTGGAGAAATGCGTGGACGGCCATGTGGACGAATACATCGGCCAGCGCGTGACCAACCAGGCCGAGCGGCACGAGAAATTCGGCCGCACCGTCTATATGCAGGAGCCGAACATCAAGAACGGCTGCGGCGGCCTGCGCGACTACCAGAACCTCCTGTGGATCAGCTTTTTCAAGGAGCGCGTGCAGTCCACAGCGGGCCTCGTCGAGAAAAAGCTCATCAATGAGACCGAGCGCCGCCAGCTCGACCGCGCCTACGATTTCCTCCTCCGCATCCGCAACGAGCTGCACTACCTGAACAAGCGCTCGACTGACGTGATCATCATGAGCCAGCAGGTGCAGATCGCGAACCGGCTCAACTATCCGCAGAAGAACATCCTCCGCCGCAGCGAGGCCTTCATGCGCGACTACTACCAGAACGCGCGGAGCATCTACACCACCACGGAGCTGCTTTCCGAGCGCCTCTCCATCCCCGCCGCGCCACAGGCGAAACCCGCCGGCCTGCTCCGCTTCCTGCGCAAGCCGGCGGCGCCGAAAAGCGAATCATTCGACGGCTTCCTCAGCCGGGACGGACGGCTCTACGCCGAGTCTCCCACCATCTTCAATCAGGATCCTGCGCGGATGATGCGCCTCTTCCAGCACCTCCAGCAGCGCGACCTCCGCCTCAGCGCCGAGCTCGCGCAGATCATCCGCCGCCGCCTCCACCTCGTGGACCGCACGTTTCAGTATTCCAAGACCGCGCGCGAAACCTTCCTCGCCATCTGCTCCCGCAAGGGCAAGGTCGGCGCCATCCTCCGCGCCATGCATCAGGTCGATTTCCTCGGCCGCTACGTGCCGGAATTCGGGCAGCTCACCTGCCTCGTGCAGCACGAGTTTTTCCACCGCTACACCGCGGACGAGCACACCCTCGTCTGCATCGAGAAACTCGACTCGCTCATGGACGCGGCGGACCCGAAGCTCGAGGACTACGAGTACCGGAAGCTTTTTCAAAAGCTCGAGGATCCGTGCGTGCTCTACCTCGCGCTCCTCCTGCACGACACCGGCAAGGCCTCCAACGCCAAGCTGCACGCCGAGGCCAGCGCGCTCTTCGCTCAGAAAGTCTCGCGCCGCCTCCAGCTCACGCCCGAGCAGCGCAAATCGCTCGTCCTCCTCGTGGACAACCACATCGCCCTTTCGATGACCGCGCAGCGCCGGAACCTGGAGGATTCCGAGACGATCGCGGAGTTCGCCGGCATCATCAAAAACCAGTCGAACCTCGACGCGCTCATGCTTCTGACGCTCGTGGACGGGCAGGGGACGGGGGATGAGAAATGGTCCAACTGGAAAGAAGGCCTCGTCTGGCAGCTCTACCGCAGCACCTCGCTCTACCTCGCGGACGGCGAGGCTTTCTACCGCCAGCGCGCGACCGAGCGCGAAGCGCTGCGCGGCACCGTCACGAAAAAGATTTCCGCCGATTTCCGCGACGAGGTGGACGCGCATTTCGAGTACATGCCCGAGCGCTATTTCCAGGCTTACGGAGCGCCGGAAGTCATCGAGCACATCCGCCTCTTCCGCACATTCTTCGCGAGCCGCGCGCTTGACGACAGCCTCTCGCTCGCGCCCGCGGTGAAATGGATCGCCCATCCGAACAGCGGCCACAGCGAGTTCCTTTTCTGCGGCTGGGATCGCCGGGAGCTGCTCGCGCGCATCACGGGGTCGCTCTCCGTCGCCGGGCTGAATATCCTCAGCGCCGATGTCTTCACCCGCACAGACTCGCTCGTGCTCGACATCTTCCGAGTCTGCAACACCAAGTTCGAGGCCGTGACCGACGAAAAGGAAATGGCCCTCGTGGAAAAGCGGCTCAAACAGTCGCTGGATGACGAGGACTTCGACTTTGGTGCGCTGCTCGCCAAGCTGATGAAAAAGCGCACGTTCCATCTCTCCCAGGAGCTCGACTTCCCCACCCGCATCGTCATCGAGAACAACACCCACCCGGTCTATACCCTCGTCGATGTCCAGACGCCCGACCGCCTCGGCCTGCTCTCGAATCTCCTTCACGCCTTTACCGAGACCGGCGTCCAGATCGCCCTCTCCCGCATCGCCACGGAAAAAGGCGCGGCTATCGACTCCTTCTACGTCACCGACGGTTCCGGGCACAAACTCCGCGACGCCGCCACGATCGCCCGCCTGCAAAAGGCGCTCCAGGCCGCATCCCATCCGCCGCCGGAACAGCGCGGATGAATGCGCGACAGCGTTTTGGAGTGCGGCGCTGCTGCGCCGCTTTCGGGCTGGCGCGGAGCGCCGCGGCGGGAGACGGCGTCGGGCTCCCGGATGCGCCAGCCGCGTCACAGCGGCACCCGCCGCTCCGCTCCGAACCAAAGCGCCGATAAATCGGCGCACTCCAAATGACCCCGCAGTTTCCGCGCATCTTCGCCTGGCACGTCCTGCGCAATCTCCGCCGCCACCGCCTGCTCGCGCTGCTGAATGTCCTCAGTGTCGCGCTGGGCGTCGCGGTGTACCTCGCCATCCAGATCGCGAACCACAGCGCCAGCCGCTCCTTCGCCGCCGGCATCGACCTCGTCGCTGGAAAGACGCACCTCGAAATCCGCGGCGACGTGGACGAGACGCTCTGGCCGCTCCTCGCGAAACAAGCCGGCGTGCGCGCCGCGACCGGGCTCGTCGAGGGCGTCGTCACGCTCCCTGATTTTCCCGGAGAATACCTCCGCGTCCTCGGCGTGGATCTCTTCAGCGGCGAGCCGTTCCGCACCTTTGAGATCGGCACGGGCGGCGAGCGCCCCGCGCTCGAAAGCTGGATGGGCGCGCCCGGCGGGATCGCTGTCACAGCGGCCTTTGCCGGGCGATGCGGCTGGAAAGTGGGCAACACTTTCCGCGCGCTCGTGAACAGCGAAATCCAGACGCTCCGCGTCGCCGCGCTCATTGACAGCGGTGACTCGCCCGCCTCCGCTCAGCCGCGTTTCGCCGTCATGGACATCGGCTGGGCGCAGGAGCTTTTTGCGAAACAGGGACGCCTCTCCTCGCTCCAGCTTTTGCTCGACGACCCGCGCCGCGCTGCCGCTGTCGCGGAGACGCTGCGCCCGCTCCTGCCGCCCGGCCTCAGCGCCGCGCCGCCGCGCCAGCGCAGCTTCCAGATTCAGAACATGCTCGCCGCCTTTCAGCTCAATCTCAGCGCGCTGAGCATGGTCTCGCTCCTTGTCGGCGTCTTCCTCATCTACAACACGATCTCCGCGTCCGTCGCCCGGCGCCGCGCGGAGATCGGCATCCTGCGCTCGATCGGCGCGACACGGCTGGAAGTGCGCGCGCTCTTTCTTGGCGAAGCCTGCATCCTCGGCGCGCTCGGCATCGCGGTCGGCGCAGTCGGCGGCGTGGCCCTCGCCCGCGTGCTCACCGGCGCGGTCGCGAAGACCATCTCCTCGCTTTACCTCCTGCTGAGCATCGACCGGAGCTGGCTCAGCCCCGCGCAGTTTCTCACCGCCGCGCTCTTCGGCTTCGGCGCGGTGCTCGCGGGCGCATGGCTGCCAGCGGGCGATGCGGCGAAGATCAATCCCGTCGCCGCGCTCAGCCTCGGCGCGCACGCCGAGCGCAGCATCGCCCGCGCGCCGCGCTGGACCCGGCTCGGCATCGCCTTTCTCGCCGCAGCCGCGGTCGCCTGCTGGATCGCTCTCCGCTTCGGACCGCCGGCGTGGAGCTTCGCCGCCGCGTTTTGCGTCCTCGCGGGCTTCGCGCTCTTCGCGCCCGCCGCCACGAAAGGCTTTGGCGACGCTGCTTCCAGGAGCACAGCCCGCCGGCCTGTCCGCAACGTAGGCGGGGCTTCCCAGCCCCTCGCGGGCGAGCGCAGCGAGGCGGCCTGCTCCCACCGCCTTCGCCCGCGCGAGGCTGGGAAGCCCCGCCTACGAACCTTCGGCATCCTCTGGCGGCTCGCGGCCGACAATCTCCGCCGCTCGATCCATCGCAATGCCGTCACCGTGGCCGCGCTCGCCGCCGCCATCGCGATGATGGCCGGACTGATGGTGATGATTCATTCCTTCCGCAGCAGCGTGGATGCGTGGATCAACCGCGGCATCGTCGCCGACCTCTTCATCGCGCCCGCATCGAATGAAACCATCGGCCTCAGCGCATTCATCCCGCCCGCCGCGATCGACTGGCTGCGCGCGCGGCCCGATGTCGCGGGCGTGGACACGTTTCGCGAAATATCCGTGCAGGTCGCTGCGCGAAACGCGGAGCCGAAACCCACGCTGCTCGCGATCGTGGAGGGCGAGTACCGGCACAACCTCACCTTCCTCGGCGGTGACGATGCGCGGAAAATGGAGCGCGTCTTCGACGAGCGCGCTGTCGCCGTGACGGAGCCGTTCGCGCGCAAGTTCGGCGTCCGCGACGGCGACCGCATCACCCTCACCACGCCGCGCGGGCCGGCGGAGTTTGAAATCGCTGGCATCTACTCCGACTACACGCGCGACCAAGGCGTGATCCTGCTCGCGCGCGAATCGTTCGACGCCTTCTGGAGCGATCCCGGCGTGAATTCCCTCGCCGTCTATCTCCGCCCCGGCCAGGCGTGGGAGCCGCTCGCCGACGCATTCCGCGCCCGCTTCAGCCGCGAAGGTGAGTTCGCCATTTACTCGAACCGCTCGATCCGCCAG
>JANOBH010000003.1:0-5380 GCA_031411535.1 Chthoniobacter sp. | reverse complement strand
GCGTGGGACTTCAAATCACCCGCTTCCGGCCAATGAACCAGCCGGCGATGAGCCCGATGATGATGCTGCCGATGCTCGCGGTCGTGCCGGCTTTCTTCGTGGCGGCGACGATCGGGTTTTTGAAAAGGTCCGCCGAGCAGTGCAGCGCGGCCACGAGCCACTGACCGTCCGCTTTCACGACCGTGGCGGTCCAGCGTCCGTTCAGGATGAGGTCGGAGCCGTGGACCATGTCGTAGGTTTCCACGGAACTGCCGGTGGCGAGGGCAGCGGCGCCGCCGGGGAGGATCGTGAGGGCGTCCTGCTTCACAGCGGCGCGGAAGCTGGCGAGGATCGCCTCGGGGCCGCTGGTCATCTTCTGCTGGTAGGCCTTTACGTCCGCACGGCCGCGGGCGACCTCGGCGTTCTGGTAGGTGATGACCACGTCGGGATGCAGGCAGGCGGCCATCGCGTCCCAGTCGGCTTTGTTGATCGCCTCGGTCAGGGTCTCGCGCAGCGCGTGGATGGCGGCCTGCGGCGTCTCGGCGTCCTGCGCGCGGAGCGGTGCAAGGGTGAAAAGGGCGAGCATGAGAAGCAGGGCGAGGCGTTTCATCGGATGGGTAGAAATGGGGTCCACGAAATACACGAAAGGCACGAAAAGCAGCGGGGCAATGAACCTAAGTCCGGAATTTGAAACCACGGATTACACGGATCTCACGGATTTCCAGAGCCCCGCGTGAAGCGTCCTGTTCGCCGAAGCGGTGCGCGGAAAGAGTCGCCGGACGTTTCGGGGCTTCTTCCATCCGTGTCATCTGTGGAATCCGTGGTTCTTTCCCCCGCCGTTTCCAGGGTGAAACCGCTTGGCCGGATTCCTTTCGTGCCCTTTCGTGCATTTCGTGGACCTCCACTGTCTGCCTGGCCGCGGAGTTCACGCGCCGAATTTGGCGACCCACTTGTCGCGCGATTCCATGATCTCCTCGCGCGTGCGGCGGGGGCTCATCTCGAAGACGTAGAGCGTGTCCTTTGGCAGAAAGGCGAGGAGCTTGTCGTACTCCACGTCGCCGGTGAACGGGGCCATGTGGTCGTGCCCCGGCCACGCCGTGTCGTGCAGATGGCAGCCGAGCAGGCGCGGGGAGATGGTCTGCATCCACTCGACGTGATCGAGGAAGCCGAGGTTGTGCTTCACCTGCACGTGGCCGAAATCGTGCCAGTAGCCGACGTGCGGGACGTTGAACTCATTGAGCACCTCGATCATCTCGCGCTCATTCGGGATCTCCTCATAGCTGTGCCGGCTCTCGACGCCGAGCTTCACCCCCTTTTTCTCCGCATGCTCCGCGATCCGCGCCAGGCACTCGCGCGCACGCTGGAAGTAGGGCGGGACCTGCTCCTCGCGTTTGCGGATGCACTCCAGCTTTTCCTTCACAAAGCCGCGCGAGCTTCCCATGCCGACCTCGGTGAGGCGCAGCAGTTTCTCCGTGTAGCCGTCGATCGGCGCGCGACCGAGGTGCAGGACGACGAACTCCGCGCCGAGCCGCTGGGCGAAGTCGATGGTCTGATACGAATGCTTCAGCGCCCGGTCGCGCTCGCGGGTGTCGGGCGAGGAGAATTTGTAGCAGTCAGGCGACGCGCGGAGGATCTCGATGGGGAGCGGGCAGAAATTGTGGAGGCTGGAGAAGCGCACCTTTCCGGCCTCGTACATTTTCAGGATGCCGTCCATGAGGGAAAGGCGGATGCCGTGGCCGAGCTCGATCCGGTCGAAGCCCATGTCGAGCAGTTCGCGGCACATGACTTCGCCATCGGTGTGACGCGAGGAGTTCCAGCAGGTGGAGATAGAAAGCACGGCGCAGTCTATCAGCGAAGCGCCGCAATTGGGCAAGACGGGAGCACTCGCTCGGCCGGGCCGTTCCGCTGCACGAAAACCGCCCACGGCTGCCCGCGGACCGATACCATCCGGCAGCGCTGGGCGCGGCTGAAATTGCGGCGTCGGTGAAAGCGGATCGCCGCTTGCGCCACTGAGCCGAGGTCGATAACTAGACCCCAGCGATGACCGGCAACGGCTTCAAGCGGTCACGCGGAAAACCCTCGCCATGCCCCAGCCCCCGGACTTCCGCTACGACGTCTTCCTCAGCCACAACCACGCGGACAAGGCGCGGGTGCGGCGGTTGGCGGAGCGGCTGAAGGCGGAAGTGCCGATTCATCCTTCATCCCTCATCCCTCATCCTTTCCACGCGGGCCGCCGGTTCATCCCGCTCCTGCTGAGCGACTGTGCTCTCCCGGAGCAGGGTTCTCGGGGCGCGCGATGGAAATATGACTTCCTAGATGGAATCGCTTCCGGTTCGCGAATCTCATCAGTAATCCTGTCACATTGAACGCGCTACCTTCCAGCAATCTACAGCATGATTTCTCGGGCTACCGCGAATTCACGAGGGAACTGCGGGCGCTTGCCGTTTTGCCGAGAATCGACGGAGACAAAGCGAAGCGCGTAGCCGCCTGCCTGGACGGAACGGCGGGCGCGGAGTTGCGGCGGTTGGTCGGGCTAGAGATACGGCGCGCGAGGGGCGTGTTCTTCACAGGCTCGAAACTCGCCGAGAAACTTTTCGGCTCACTCACATTCGACCCTCACGTGCATTTCATTTACGACCCGGCAGTCGGCGCGGCCGATCTACTCCTCGCCGCCGCGCGCCGACTCCCGCTTGCTGGAAACTTGAGCGCCACGTTGAAAGCGTGGGGTGGATGTCTCGCAGGGACAGATCTGCAGCCGGAGTTTGTAGAAGCTGCAAAGTTCCGACTCGCCTTGCTCGCACGTCAGCGACACGGCGGTGTCGCAAAGCTGCCGCCGGGTTGGAGAAAGCTGCTTCCGTTCATCCGTGTTGGCGACGGATTGAAGCAGCGTAAGCTCTACGCACGCGCCACACACCTCGCGATGAATCCGCCGTTTTTGACCTCCGATCCGAAGGCCGATTGCCAGTGGAAAGGCGGACGCATCTCGGATGCGGCGATGTTCGTGGTCTGGGCTCTCGAACACTCGCGACCGGGCACGCGGTTGCTCGCGGTGCTGCCGGATGTGCTGCGCTCAGGCAGTTTCCAGCACCAGTGGCGCGAGCGCGTGAGTGATCTCGCCGAGGTATGCTCGGTGAAACACCACGGCATCTTCGACGACTTCGCGGATGTGGATGTCTTTCGTTTGGAGGTGCTGCGTCGCGCAGGCACGGACGCGAAGCTTCGTCGCTGGCCGAAACCACGGACGCGAGCTAACGGCACGGTCGGCGGCTATTTTGATGTACACGTTGGCCGCGTAGTTCCTCACCGCGATGATGAATCAGGTCCGCTCCGTCGCTATATTCATCCGCGCAATATCCCTGTTTGGGAAGATGTCATCCGCATTTCGGAGAAACGCCGTCACGAAGGCCTCGCTTACCAGCCGCCTTTCGTGGTTCTCCGCCGAACTTCGCGCCCGGGTGACCCATATCGTGCTGCTGCCACCGTCATTCTTGGAATGAAGCCCGTTGCCGTTGAAAATCATCTCATTGTCTGTGAACCACGAGACAAATCTGCCGACACTTGCCGCGAACTCATGACATCGGTTCATACTCAAAGTACGAACGATTTCCTCAACCAACGTATTCGCTGCCGTCACCTGACAGTGGGGGCCGTTCGAGAGATTCCCTTGCCCGATGGTTTTCCCAAAAGCGATTGATGAGCACTCCTTTCATGAAAACTAATCTTCATGAGCCAGCCAGACTTCCGCTGGCTCCGGCTGCGTTCTCGGTCAGCGCTCGCGTGGCCATGCAACTCGGTCGCGAGAGCGTCGCCAGTTCCAACACCGCAATCGTTGAACTGGTCAAGAACGCTTACGATGCTGACGCCCGAAGGGTGAAGCTCCAATTCACGGGCCTTGGTACTGAGGGCGCCACGCTGGTCCTCTCGGACAACGGACATGGCATGACTGAGGATGAATTACGCGAGCACTGGCTCTGCATAGGTACTACCAACAAGCAGGACTCTCGCCTCTCAAAAGCAGGGCGGGTTCAAACGGGCGAAAAAGGGCTGGGGCGCCTTGGGCTCGACCGACTGTGCCAACGCACGACATTGCAAACTCGGCGAAAGCTCACCTCAGAGGAAGAAAAACAGCCAGAATTGTTCCCGAATCTGAGGCCGTCGGCGGTGGAGTTGGATATTCAGTGGGATCGCTATCAAGTTCGCGGGCAGCGACTCGAGACCATCGCCCACGAGGTCTATTTGCTCGACCATCTTGATTTTGACCCTGTGTCTGATGACCGAGCGGACTTTCCACATGGAACTCGGATGATTCTACGAGGGCTGAAGGACACTTGGAGCAAGGAACGCCTGACTGAACTGGCCGACGAGTTGTCACTGATGCTTTCTCCATTCGCAGACCGAGAAGACTTTTCCATCGAGATGGACACAGGTTTGCGTCTGGAAGGGGTTGATGGGGAAGTCGCCGCGCCTGATGACCTATTAGGTCAGTCAACGTGGAAAGTGGAAGCGGAAATCGTCCCTGTGATCACTGAAGAGGGAGACGCGGGCGAAGAAGTGACTCTCATGATGTCGTCAGCCCAGCATTCGCGAACGTATCAACAGGGGCCTTTGCCGTGGCGTGAATGGATGGGTCACGGATCAAAGGAAAACGGGATTCCGAATCAAATTAGCCGATGCGGCCCAACCCGGATGCTGTTGCATGTTTTCGTGCAAGGAAAGGGTGATGCGGAGGAGTCAGCGCAAGTTCAAAGCTTTCTAAAAGCCAATCGTGGTATCCGCATTTACCGGGACGGATTTCGTGTTAAGCCATATGGCGATCCCAAGGGCACTAGCGACTGGCTATCACTGTCTATGCGGAGGGCAGCAAACCCCGCAGCCATATCCCGCAAGGGATGGAAGTTAGCTTATCATCAGGCAGTGGGCGCGGTAATGATCTCAAAGGTTTCCAATCCAAACCTTCAAGACCAGACCAACCGTGAGGGACTGGTAGAGAGTGTTGGATTGTCTGATTTACACGCCTTTGCCGCCAAAGTCATTTCGTGGTTCGAAGGAAAAGCAACAGACGACCACGTTGCTCAAAACCCTCCCACTCCCAAAAAAACTAAATCGACCTCAGACACAGAATCTCAGGACGTTTTCGCTCGGGCTGAGGTCGCCGTAACCGAGTTCGCGCAATCCGTCGTGTCTGGGAAAGAAGCGCCAACCGAAACTCCACCACCTGCCGCCGAAACGGCTCTGACGGCGGTGCGGGCTGCCAGAACGGAGGCGGAAGCAATTGAGCGTGCGCATGAGGCCCAGATCGCTGAACTTCGGGAAGAGGCCGATATGGTGCGCAGTCTCGCATCACTTGGTATCATGGCCGCGTATTTTGGTCACGAGCGCGTGGGCGATGCCGGGAGCGTGC
>JANOBH010000002.1:0-3453 GCA_031411535.1 Chthoniobacter sp. | reverse complement strand
AATCGAAGATCGTGAAGTGGGCGAAGAGATCGCTGATCAGCGCGAGGAAGTCGGCCTCGGCTTCGGTCTCGAGCGCCCACGAGAAGAAGTCGGGCTCGGCGAGGTTCTTGAGATTGAGCTGGCGCGCGAAGTAGGAGCCGTCGAGCAGGCCGCGCAGGTCGCTCTTCTTTGGCGCCGCGCCTTTGAGCGATAGCGTGACGATGATGCGCGAGATGAGCGTGAGGTAGGTGTGATTGATGAAGAGTGCGGGCTTGCCGAGCGCGGATCCATAGACCTTGGCGAGGAGTGTGTTCCATTCGCGGAACTTCACGGCGACGAGGGGCTCGTCCTTCACGCGCTCGTAAAGCGCGAGGAGGCGGTCGGCGGCTTTGCTGAAGATCGCCGTCTGGACGCCGAAGCGGAGAACGAGTTCGTCGCTCGACGGGATGCGCTTGATGCCGGTGGAGAGGAATTGGTCGAGCCAGCGCCACGCGCCGAGCGGGTCGTCCGCCCGCAGTTTTGTTTCGCCGATGGAGGCGAGTTCGCCGCGATGGTTCAGGTGCCACGCCTCAAACCGCTGGCCGTCGGTGACGAGGCCGATGTAGTTGGCGGGCTTGGGCCGCGAGGCGAAATATTTCTTCAGCTCGCGCTGGGCGTCATCGCGCTCGCCGTCGAAGTCGCTCTTCACCTCGACGATGATGTGCCGGTAAAGCGCGTCGATGCGTCCGCGCAATTCGCCAACGGTGATCTTGCTTTCGAGTTCGACTTCCAGCGGGTCGATCTTGAAGGCCTCGCGGAGGAAGTTCAGGAAAAGATGCCGCCGCGTGTCGTGGTGTTTGTTTCCCCGGATGGCTTCGTTGATCTGCTCGCAGTAGCTCGCGAGCTTCTCGGGGAACTGCTTCGGGAATGGAGAGACGGCTCCTGGCATCTCGCTTATGCCTCCCCCTGTTCGGCGGTGAAGAGCTCCAGCGCCGTGAGGAACGGCGCGTCGAGGTCCATGCCGGTTTCCTGCTCAGGCGCGAGGCGTTTGAAGCCCGCGTGCATGAGGCACATGAGCTGGAGGCCGGTGAAGGTTTCGCCGGGGAGCGTCTGGAGCGGGTATTTCGGCTCGGGGTCGGCGAAGTCGAGGCCGCTGCGACCGAGCATGCCGATCTCGAAGGCGATCTCGCGGACTTGCTCAACGTCCATGCGTGCGTAGCGCTTCAGCGCGTCGAGCAGGAACCAGACGGCAGCGGGATACTTCTCCCTCAGCAGTTCCGGGTTGGTCGTGCCTTCCTTTTCCGGCGCCTCGGTGACTTCGTGGGTGCCGGGGTCGGGTTTCCACTCATACCAGCCGCGCAGGCCGAGGAGGTCGGCGAAGGCATCGACGGTGTCGTATTCGTCGCCCGGCTGGAGCGCGTCGCGGCGATCTTTCCAAAGCTGGAAAAGACGGGGCGAGAGATCGGCGCCATCGAGCCGCTGGTAGTGCGGCCAGAAGGCGGTGGCGCCGTGCGTGAAGTCGTCGAGGAAGAGTGCGGACGCCCCATTGAGCGCGGTGAGGGCTCGGAGGACTTTGGGCGGTGTAAGCTTGCGAATCTCCGGATTGATCGTGGCGGCGAGCGCTTCACTCGCGAGCCGGTGGAGCGAGACAAACTGCGCGTGGCGCAGCGCGGGAAGTTCGCGATGCAGCAGCGTCTCGATCCACATATCGAGCGGTGTATTGAAGACGCAGCCACAGAGACCGCCCACGAGGTCGAGCACGACCTGCGTGATTGCATCGCCGGAGTAGCCCTGCCGTTCCAGCTTCCTGACGTCCGGTGCGAGCGAGCGGATCGCCAGTTCCCGGGACGCCGCCGTGGTGGCGAACCACCGATTGCGATTACGTTTCCGCGCGAGCGATTCGAGCCGGATGTGCGTGAGCTCGTGGGCCTCGATGTGCTGACAATCGGGGGGGGGGGGGTTCTCGCTTATTTGCACAATGTGATGATCCCGCCCGCGTTTCCACGCCATCTGCGCAACGCCACTGAGTTGCCCCGGCACCATCTCCGTTCGCACTTTCACAGCATAGCCGGAGAGCGTGGCAATCTCTCCCTTGAAAGTTTCGAGGGCCTTAAAGCCATCGGAGAGTTGTGCGTCCGCAATTTTGCTTCGTGCGCTCAAGTAGAGCCTTCGCCCCTCGGCGAAAACCGGCTGCGACCGTGCATCCATCATCTCGGCGCGGTTGAACATCGCGTCGAGTACCTCGACGACCTGCTCCGGCTTGTCCTCCCGATGAAAGAGAATCGCCTTTCCGAGCCAGGCATTGGCGAACTGAGGATGCGCGGTGATCGCATCGTCGAAACACCGGAGCGCCTTCGCCTGGTCGCCAAGTTCCGAAGAAACCGCCGCGAGGCTGTTCAGCGCATACGGGTCGCCAGGACTCAATTCCAGCGCACGGGTAAAAAAGCGCGCTGCCGTGGCGAGATCGCGTTCGTGTTTCACGTAGATGTTCCCAAGCACCACGTAGCTTCCCACATCGTCTGGGTGCAGGCGGAGCGCGTCGATCAACTCGTTCTTCGCGTCTTCCATCTCGCCGAGTTCAAACAGCGTCATCGCCAGTTCGCGCCGCGCTTCGGCCATTGCGGGATCGAGTTCGAGCACCCGAGCGTAGATGTCCTTCGCCTTCCGAAACTCGCCGCTCTTCGCCCGTTTCGCTGCCTTCTCGAAGAGCCGGCGAGCCTCCGTTTGCTCCTGCGCGGACGCTCCCTCGAACTGGATGGTGGCAACGCCATCGCTGACCTCGATGTGGACGTCCCCCGGCAGGTAGTCGAATTGCTTCCGGATCGCGAGATGATTTCGGCAGCCGAAAGCCCTCCGCCTAAATCGTGCGGAGAGAGAAATTCCAGGTCGGCAAGCCGAACTATCATGGTGACCATGCGGATTCACTGCACTGCTTGGCCGCTTCCTTCGAGGCAAAACTCGCGCGGGGCTGCCTCGGAACGGCGGCCGCGAGGCGTACGGCCAATCGGACGGATTGACGCATGCGTGCCGCGGCGGCGACACTCCTGCGCATGCCGATTGTCGTTCAGAAATACGGGGGTTCCAGCGTGGCTGATGCCGACAAAATCCGCGCGGTGGCGGAGCGCGTGATGAAGACCAAGGCGCAGGGCTACGATGTTTGCGTCGTCGTTTCTGCCATGGGCGACACGACAGACGAATTGCTCGGGCTGGCGAAGAAAATCTCGCCCAACCCCGACCGGCGCGAACTCGACATGCTGCTGACCGCCGGCGAGCGCATTTCCATGGCGCTGCTCTCCATCGCCATCCGCGACCTCGGCGGCGATGCGATCAGCTTCACCGGCAGCCAGTCCGGCATCATCACCAACGACCGCCACGCCGACGCGCGCATCATCGAGGTGCGTCCCTTCCGCGTGCAGGACGAACTCGCGCGCGGCCGCATCGTCGTCATCGCCGGCTACCAGGGCATGAGCTATCTGCGCGAAGTGACCACGCTCG
>JANOBH010000001.1:0-3157 GCA_031411535.1 Chthoniobacter sp. | reverse complement strand
TCCGCAGGTCTTATTCGGAGCCAAGCGCTCCTGCGCGCCGGGCCTGGCGCTCCTGCGCCCGGACAGAATGCCTTGCCTACTTATTTCACCGCCGCTTAGAGCAGCGGCGTGATCGCCTCCAGTGCGCGGAGGTAGATGCTGTGGCGGGGGCCGCGGGTCATTTCCTCTTCGAGGAGATCGAGCGTGGTGTCGGGGCCGGCGGGGAGGAGATGCGTGAAGTGGCGCTCGCCGGGGAGCTGGATGTCGGCGTGGAGGTAGCGTTCGCCGTTTTCCCGCCGGAGCCGGAATGTGGCGGCTCCGCAGGTGAGCGTGCAGCCGGAGAGGGCGGCGCCGGGGCTCTCGTCGAGATGGATGGCGACGGGACGCTGCGCGGCGCTCTCGAACGCGAGCGGCTCGGCCGTTTTCAACTGCCAGCCGAGTTGCCCGGCGAGCCAGCCGGCGAGCAGCAGCGCGGTGCTGCGATGGCCGGGCGCGTGGCGGATGCGGACTTCGGCGAGCGCGGGGAGGTGGGCGAGGTGCTCGGGCGTGTCAAAGAACTGCGCGAGCGCCTGGCGGAGGTAGAGCGAGCGCGTCCAGTTCAGGTCGCGGAGGGTGAGCGTGGCCTTGGTGGTGGTGAGCGATTGGCGGAGGCGGTCGAACTGCTCGCGCGGGGCGCTCCAGCCGAGGCTGTCGATGATGAGGCGGTCGATCCAGGGCCAGAGGGTGGGGTTGAGATTCGTGGAAAGATCGCCCTGCAGCCAGAAGTAGAGCGGCAGGTCGCTGTCGAGATGGGAGAAGACGATGTTGGTGAGGCGGCCTTTGATTTCGCCTTCGAGTAGAAAGCTGATCTGCTCGCAGCAGATGGTCTTCGCACCGGCGCGGGAGAGGTGGCAGTGGGCATTCACCCACGCGGAGATGCGGCGCTCGGGCGCCTGCCGGCAGACGCAGATGAGCAGCGCGCGGCAGGCGTGGTTGCGCGTGAACTGCGAGATCAGCTCCGTGTTCTGCGCCATCGCCTCGGTGCTGCGGCAGTAGATGGCGAAATTGACGAGCGAGGCGCGGGTCGGTGCGGCGCCGTCGCCGGTGTCCCAGAGCTTTTTCAGCTCGCGATTGATCTGGCCGATCGGGACGGGCGTGCCGAGCGCTGGGATGTCGAGGGTGGCGGACATGGGAAGAATCAACGCAGAGGCGCGGAGGCGCAGAGGAAGGCATCGGCACACGGGAGGCATTTTCTTTCCCGCGCCCTCGGCGTCTCTGCGCCTCTGCGTTTCAAAAAAATACCTTTCACATTCTTCTCCAAGCTCTGCCGTCCCGTGCGAGCAACTCGTCGGCTTCCTTCGGACCCCAGGAGCCGCTGGGGTATTCGCAGAGCGGCGGCGGGGTTTTCGAGTCGTGCCAGGCGGCTTCGATGAGGTCGATGAAGCGCCATGCGCCTTCCACTTCGTCGCGGCGCGCGAAGAGTGTGGCGTCGCCGCTCATGGCGTCGAGGAGGAGGCGCTCGTAGGCTTCGGGCGAGGCTTTTCCAAAGCTGGTGCCGTAGTGGAAATCCATCTTCACCGGCTCGATGCGGAGCGCGGCGCCGGGCATTTTGCACTGCATGCGTAGCGAGATGCCCTCGTCGGGCTGGATGCGGATGACGAGGACATTGGCGTCGAGGTCTTCCGCGCCTTTGTTGAAAAGGACGCCGGGTGCGTTCTTGAACTGCACGGCGATCTCGGTCGCGCCTTTGGGGAGCCGTTTGCCGACGCGGATGTAGAAGGGGACGCCGTCCCAGCGCCAGTTATCCACGTTTGCCTTGAGTGCGACGTAGGTCTCCGTCGCGCTGGTGGGCGAGACGCGCTCCTCGGTGCGGTAGGCTTTCACCTCCTGGCCGCCGATGGCGCCGGCGGTGTACTGGCCGCGGACGACATCGCGGGCGACATCCTCCGGGGACATCGGGCGGAGGGAGCGGATGACTTTCACTTTCTCGTCGCGGACGCTGTCGGCGGCGAGGTCGGTGGGCGGCTCCATGGCGACGAGGCAGAGGAGCTGGAGGAGGTGGTTTTGCACCATGTCGCGGAGCGCGCCGGCGCTCTCGTAGTAGGGGCCGCGGGCTTCGACACCGAGGGGTTCGGCGGCGGTGATCTGGACGTGGTCGATGTAGCGGTGGTTCCAGAGCGGCTCGAAGATGCCGTTGGCAAAGCGCAGGACCATGATGTTCTGCGCGGTCTCCTTGCCGAGGAAGTGGTCGATGCGGAAGGTGTCCCTTTCGTGAAAGGTCCTGCTGACGACGCTGTTCAGCTCCTGCGCGGTGGCGAGGTCGGTGCCAAAGGGTTTCTCGACGATGACGCGCGTCCAGGCACCCTCGGTGGTCTGGTTCAGGCCGGCGGCGGCGAGGTGCTGGAGGATTCCGTCGAATTCGCTGGGGGCGACGGAGAGGTAGAAGAGGCGGTTGCCGCGTGTGCCGCGTTCGGCGTCGAGTTCGGCGAGGCGCTCGGCGAGGCGGGTGTAGCCGTCGGCGTCGCCGAATTCGCTACGGTGGTAGAAGAGGCGCTCAGCGAAGCTGGTCCACACTTCGTCATTGATGCCGGAGCGGGAAAATTTGCGCACGGCCTCCTGAAGCTCGGTGCGGAAGCTGGCGTCGGTCTTTTCCCGCCGGGCAAAGCCGACGACGGAAAGCGCGGCGGGGAGGTCGCCATCGGCGGCGATATTGTAGAGGGCCGGGATGAGCTTGCGGTAGGTGAGATCGCCGGACGCGCCGAAGATGACGATGCTGCACGGCTGGGGCACGGGCCGGCTGGCGAGGCCCTCGCGGAGAGGGTTTGCGGATGGTGTGGTGGTCGCGTTCAAAGCGGTGCCGTTTTTAGCGGCGCGGCGGGGGGAGGCGAAGTGAAAAGATTTCATTGGGGGGATGAATGGGCGGAGGCGCACCCCGCTGCGCGTAGCCGTATCCATGCGGTTGGAGCACTTGGATTTTAACGCAGAGGCGCGAACGCGCAGAGATCGCAGGGAGTTTCCTTTGCTGGAAATGGAATCACCAAAGGGTGATCGCAGCAGGCGTTGCTTGGAGAGTGTGAGATTAGTTGGGAGTCCGGGCGCAGGAGCGCCACGTGGGCGCGCTGGAGCGCTTGGCTCCCAGTGGGAGCTTACGGAGCCAAGCGCAACAGCGCGCCGGCACTGTGTGTGGGCGCCCTACTTC